>DBTJ01000100.1:0-154 GCA_002306985.1 Verrucomicrobia bacterium UBA1319
ACGTCGCCCTGGGTGCCGTCGATGGAGAGGAAGTCGCCTTCATTGAAGGTCAACCCGCCCACCGAGAGCGTGCGTTTGGCGTAATCGATTTGCAGGCTGCTGGCGCCGCAGACGCAGACGCGGCCCATTTGGCGGGCCACCAAGGCCGCGTGCG
>DBTJ01000100.1:461-1091 GCA_002306985.1 Verrucomicrobia bacterium UBA1319
TTGGCCACGCTCATGCCGCGCAGGTCTTCGGGCGAGGTTTCCAAGCGGACGAGCAGGGCTTTTTCACCCCGCGCCTCGGCTTCCACGCAACGTTCGCCATTGAAATAAATGCGGCCGCAAGCGGCGCCCGGGCCGGCCGGAAGTCCCTTGGCGATGGCTTTGGCGTTCTTGAGCGCTTCGCGGTCGAAGATCGGGGCCAGAACTTGGTCGAGCTGCTCGGAGGGCACGCGCTTGATGGCGGTCTTCCAGTCGATCAGCTTTTCCTTCTCCATCTCGACGGCGAACCGCAGCGCGGCCAAGCCGGTGCGTTTGCCGTTGCGGGTTTGGAGCATGAACACGGTGCGATCCTCGATGGTGAATTCGAAATCCTGCACGTCCTTGAAATGCGATTCCAAGGTTTTGCGGATGGCTTCCAATTCTTTCAAGGCGTGCGGCATCACTTCTTGCAGTTTAGCCACCGGCATGGGGGTGCGAATGCCCGCCACGACGTCTTCACCCTGGGCGTTCATCAAGAATTCGCCGTAGAACACTTTTTCGCCGCTGGCCGGATCGCGGGTGAAGGCCACTCCGGAACCGGAGCTCTCACCCATGTTGCCGTACACCATCGCCTGGACGTTGACGGCGGTGCCC
>DBTJ01000100.1:1339-1958 GCA_002306985.1 Verrucomicrobia bacterium UBA1319
ACGTTGACGGCGGTGCCCCATTCATGAGGAATGCCGTATTTGCGGCGATACACAATCGCGCGGTCGTTCATCCAGGAGCCGAACACGGCGCCCACGGCGCCTTGCAGTTGCTTCCAGGGATCGTTCGGAAAATCTTTGCCGGTCCGCTCTTTGATCAACGCCTTGAAGCTGGCGACCAGTTTTTTCAGCGCGTCGGCGTCGAGCTGGGTATCCAGCACGTGCTCTTGGCCGGGGAAGAGCTCGGCTTTAAGCTTTTCGATGACGGTTTCAAACGGCTCATGGTCCTCGTTGGCGGCTTTCTGGACGCCCATGACGACGTCGCCGTACATTTGCACGAACCGTCGGTAACAATCCCAGGCGAACCGCTCGTTGTTGCTGGCTTTAGCCAGCGCGGCGACCGTGATGTCGTTCAAGCCAAGGTTCAAAATGGTATCCATCATGCCGGGCATGGAATCCCGGGCGCCGGAACGCACCGAGACGAGCAAGGGGCGCTCTTTGTCGCCGAGCTTCTTGCCGAGCATTTTCTCGATGGCGGCCACGCCGGCCTCGATTTGCGGCTGCAAAGCTTTGGGGTAGACCCGCTTGTTCTCGTAATAATAGGTGCAGACTTCGGTGGTGA
>DBTJ01000100.1:2207-6144 GCA_002306985.1 Verrucomicrobia bacterium UBA1319
TCATCTCCGCCAGGTTGGCGCCTTTGCCGCCGAGCAAAGCTTTCATGGAGCCGTCGCCGTCGGCCTTTTTGTTACCAAAGAGGTAAACGTACTTCGGCGATTTCTCGTTTTTAGCCATAGTAATACTCTCTATAATTCTTCTTTATTGTGGGATTTTTTCCCGAAAACTGGACACTCACTTTAACAAACGACGGTGGGGTGTCAACGGTCGATTCCCGGATAAAACCGGCCGTTTTAGCCGCGGGCGCTCGCCGTGGTTTAGGCTGGGGGACGGCCTTCCCCGCGTTGGGGGCGAAGGGGCGGTCATGGGGCAAGCGCGCCGAGTTTTTAAATGGTTTGGGTTCAAATTCGGAATTGGGGAATTTTTAGGGTTTCCCCGTCTTTGAGCGCGGATTGGTGCGCGACCACGCCGGCAACCGTCAGGTTTAAGGCGGTGGCCACATCGACCAGGGGTTTGCGGTTTTGGAGGATCGACGCGATGAATTCACTCATCAAATACCCGTGCGAACCGCCGTGCCCGCCCATTTCCACTCCCGGCGGCAAGGGCGGCCGGACCAAGCCGGGCAATTCTTTGGCCAAACCCTCGTATTTGCCATAGTAAGACCCCTTCTGACCGCGAATCCGGCCCATTTCGCCGCCGTAGCCGGGCGTATCCCAGCTAACCGCCATGCGCGACATACCGCCTTCGCTCGTGCGAAACAAGGCGATTTCCGTGCCAAATGGGTTTTTATAGGCGTTGTTCGCCGGTTGCATTTCCGCGATGACGCTAGGCATGCCTTGACAGCTTACCTCGGTGAAGCTCCCGCCGCTGGCGCCGATATAATAGGCGTTCGAGTGCGTGGGATAGTATTGCGGCGGCAAACCCACGCGCCAATTCTTGTAGGACGGAATCGGCTGGTCCATGTAATGGTAATACTCGCCCTCGGAGTACACGAGCTTGCCGAATCCGCCCGCCTGGTAGATCTGGCGCATGGCGTAGAGATCCTCGTGGAAAAAGGAGGTCTCGAACATCATGTACTTGAGACCGGTGGTTTTTACCGCTTCCAGCAAGGTTTCCGCGTCCTCCAAGTCGCCGAACAGGGCGGGCACGGCCGTGGCCACATGGAGCCCCCGCTTGAGCGCCTCCAGGCAATGCCGGGAATGGCTCGGCGCGTCGGTCGCCACGAACACCGCCTCCAGCCGGCTGTCCTTGAGCATTTCCTCGAAGGAAGGATAGGTTTTGGCGCAGCGGCAGACTTTGGCCAACTCGGCGCAACGGTCGGGGAACAAATCGGTGACGGCGACGATCTCCACGTTCGGATGGTTTTGAAAGCCGAATTCCGCGCCGAATTTACACACGCCGTAACCCGCGATGCCCACGCGGATTTTGCGATCGGAAACGGGTTGCCAGCCTTTGGAAACCTCGCTGGTGGTCGCGGCGCGCTCGAACCCTTGGATGGCGGGTTCCGCCGCGCGGGCCGTGGCCGAAACGCCCCAGGCTGCGGCGCCCACGCCCATGGCCTGCAGAAAGGCGCGACGGTCGATGCAACCGGCGGCGTTGGCCATGACGGCATGATACCGCGAGTTGCTATTTTGGGCTGAATTCATGACCGTCAGTATGTTCCCGCCCGTGATAGCGTCAAGCGCATTATCGTCCGCTGTCGCTGGCGGTTCGCGCCGCCGCCGATCCCGGTTGGCCGCGTTCGGATGGCGGATTAAAGCCGGTGTAGCATCTGCTTCGGAGGCGGCCAAGCGCTGGACTTCAGGCGCATCTCAACGGCTTCCGGGCTGGGGGGACGGCGGGGGAACACGTCATGGCCAACCATGGTGGAGGCCCAGTTCGCGTCGAGCGTCGTTTCCGAGGTCAACCGCCACTCCGTGAAAATGGATTTCACCGCCTGTCCGACCCGCGAACTCGCGATGGATTGGTGTTATTCCGACTTGTATGCTATCCTACGGACTCATCGGTAACCCGGCGCGCGGGGCGACGCCGCGATTACGGGAATAACTCCCCGTTGACGAACCGGTGGTCCCGCTCGATGGGCCGAAATTGGTCGCGGCGGCCGAGTTGGGCGCGCCACCAACCGGGGTAATCCGGGATCGTTTGCACTTCGATTTCGTCGTGTTTCACCTGGCAGCCAACTTCGAGATAGGTTTCCAGATTCGCCAGATCCGGCTTGGGCAACGCTCCGCTTTGGTATTCGCGCCACATTTGGCGGTGGAGTTTTTCCAACTCGCGCACCAACCGGGGGGTGTCGAACAAGACGCAGGTAGCGCGCGCCGCCTGGAGTTTTTCGCGAAGCGGTCGCAGGGAGGCGCGGTCTTTGCCGAACGCGGCCGCCTGCCCGATGTAAGCCTCGGCGGTTTGGCAGACCAATTCCGGGATGCCCGCCGCCCGGACGAGGCTGCCGCAGACGCGCGAGGCGAAGGAGCGCCCGCTCAATGTCAGCACGGGCACGCCCATCCAGAGCGCGTCGGACGCGGTGGTGTGGGCGCCATACGGGGTGGTGTCCAGGAACAAATCGGCCAGCGCGTAACGGGCCAGATGGTTGGCGTGCGCCATTTTCTCGGCGAAAATAATGCGTTCGGGCGCGATGCCGCGTTGCGCGGCGTATTGCCGCAAGCGTTCTTGGGTCGCCGCCGTGCTGCTGAGCAACCACAAAACGCTCTTGGGCGCCAAGCCCAGAATCATCATCCACCGCTCGAAGGTGGAACGGGTGATCTTGTGCGCGCCGTTGAAGCAGCAATACACCATCTCGTTTTCGGGTAGTCCGGCGTCTTGCCGGGTAAGCGGCTGGGGCGATACGATGCGTTTGCCGTCCGTGGGCTGGTAACAGGGCAGCCGCAGCACTTTTTCCGAATAATAAAGCTCGTGGTCTTGGGGAATGATCCAATCGTCGGCGATGAGGTAATGGTGGTAAGGGCTGGCCAAGGTGCCGGGATACCCCAGCCAGTTCACGATGACCGGCGCGGGCCGGAGCGCCACCAGCTTGGTGCGCCCCTCGCGGGTGTAGCCGTTAAGATCCACCAGGATTTGAATGCCATCCTCGGCGATGCGCCGGGCGGCCGTCGCGTCGTCCATTTCAGTGACGGAGACCCAATGTTGCGCGGTGCTTTTAAAGCGGTTGTGCATCGGGTCCTGGCTGACCGGGCCGCAATAATAGGCGAACACCTCCACCGCGTTTCGGTCGTGCAACGCGAATATTTCCGCGAGCAGGTGACCGAGGGCGTGCTCGCGAAAATCGGAGCAAAGATAACCGATGCGCAAGGGGCCGGTGTGAGCGGTCGCCCGCGGCCAAGCCGCCAGCGCTCCGGCGGGGGTGCCCACGTCCACTTTGTTGTAGTTCCAGGCGATCGCCAGGTGGAGCAGGGGATCGTCCGTATGGGCGGCCGCGGAGAGCGGCGACATGCCGCGCATCAGGGCCTCATGGCTGACGCGCTCCCACGGCGCCACCACCGGCCATTCGCATTGCCGTTGCCGGAGGGCGATGAGATGCTGGGCGACTTCCCGCTGATGGCAATCGAGTTCCAAGCTCTGGCGCAGCATGTTTTCGGCGGATTCATCCTGGGTGGCCGCCTCCAAGGCGCGGGCACTCTGGTTGAGCGCGGTGGTTTTGTAGGTAATGGCCGCGCCGTTGACGGTCGCCAGCTTGGCCAGCACCGCCGACCATTGCACGACGGCGGCGCCGATGTTGCCGAGTCGTTCGTACACGCGCCCCAGGTTGATGTAGGCGGGCATGAAATCCGGGCTTAGCGCCACCGCGCGTTCCAGGCATTCGCGCGCTTCGGCCAATTGGCCGGAATCCGAAAGCATCACGGAGTAATTGAAGAGAATAGCGTAAAGCAGCGGATTATCCTGGTTGTGCTGGACCCACGTTGCGTAAAGGGTCCGGGCCGAATCGGGTTGGCCGCTTTGCCGCAAAGTATCGGCGGTGCGGATGAGGTCGGCGACGCTGAA
>DBTJ01000166.1:0-9032 GCA_002306985.1 Verrucomicrobia bacterium UBA1319
GGCCGCGCAATTATTATTCTGTAAAATCATTCATCTGGCCAAGGGCGGGTATTATGGTTTGGTGTATTCCGGCTTCATGTTGAGATAAATTTTGTCGGTTTCCCACAGGTCGCTTTTTTCCATGAGCAGGGCGGTGATCAAACGTAAAAGCGAAGCTTCATTGGGAAATATGCGCACAACGCGCGTGCGGCGTTTAAGTTCTTGATTGAGCCGCTCGGCCGCGTTGGAGGTGCGCAGGCGGCGGTGATGTTCCAGAGGAAGTTGGAAAACCGCCAAACCCTCGGGGATATTGTGTTCGATCCAATCGGCCAGTTTTGGGGCTTTGGCCGCATAGAGTTTAACGACTTCTTTAAGGCGTTCCTGCGCCTTGGCCAGATTGGGGTCCTATTAAGTCCAGGTTCCCATCGTAGTGCTACGATGGCAGTGGCAGAAGCGAGAGATTGCCGAAACGGCCAAGATTCTGTCGTAGCGATGGCCGATTTGGCGCCGTAAAACCGCCGGATTATTACAGCGGCATGCATGGTTTGCGACGATGCGCTATATCGGCGTACACAGGTGAAAACCTTGGCCAATAAAGGCAAAGCCAACCCAATCGCGCTGTCGGAGGCGAATTACGGGTATGACGGCGCATCGCGACTGGAAACGGTGAGTGACGGCCAATACTCCGCGCAATATCACTACCTTGCCAATAGCCCGCTGGTGAGGCAGATTGAGTATCGAGACGGCGAGGTGCTGCGTATGGCGACAGTCAAAGAGCATGACCGGTTGAATCGGTTGCAGTCGGTCGAAACCAAACCGGTGAACGACCAAGCGGTGGGTTATGCCTATGAGTATAACGCGGCCAATCAAAGAACCCGCGCCACGCTCACCGATAAAACGGCATGGCAATACGGCTACGATAGACTAGGCCAGTTGACTAACGGGGTAAAAGTGGATGCTAAGGCCAAGTCACTGGCCAATGCGACATTTGGTTACACCTACGACAGCATCGGCAACCGCAAGACTGCGGTGGCCTCCGGAGTGGAGGTGCGGTATGAGTCGGATGCATTGAACCGTTACCGGCAGGCGGCGGCGTTCAACGCCGGGGCGCAGGCCAGCCAAGCATTGGGCAAGGCGATTGATAGCACAGAGTCGATCAGTGACGGCGAAGCCCAGAAAGTTGTGGCTGAGCAGACGGGGCAGTTCACGTACGACGCGGATGGAAACTTGCTGACGGATGGGAAATGGTCTTACACTTGGGACGCTGAGAACCGGCTCATTGCGATGGAGTCAGTTGCCAGTTCCAAAGCCGTAACATGCAAGCGGTTGGAGTTCGCGTATGACGCCCGCAGTCGCCGGATTGTCAAGCAGGTTTATTCCGGCGTTAAAAGCGGCTATACCGCCAAGGCGGCAAGCAGTACGGTGTTTGTTTATGACGGCTGGAATCTGGTGGCCGAGGTGGACGGCCAGAGAGGCGATGTGGTGCGCGGTTACCTTTGGGGCACGGACCTAAGTGGCACGCCGCAAGGGGCGGGTGGCGTGGGTGGATTATTAATGGTGGCCGACCACACATCTGGCGGGCGGCATTTCGTGGCCTATGACGGCAACGGTAACGTGTCGGCTTTGGTAGGCGCTCAAGACGGTGTCCTGGTCGAGCAGTACGAATATGATCCCTTCGGCAACCCGCCGGCCAGCGCCAAATCAGCCGCCAGCGGCAACCCATTCCGTTTTTCAACGAAATACACCGATGAGGAAACTGGTCTCGTGTATTATGGCTATCTCTATTATGATGCAACCAGTGGGAGATGGATTAGTAGGGACCCGATCGAGGAGCGTGGTGGTTTAAATTTGCATACTTTTGCGAGATGTAATCCTGTTTCATTCATCGATGATTTAGGATTATCGTTTACCATTTCTTATTTGCTGTCGGAACCCGGAACAATTGATCCCAATAATCCAGGCTTTTTGGGGAAAACGACACCAGTTCTTGAGCAGCTTGATTTTCGTGTAAGTGAAGAATATATAACATGCGCTAATTGTTATACTTTACACGTGACGAAAGACTATGAGTTAAATGTAACAACAATATATCCATCATCGCAACCTCCTAGGTATAGTGAAAACGGTTGGGATTATATAATTGCTCACGAAGACCGAAGGGGTGACGTGTATCGGCGTGCATACTATGCGTATCTGGATAAGGTTAAAAACGTTATAGATTGGAAACAACTGTGTTGTAGTATGGTGTGAACCATTTATGGCACTTATCTTAAGCAGTGGGCTAATCAAGTAGCTATGGTATATGAAAATGCTTTTTGGGATTATGCAATAGCAGATAACGCTCTAATTAGTAATGAATATCTAAATCTGAGATACGATAGTAACGGGTTAATTGATGGGAGTAATTATACGTATTCTCCCCGCCCGACACCAAGTGTGTCCGGTCTTCCGCCCAAACCAAATTGTTCTGATGCGTATAATTATTAATTTTTCTATGTGTTATGAAAAAGATAAACATACTAATACTTGTCATGTGCGTGTATATTATACGCAATAGTTGCAGCGGTGCGGATTTTTCAGATTTTACTAAAAACATTAATGTTGGCAGTCGGTATGGTAGGGTGTTTGTTAGTACAAACGATAGCTGCATGCCTTTTTACGTAACGCCATCTGGTATAGATGTATCATTGATGATTGGAAAAATATATGATACAAATATTTTAAATTATTCTAAGATATTAATTGTTAGTCAATATGTGCCGCATTGTAGAACCATTGATGGGAGGGTGGTTGATAATAGCTATGTTTTAAATTATACCAGACTTGCTGTGTTGACGAATCATGTATTAACATTGTCGGACATTAAGATTGAGATATCTGATAATGATGCTCAACGGGGTGTAGTGTTATCCGCTGATGTGCATTCTGTGATTGTTCAAGTGGATAATAATATTATTTCAAAAATAAATGAACAAAGAGCATTATTAAAAAAAGAACCAGATCGCTAAGTGTTCCTAATTTATCCGACCGTACTTTATGCTGAAAAAGGGGTAAAACTGTAGTATGGTTCGTTTTTCTAAATTGCGACACGAAAGCACTACCCCGGAGCTAGTATTACTATGTTAAGTATATTCTTGCCTTTTTAGCGCCGAACCGCGATCCTGGCCGAGTATGGCCTGGAACGAAACTTTGTGGGAGCAAAGCGCACAGCGGTTCCCCACCTTTCTTAGCCCGCTGGTGCAAAACCTCGGGCGCAGCGAGCGGCGCGTAGGGGCGACGCTTTACGTGGAGGGATTACTCCTGCCCGGACAGCGCAAATCCATCGAGCCCATGGCTGAACGGTTGGGGGTGGAGGCGCAGAAATTGCAGCAGTTCATCGCCGACAGTCCCTGGGACGAGTCGGTGATTTGGAAAGCGATCCGTCCCTTGGCGTTGGATTGCCTGGAGCCGTTGGAGGCCTGGATTGTGGAGGAGACCGGCTGGCTCAAACAAGGCACGCATTCCGTCGGCGTAGCCCATCAATATTGTGGGGCCGTGGGCAAGTCCGCCAACTGCCAGGTGAACGTGCAAGTGGCCATTACCGACGGAGTGGTCGCCGTGCCGGTGGGCGCGCGCTTATATTTGCCGGAAAGTTGGACCCAAGACCGGGCGCGTTGCCGGGAAGCCGGAGTTCCCGACGAGGTGGCCTTTGCCACCAAACCGCAGATAGCCATTAACCTAATCCAGGAAGCACTGGCCGATGGCGTGGTCCGAGCGCCGGTGCTAGGCGATAACGCTTACGGGATCAACGGGGAGTTTCGCGACGAACTCCGGCGTCTGGGGCTGGAGTTCTTTTTGCAAGTCGACGCGGATCAGCTCAATGGCTGGGCGCAACCGGTGGCCCTGGAAAAGAAACGCACGCGGTGGCAGGTGGCCGAGAACACGCCCCCGGCCTCCACGTTGAAGAAACTCTTCGCGGCGCAGAAATCGCTGAAATGGCAGGCTTGTTCCTGGAAGACGGCCCAGGGGGAGAAACGCCACACCCGTCTGGCCTGGATGAGAGTTTATTTGCCCGGCGCCCTGGAACGCGGAGCCGACTCCTTGGAGGAGGTATGGCTCGGGGTCGACTGGCCGGAGGGTGACGTGGAAGCGTACCATTATTACTTGGCCCAATTGCACCGTGAACCCACCGTCGCCCGTTGTTTGCGGCTGAGCCGGTCCCGCTGGAACATCGAGCAATATTTCCAACGCGCAAAAGACGACTTGGGGCTCGATCACTTTGAGGGGCGAGGTTGGCGGGGCTTTCACCACCATCTGATCATGGCGGTGCTCGCCTACCTGTTCGTGGCGGTGGTTTTTGCGAGCGCGAAAAAATACTTCTGGTGTGACGTGGGAACGAGTGTTGAACCAGATGCGTCCGTGGCTGCTGAGGTTGGTCGGCTTTTGTTATTGCTGCGGCAGAAAGTTTGATGATATTAGCGTGGTTATCACTTAACATAGTAATACTAGCCAGCCAGTTCCGGACGGCTTCCCGTTTGAACGTTTCATCGATTTGGGCCCGCGGTTTATCCGGGTTTTCTTTGATGGTTTTCAGGTTGCACTATAGCCCGATTCTCTGTCCACCATTTCGAGGCAACTTAACCAAAATTATTGTCTAAGAATCGGTGTTTTTGGGATATTTTAGTTTACATTTGTGGGCAAGGTGAGTTAATGTGAGCCTCAATTATAATTTAATAAGAGCGTATCACGAATACACCGTCTAATAATTTGGAAGCGCTAGCTGAAATTCATTTTCAGCAAGGCTGGAATTTGTCTCCTGCGGGTACGTCCCATCCCTTAAGGTTCTGGTCGCATATACATTTTGAAGGTGATCCCATGTGGGGAAAGGAACTGTGGACTCTATTCGTAGAGTTAGATAAAGCCCCTGAGCACAATCAAACAGTATACTTAGCAAAAATCTTTTTTCTTGCGCCAAATGCCCCGTATCATTTCTTACAGCCTTCCCAGAAGTTCGATTTATGCGTGGGGTCGATGGTGATGGCTCATGGAGTTGTCACGGAAGTATTGAAATGAGCTTCTCTATAATAACACAATATTTTAATCGATCCGCCGAACATGCGCTTTGTGTCGGCTCAATGTTCAAGCAATAAACCGCCTCAATGCCCACGAGATCGCCTCGGGAGTGACCCAGCTTCGTCTTGCTTGGTGGTTTGGTTTGGGCCTATGCTAAGGGGCTAATGAACGCAAAAACCATGTTCGGTTGTTCCACTCTCCTGCTCTGGATCTTCCTTTCCCGTCCGTTGGCTGCGTTGGCCGCCGAGGTAAACTACGACGAGGCCAAGGTGGGGAACTATACGCTGCCCGATCCTTTGCGCCTGGAGGATGGGCGGTGGGTCACGAATGCTTCGATGTGGCTGCGCCTCCGACGCCCCGAAATTCTCGAGCAGTTTCAGCGCGAAGTCTATGGCCGATTTCTTCCCCGGCCGGCGGAGGTTCGTTTCCTTCCGATGCAGGAACCCAAACCAGCCCTGGAGGGTCGGGCCATCCGACGAGACATCCAGATGGAGATCACCGGGGCCTTCCAAGGGACCGCCATGACTTTCACGCTTTACTTACCCAGCAACGCAAATAAACCGGCGCCGATTTTCCTGGGGGTGCATTTGTTCGATACGGCGCGGGAATATCCTTTGCCCGCCGTCGCTCGGCGCCTACCCGGTTCAAAACGGCCCACGGAGGCGGAAAACGTGGCCAGCGGTCGTCAAGTGGCCAATCAGATTCTGGAACGAGGCTATGGCTTGGCTTCAGTGAATATCCAGCATTTGGCCCCTGACTCGGCGACGAATTATCAATCGGGGGTTCTGCGACTGTTGGGCCGGGCTCGGGAAGGAGTTGTCAGTCCCGATGAATCCGGAGCTCTGGGGGTCTGGGCATGGGGTCTTAGCCGGGTTTTGGACTATCTGGAGACCTTGCCGGAAGTCAATGCCCGGCGGGTGGTGGTCATCGGGCATTCGCGGATGGGCAAAACGGCCCTCTGGGCCGCCGCCCACGACGAACGCTTCGCGATCGCGATTGCCAACTGTTCGGGATGCGCCGGGGCGGCCTTAAGCCGGCGCAACTACGGGGAAACGCTGGCCATCATCACGCAAGCCTTTCCTTTCTGGTTTGGCGGCCGGCTTGCGGCTTACGCCAACCGCGTGGATGCCCTGCCCGTTGATCAACACGAACTCATCGCCCTAATCGCGCCGCGACCGGTCTACATCGCCAGCGCGGTCGAGGATCGTTGGGCAGATCCAAAAGGTGAGTTTCTGGCCGCGTGGCACGCCGAACCCGTCTACCAACTCCTAAATGCCGGCGGGCTGGGCGTTGCCACCCAACCGGCGGCCGATCACCCTGTGGGGGATACCATCGGCTATCATTTGCGGTCAGGACAACACGACCTGACGGATTATGATTGGCAACAATATCTCCATTTCGTGGACCGCCAATTTGGACGCTTGATGCCATGAGCGTGGCTGGGCCGCGATCCGGATTTTATTGCCGGCTTGGAGTCGGGATTGGCCCGCTTCAGCCAGAGTTCCAAGCCGGGCTCACGCGTTCCACGGACGCGCTCAACATCGTTTAGCCCAGCGCTAGCAAACCATCGCGCATCACTATCCAACTAAAACCGCCAACGATAATATTTTATATTTCGGCATCCGTCCCGCTAAATTGGCTTCGAATCCGTTCAACCGTAGCGTAACGATTTGTGGTCGTGGCAGCCGATGATAAACGCAAAGCCGGTTAACCGCGTGGGTGCTGGCTTTGAACGATTTGGCCATCACCGATTCGCATGGAGTGAATATCCATGACCTTATCCGGGGCACCTCGCGCGCTGGCGGCAACGGTTTTCCTTTGCCGCGCCGCCTAGTCGATTTTCAGCCGGTAGTACCTTTGGCTGCTCGTGGCCGCATCCGTGATGGTTTGCGGCGCGCCCGTTTCCAGCGGCCCCACGCTCTGCAAAAGCCGCCAGTCGCCCGTTCCCAGCGCCGGCCGGTATTGCACCGAATAAACTCGGCTGGCCATGGCATCGAAGGAGAGGCTGACTTTCCCCCCACCCACATCGATTTTGCTAAAGCACGGCGCGCTAAACACTTCGGGAACAATTGGGATGGTCCCATTCCATTCCAGAGCGGGCCATTCGCCTGGGCCGGAGGCCAGTTGCAGCTGCCCGGTTTCGTTGGACCCGTTGGCGGTGACGCGATAGCGCAGCAGCGTGCCCGAAGCGGCCGGCATCAACAGGGTAATTTCCCCAGCCGATACCGAGCGCAGATGCAGGGTAGCCGCTGTGCTGGGCAAGGTGAAGAACCAAGCCGGGGAGCCGTCCGCCTCGGCGACAACCGAGAAGGACGCGTTCGTTAGCGTCTGGACGGCGGTCAGCGTGCCATCCATTGCGCTGCCTACGTACCCCGCCTGGCGGCCGCTGGCATCCTCGATCCAGGCTTGCACGGGACAGAGGATTTGCGCCACTTTCCTCTTTGCGTTAGCAGGCGCGGGAGTGGAAATATTGGGATAATCGTAACCGTTGCAGGGATACATGTGGTTATACTCCAGCGGCAGGATGGAGGAGCAGTCGATAAAGGGCTCCACCACTGTATTCACAAACGAAGCGGCGAGCATTTTTTTCCAGGTCTTCCAAGTATAAATCGCGGGCTCTTGCGTTAGCCAAGGATCCAGCACCCGGGTGTCGTCATTTTTCCATTCCGCTTGTCCGAGATTCACCCGCGGATAAATCATGGTGGCAACATGTTCGCCCCCCAAGACAAAGAGCGGGCCATAATCGAGGCCGTTCATTAGCCAATCGGTTTGGCCTTCGCCAGTCGTATTGAGCCGCAAATTGCACAGCATTGTTAAGACTTGGGCTTGATAGGAGCCGCATACATAGGGATCAAACTGGTTGTTCCAATTATTGCCCACCCAATCGAAAAGCACGCTGGAGAGGGCGTTATTGACATGGCCGGCCATGCCGGTGCGTTGCAGCAAGCTTTGGTAAAGGCTGACGATGGTGGGATTGCGCTTCTCCACCTCCGTCCAGATGGCGTTCTCCCACACAAGGCCGCGAGGAATCCATTGCCAGTAATAATCGAGCACTTGTCCGAGGTTATCGAACCAATCGATCCGTTGCTGGCCGCTAATGGCGGCATCGCCGTCGAGTTGCGCCGCCAGGATGATCCCATCCAGCGACGTTTCCGCTTTCCATAAGTCATCCAGCGCGACCGTAAAGGTGGCCTGTCCGCTCGCGTCAGTGCTCACGCTTTCAGGGAAATTGAGGCGCGCGGACCCTAAGCCGGTGGTGCCGCAACTGAGCTGGATTTTCTTACCCTGCAAGTTCGCGTTGGGATCGCTGCTGGTATACTGCACGGTCACAGGAATTTCCGTCCAGCCATAGAGTGTGGCTTCGGGAGCCACGCCGCTGGCAAAGCTACGGGTGGCCTTCATGGTTGCGCCAAACTGGCTACCGGGAATGCGGGTGTAGACGGCTGTGGAAGCGCTCAGGGTGAGTGCGTCTTGCAGCATGATGACCGTGGTTTGGGCTTCCGCCGCGTCCCATTGAGCGGTGATGGTGGCCTTCCCGCTTTCCGTATCGGCGCGCAGAGTCACGGAGGCTTTCCCCGCCGAGTCCGTGAGCGCGGTGGTATCGGCCGTTTCATCGGTGGAAATGAACAGGCCTTGAATAGTATGGAACGATACCCGTTCGTGGACAGCAGGTACGCCGTTGCTGGTGACGATGGCCAGGACTTGCGCCGTCGATTTGCCATCCGCCGCAATGCTTGAGGGGGTGGCCGCCAGCACCAAGGTCTTGGTGGTTAAATTCAGGCCTGCGGAATCGGTGGTTTGGGACCCCGAAACCCCGCTTTGCGTATATTCGAAAGTCACTCCCCCCAGTCTCGCTTGGGTTTCCCCTTTGGCGATGGGGGCTGTGATTTTGCCGCGGAAGCGAAATTCCAGCGGCGCTCCGGGATTGAGCGTGTAAGGACCGGGCCAGGCGATCTCGGCGGTGCTCGCGACGCCCGCCGGGGAGAGGCTCCCCGCCACGG
>DBTJ01000166.1:9278-18390 GCA_002306985.1 Verrucomicrobia bacterium UBA1319
CGGGGAGAGGCTCCCCGCCACGGTGTCCGCGTTGCTGGGGGGCTCCGCATGCACTCGGTTGAGCGTCAGGGCGCCACGGGTCGCGTTGGCCGCCGTGGCGACCCATTCGATCACCGTACCCGCGTTCGCTTGGTGTACGGGGCCTTGTAAGGTTCCGTCATCGAGTACTTGGTAAGCCGCCAGCGCTAGTTCCAACGCCGGCACCGCGACGCGAGTGGTGATTTTTTCCGAGGCGACTCCCGCCGGGCGCGATAAGCTGGTCATGGTGGCTTGGTTGGTGATCCAGGTTTCCGAGGCGGTGTCTTGGTTCACCCGCACCTTGAGAGCACAGATAGTCGAGGGTTGCGTCCACACAGGGAAGGACCACCGCACCCGGTTGTTCGTCAGCGTACCTGAACCGCTGGCGCTGGCGAAGGTGGTGTGCGCGGGCACATCGGCCGAAATCACAACTTCGGCGTGATTAGTCACCCCGGTAGCGAGAATGCGATACACGAGCGTATCGCCCGGGCTCGCTTTCTCCTTGTCGACCACCGTCTGAAGCCACAAGCCATCGGGCAATTCACCGGTGTTTTTGCTAGGCAGGCTACCGGCCCCCCCATCGACTCCAGAGACCGCTTGGGGATAACTCCAATTCGTGGTGGTGGCGCTCCAGATCTGGCCTTTGCCGCCGAGGCCCCCGCCGCCGGCCGCGGCGCCCGTGGTGTCAAATTGCGCTTGGCCGTCGGCGCGCCAGGCGGTGGTTTTGATGTGGACGCTACCGGCGCCGCCCCCGCCGCCACCGGCCCCCCCCACGCCGCCATTGACCGCCACAAAATTGTGGAAAGCCGTTTCGCTGGAAAAGGTTGACGCGCGCCAAACGCCATCCGATCCACCGCCGCCGCGCCCGCCGCCGCCGCCGATCGCCGTTACGTCGCCCAAGAATTTAGGCGTTTCCGCATAAAAAGAACCACCCGCATTACCGGACGCGCCGCTGCCGCCGGGATTGCCATCGCGCTTTTCGGGATCCCCTAGTTCCAGCATGGTGACCTCCGTTCCAACAGCCCCGGCGCCACCCGCGCCACCCGCCACGGAAAAATTTCCGTCCACACTGGCAGCCGAGATAAGCTGGATTTCGCCTCCGCCCCCGCCCAGGCACCCGCTACCGAGTTTACTATTCCCGCCAGCCCCGCCAACGGCCGCAACGCGGCCGGAAAAATCCAGCGCCTGGATTTCAACTTGGCCCGCCTTTCCACCCGTTCCGCCAGCGGCCGAAATGCCCCACTTCCCGATCGGCCCGGAGTCATCCGTCGAGATTTCATTGGTGCGGTAGTAAACCCCAGACGCGCCGCCATAACCGTAGCGCCCGCGCTCGCCGCCATCGCCACCGTCCCCACCATTCACGATGGCGCCTTCTCTGGTCGAAAGGGTGCAATACCCTTGTGCGAGGACCCGCAGGTGGCCCCCTTGACCCCCATTGCCGCCGGGGGCTCCACTCCCGCCGTTGCCGCCCGCGCCCCCCAGGGTGTCATCGGTAGCGGAGTTGTTTTTGCCATCGTTGCCATTACCACCACGGCCGCCATGGCCACCGCTACCGCCGGATAAGTCGATTGTTTTCAAATAAGCATGGCCATAGGCGATCAACGTCAGGTCATACCCATTGCCGCCTGAACCACCAGTGGCGCCGGATAATCCATTGGCCCCTCGATTCGTGCTGGTCACCCCGCCAGCCAGACCGTCTGGGCCGACTACCCCAGAGCCGATGATCGCGGAATCGCTGGTCATGTTGACGGCGTCGCCAATGGCTGCTTCTGGATGGCCGAAGTACTGACCCCAAGCAATGATAGTCGTATTGCCGGAGAGCTGAATCCTCGCGTCGGATCCCAAGTTGACCTTGCGATAATGATGCACCCCAGGCGCCAAGTTCAGCGTCGTACTCGCATTCAGGTCTAAATCTGGATAGGGCCAGGGGAGCACTTTGATCGTCCCGCAAAAATCAACTACGTTGGTATTGGTGGTGTTGCCGGTCAAAATCCGCGTATAATCGTAAACCCCGGCGTTAGTAAGGCCGTAAGCGGACATGGCGATCGCGCAAGATCCTCCCGAAGGCACATAGATGCGATTGGTCCATGACCCTGCCCCAACGAGATCGAAGGTTTTTAGTGTCCCCGTTTCATTGGTCCATCGGATGCCGGTTTCAAGATAAACCGGTAGGGACTTAGGGGTCACGCCTTGGGGGGTGATCCGGATCAAGCCGTAAGGATCCGCCCAAGCTATTACCGGCATCAGCCCGGCTAACCACAATAGGCGGAGAAATATAGAATAACGCATATGCCTTGTGCTCCGGTTACGCCTTCTCGACAACGCCGAGTTCCTGAAGTTGGGCGAGCGGCGATTGCGCCGTAGATTCTTTGCGCCAAAGGAAGATTAATTAATCCGCGGGCCGATCCTCCGAAGATTTGCGCGCGACAAAAAACGAAGCCTTGGCGTATAAAAAATCCAGCAAACACAACAAATCCAGCTACCTGAACACGGCTCAGCGGAAATCCCCACCTTCGTTCGCGCCACGCCAATGCTGCGTAACATTCTAACAGGGTAGCAGGCCTAGTTCCATATAGCCAGTGAATTATTATCATTGTAAGCCACGCAGCTACTGATCTATCCGTAGGATAGAATGCACTTTATGGCGAGCAACTTGAATGTCCGGCAAGGCGCGAACGAGGGAAGCTGCCCCAGCGGCCTCTGACCGAGTGAGCGACACCGCCGGGCAGCCAAAGCGCCGACCGGAAGTGTCTTCTATCCTACCGTCTTGGCAGTAAATGAACCGGCTAAGCCATCAACCTCCACCATTTAAAAACCCCGCGAAATAATATGTTCGGTTTTTAGGGGAAGCGTAAATATGTAAATGGCATGACGACCGATGACATGACGCTGGTGCGAGCCTACGTCCGACACCATTCCGAAACCGCTTTCGCCACTTTGGTGGCGCGCCACATCAACTTGGTTTATTCGGTTGCCCTCCGCCAAGTTGGTAATCCGCAGTTGGCGGAAGACATCACTCAAACCACGTTTATCATTCTGTCACAGAAAGCCAAGTCTCTGAGTGTTAATATCATACTATCCGGATGGCTATGCCGCACCGCTCGCTTTGTATCGGCCAATGCTTTGACCCTGCAACGCCGCCGCCAAGCCCGTGAACAGGAGGCTTATAAGCAATCCATGCTCAATGAAACTCAATCGAATGCTTGGACGCAAATCGAGCCATTATTAGAGACGGCGCTGGCCCAACTGGGCGAAAAGGAGCACAACGCCATCATTCTCAGGTTTTTCGAAGGAAAGGATCTAAGAACCGTGGGAGCGGAACAAGGCGCCAGCGAAGACGCGACGAGAATGCGGATTAATCGCGCCTTAGAAAGAATGCGGAGGTTTTTCACCAAACGCGGCATTGAATTGACCCCGGCGGTCATCGCGGCAGCCATTTCGGCCAACGCCGTTCAAGCCGCCCCTTGGTACTTGGCTCAATCGGTTACGGTTGTCGCCGTGGGCAAAGGCGCGGTGGCTAGTGGTTCTACTTTAACCCTCGCAAAAGGAACCTTGAAACTTATGGCTTGGAGCAAACTAAAAACGACCGCAATCACGAGTGCGGTCCTGCTGTTGGGCGCGCTCAGTACCGCGACCGTTACCCAATATTTTCAACATCTCCCTCCACGGCAAGCGGGCAGACTCCATTTGCCCACGGGCAACGTAAAACCCATGATTGGGGCGGGTCGACATTTTAGACTTATTTTGGCATCCGATGGCAGCCTCTGGTGCTGGGGCGAGGAAATCCCGGTCTTCCGCGTGCTGGGTTTAAGCGACCCGCAAATCCACCACACCGTGTCGTTGCGACGGATTGGAAGGGAAACGAATTGGGTGAATGCGGCGGTGGGGGATACTCATTGTCTCGGCGTTAAATCCGACGGCTCCCTGTGGGCTTGGGGAGTAAATACCGATAACGAATTAGGCGACGACTCCGCTACGACGCAACCAGTGCCGGTTCCTTCCGTTCCGGGTAACGATTGGCGACAAGCCGCGGCAAGCGTCGCATCCAGCTTCGGTTTGAAAACGAATGGCACTTTGTGGGCGTGGGGGAACAACTGGGCCGGGCAATTGGGCATTGGAAGCACCAACCGAGTATGCTTCGAAGCGACCCAGGTGGGCGCCTCGACCCACTGGACAAAAGTATGGGCGAAAGGTATTCAAACCGTCGCTCAACAAGCCGATGGCAGTCTGTGGTTTTGGGGATCGCTGAGCGGCACAACGGATACTAATGAGGTGCGAATACCAACCCGCATTTCACCCGATACGAATTGGACGGACGTCGGTTTTGGTGACACTACTGTCCTAGCCATCAAGGCCGACGGAACGCTTTGGAGTTGGGGTAAGTATGCTCACCTTTACACCGGCTCAGCGGATACCAACTCCACTATGGTCCCCGGGCAAGTGGGAACGGAAAACGATTGGATAACTTGCGCTTCCTCGGCGCGGTCATATCACCTATTGACTAAAAAGGATGGTTCGCTTTGGGAGCTGGACGCCAGGGGGAATTACCCAAAACCCTCAAAACCCGCGGCCAACCTTGTCAAATTCCGAAAAATTAAACTACAAAAACCCATCGTCGCCACGGCCGCCGGAAGCGGCGGTGGGGTGGTGTTAACCCGCGATGGTGAAGTTTGGACCTGGGGACCCGTCTTTGGCGAACACTCGCCGCAAGATTTAGTAGACCTGAAAAGACGGGTGGAACTAAACCCAAAATTCAGAATTATCGATCAACCCTGGCAAGTCTCAAATATCGATGCCGCCGAATAAGCAAACAAAGCCGACCTCGAGGTGCGGCTGATAGCACTTCGGATGTTGGGGCGAAATGACTTACCGTGTCGCAACGCAGGCAAAAGCAGGCCTGACATCAAGGCCCTTAACCCAGCCATTAAATGGCGCCAAAAGTAGGGTTCCACTCCCTCCGAGTGACAATACTTTGGGCGCAATTCGCCGCCACTGATAAAAACCTTCTATACTTGCTATGCCTTTTGAGAGAGACTATTTTGGCATATGCCCAGAGCCCAATTGAAGTGCCCGAAGTGCGGGAGTCCGGTTTTAAGCGCACCAGTCCCTCCAAGCAATAAAGTAACTTGCGGGAAGTGCTTATTCATAATAACCACACGCCGGGAGTCGGCAAAATCGTTCACCAAGGGAAAAAAGAAACCGTTCGTTCGACCTTCTTTCACTTGAAAGGAACGCCCTGCGGACCCAATTTTGGTCCCTAGCAGGATTTGCCCTGTAACCATAGGGACCGTGAGTAACAACTAAACCAATCAAAACCGGTGCAGTCCCGAGAGCTAGGAACATAGGCTATCCCAAATCAAATAACCCAAGCCGTTTTTACTAGTCCAAGTTTCGCCGCCGCTCGGAACTCATCCTTCCCATTCAACCACAGCTTACCGCCGCGCGCTCTGCCAGGCCGGCCGGGTTACCTCCATGAGCCGCCAAGGCAACGGCTACGATAACGCCGCCATGGAAAGCTTCTGGAGCACCCTCAAATAGGAGTTGGTTTTCCGCCGCGCCTTTGCCGGGCGGCTTCAGGCTCAATCCGAGATCTTCGATCACCTCGAAGTCTTCCATAATTCGCCAGCGTTCTCGCAGCGCGTTAAATTTCAGTTCTCCGGTTGACTTTGAATTCCAAATAAACTAACCATTAATTGAATCGGTTTTACTGTCCACTTTATTGAGACAAGCCCACCCTTTTCGGGATCGAATTGGTGGACAGTGTCACCCGCCTGTGCGCCATGAACATGCTCTTGCATGGCATTGGCACCGAGTTTTCGGCGTTCGATAAATCCGAAAACGGCCTGCCGATTATCACCAAGTATGCCCTGGCCAGCAAACACGGGGAATACGACATCGTGCTGGCCAACCCGCCTTTCGGAAAAAAAAGCAGCGTCACCATCGTCAACGAAACCGGCGAGCAAACCAAAGAGTCGCTGATCATTAACCGTGACGATTTCTGGGCTTCGACCAGCAACAAACAGCTCAATTTCCTCCAGCACATCTTCACCATCCTGAAGCAGCACGGCCAGGCAGCCGTGGTACTGCCCGATAACGTGCTCTTCGAAGGCGGAGCGGGCGAAACCATCCGCCGCGAACTGTTGAACCAGGCGGACGTCCACACCCTTTTGCGCCTGCCCACCGGCATTTTCTACGCTCAAGGGGTGAAGGCCAACGTCCTCTTCTTCGACCGCAAACCCGCGCGCGAAAAGCCGTGGACCGAAAAGCTGTGGATATACGATTTGCGCACCAACCAGCACTTCACCCTCAAAGAAAACACGCTTAAGCGCTCCGACCTGGATGATTTCCTGGCTTGTTATAACCCGAAAAACCGTCTCAACCGCAAGGAAACCGAGCGTTTCAAATGCTTCACCTACGCCGACCTGCTGAAACGTGACAAAGTTAACCTGGACATTTACTGGCTCAAAGACGAATCCCTAGAAGATTCCGCCAACCTCCCCGCCCCCGGCGTCATCGCCGCCGAAATTGTCGAAGACCTCGAAGAAGCCTTGGAACAATTCCGCACCATCGAGGAGGATTTAAAGTAAAAATTAAGTACCACGATGCCAACTAGACTCTGTTGAAATAGAAACAAGCGTTTAGGTCGAACCATTGAGACGTTTATGCTATAGTACTCCCGGAAAACTGGACAGAGGATTAAGATGGTGACTAATAAACATAACTAGCGTATTCGGTCAACAACCTCCGGCAGAGCCGGAGGCTTGGCAGAGGTTGGGCGGCTCAAAGCCGCTGATACTCGCTCGGTCACCAGGGTTTCACACCAATGGGACGGGTAGATCGAGTCCTCATTATCCGCGTCCAAGCCGTAGATCTTGATGCGATTTCCCGACGACGGCTCCACGTCCGGCTGATTCCACCAACACCGCCGACTCTAAAAACTCCATTTACCGCCGAAAACGACATACTCGAGTAAATGTCAAACTCTGGGAGCCTCCCCGGCAAAGCCGGGGGAACTCCCCTGTGATTAGCGCGGTTTTAGCGATTCCGGCGAACCGGCGCTTGGGCCGCGTTCACCGCACCATCACGCGGTAAAAGGCGTTCCCGGCGGGTTGGTCTAGCACGACGCGTCGTTGGGTGGTGGTGGCGGTGAGATTTGTCAAAGTGTTCCAAGGACCGTTTAAGGTCGAACTACTCAAGACACCGTAGTTCTTGCCGGGCACGGTTTGGAAGTAAAGGGCGATTCGATGGGCGTCGACGGGCGTTTTATCTTCGTCGATCAAAGCAGCCGGACGGGCCTCGCGCTCGAAGGCCAGGACGGAAGCCGCGCTAGTAGGATCGGTGCCCGCCGCCATTTCTTGGACGTTCGAGAGACCATCGTGGTCGGGATCATCCGCTTGACCGCCGGCTCCGGGGTATTGGGCGGCCAGGCCGCTTGCGACCGCCCAGTCGTCGTAACGCTGGCCCCAGACGGCGGTGGGACGGCCGCCTAAGGTGGGTTTCCAGCCGGCGGTGCCCGGAATGTAATAGACGACGGCTTGTTTGGCGTTAAAGAAGACGTACCCTCCCGACAGCGCCGGGGCGTTCCCTTCGAAATACAGCCCTGTCAGGGCGGCGCACCCGGAGAAAGCAAAGCCATCGATCCCCGCCAGGCTCGCGGGCAACACCACGCTTTCCAGGCTGGCGCAACCGTAAAAGGCCTGGTAGTCGATCTTCGTGAGGCCAGCGGGCAACGCGAGGCGGGTGAGCGCGGCGCAATTGTAAAACGCGGCGTAGCCAATCCGGTCCGTACCTTCAGGCACCTGGTAATCGCCGGCTCGCCCGGCGGGAAAGGCGAGCAGCGCACGCTGCCGCTGATCGAACAATACTCCGTCCTGGCTGCGATAATTGGGATTCAGCGGGTCCACGGCAATGTTCGTGAGCCCAACGCAATTGTAAAACGGGGCGGAACCCATCTCCACCAGGCTGGCGGGCAGGGCAATGCTAGCCAGCAGGGCGCAATCGGAAAACGCACGGCTACCCAGGCTGGCGGCGCCTTCGGGCACGATCACGCTCGCCAAGCCGAGACAATCGGCAAAGGCGCTCCGCCCCATGGCGCTTAACCCACGCGGCAAGACGGCGCTTTGCAAGGCTGCGCAGCGGTAGAAAGCGCCATCGCCTAAGGTCGTCACGGAATCGGGCAAGACCAGGCGTTGGAGGCTGCGGCAATCCGAAAAAGCGTATTCCCCGATCATGGTCAACTGGCCGGGCCAGGTAATATTGGTGAGGACCGGGCAGAGCATGAACGCGGCGTCGCCAACGCGCGTGATACTATCGGGCAAAACCACGCGCGCCAGGCGGGCATTGCCTAGGAAAGCCTGCCGGGCAACGCGGGTGACGGGAATTCCGCGAATGGCGGGCGGGACTTCGACGCTGGCGTCGCGGCCCGTGTATTTCGTGATCGCCAGGCCATTCGAAGTGATTTGGTACTCGAATTCGAGCGGATCATACCACTCAGCCGTGGGCCGTCCGCCAAAGCCGCCCCCCCACCCTTGCGTCTGGGTTTCGTAGAACACCGTGGCCTGATTCGCACCCCAAAACACGCTATCACCCGACAATTCCGGGGCGTCGCCCTGGAAAAAGACAGCCGTAAGGGCGGCGCAATAACCGAACGCCCTAGCCCCAAGGCGAGCCACGTTGCGTGAGATCACCGCATTGGTGAGTCCCACGCACCCATAAAACGCGTAGCTGCCGATGGCTTTCACGCTATTGGGCAGGGTAAGAGCCGTCAGCCCCGTGGCGCCGCAGAAAGCGTAATTGCCGATATTGACCACGCCATCGGGCACGGTAAAGGCACCCGCGCGGGCCAACGGGTATTGCACCAGCACCGTTTTCTGGTGATTGTAGAGCAAGCCATCGGACGCGATAAACGCCGGATTCCGCACATCCACATAAAACTCCGCCAGCGAAACGCAGCCATTAAACGCGTTATCGCCAAGGGTTTGGAGACCGCTGCCAATGGTCGCCGCCGCCAGCCAAACGCACCCCGAGAACGCGCCGGACGCCACATTGGTGACGCTGTCGGGTAAAAAGATCACCAAGAGGCTGGAGCAATCGA
>DBTJ01000069.1:0-5588 GCA_002306985.1 Verrucomicrobia bacterium UBA1319
CAAAGCCGGGAAGCGGTTTATGCGTATCCGGTGTTAGAATGGGCACTATTCGAGCGGAGGTGAGTGATGATAAATTGGGAGCATGGCAAATCAAATTTCCTTTTCCACGGCTCCCCTTCAAGGGCGACAGCGGTACACCTCCGATCAGATTGACGAGTATTTACAGGCGCAGCCGCGCAGCGGCTTGTCGGTGGCCGCCTTCTGCCAAAAGCACGGCTTATATCCCAGCTTGTTTTATAATTGGAAACGGCGGCGGAAGGAGTCGGCCATGGTGGCGCCAGCCTTTCGAGAAGTTTCATTGCCGGTCTTGATGGATGCTTCTTGGGTGGCTGAAATTGCCCTGCCCAGTGGCGCGATGCTCCGGCTCAGCGCCCAGGCCGATTGGAGCAGCTTGCGTCCCTGGCTCGCGGAACTGCTCCGGCCATGATTGGATTGGGGCCCGGCACGCGCATTCTCCTGGCCACCGAACCGGTGGATGGGCGCCTGAGTTTCAACGGCCTCTGCGCTTTGGTACAAAACCGGCTGGCGGCCGATCCTCTGGCCGGCCAGCTTTATGTTTTCACTAACTTGAAGCGCAACCGTCTCAAGCTGCTTTGGTGGGACGGCAGCGGGCTGATCCTGTACGTCAAACGCCTGGAGCGGGCGCGGTTTGCCTGGCCGGTGGGCGCCGCCCCCGGAACTCCCTTGCGGATGGAAGAGTTGCTCGCGCTGATTCACGGGCTGGAAACGTGTTCGCGCCGGGGCTGGCTGAGAAAATAGAACAATAATATGATATTGCGATGATGTTATATGTTGACTAATATAGGTATATCTATAGGATTTGTTCCCAATGAATCCAGCGGCGACACTGGCTCCCGAGCTTCTAGGGCAACTCCCGGATCCGCTCCGTTTGGCGGTGAGCCAGCTGGCCACCCAGAATCAGTCGCTCCTGCAGGAAAACCAGCTCTTGCGCCAGAAACTCGAGGCGCTGATCCGCCGCTATTTTGGCTCCCCCAAGAGTGAGAGCGTAGACCCTCATCAACTGCAGCTGCTCCTGGCCGGTTTGACGCTGGACACGCCCGTGGCGCCGGCCCCCGCAACGCAGAAATCCGCCAAGGCGGCCAAAGCCCCGGCGGCGCGCAACCCGGCCCGGACGGGATTTCCGGAGAACTTGCCCGTGGAACGGGTGGTCTTGATCCCGGAGGAAGTCCAAGCCCAGCCTGAGGCGTTTCGCCAGATTGAGGAAGTCATCACCAAAGAACTGGATTACGAGCCGGGCCGGTTTTTCTGGCGCCATTGGGTGCGGCCCAAGTTTGTCCGCCGAAACCCTGCCGCCAGCGCTGCGCCATTGAGTGCGACCTCGACGGCCCCGGTTTTGCCTGTGGCTACGGTGGTCGATCCCCCCGAAGTCTGGATTGCCTCCTTGCCCAACCGGTTGATTGAAAAAGGCATGCCCGGAGTCGCTTTGTTGACGCACGTGATTCTGAGCCGCTTCGCGGACCATCTGCCGTATTACCGGCTGGAGAAGATTTTCCGCGAGCGCCACCAAGTGCGCCTGGCCCGGCAGTCGATGATGGACTGGACCGAAAAAACGGCCCAGTGGCTTTTGCCGATCTGGCGGCAAATGAAACAGGATCTGCTGGCGGGCGGTTATTTGCAGGCCGATGAAACCCCGATTTGGTATTTGGACCGGGAGGTTCCGGGGCGTTGCCGCCAGGGATACTTCTGGGTTTACAGCAAACCCAACGGGGAGGTGATTTTTGAATGGCGCACGAGTCGCGGCCGGGAAGGCCCCCAGGAATTTCTTAAAGATTTCCACGGCTGCTTGCAGTGCGACGGCTATCAAGTCTATCAGTCTCTGGCGGCCGAACGGAGCGACTGGAAATTGTTCTTTTGCTGGGCACACGCCCGGCGGAAGCTGATCGAAGCCCAGAAACATGATCGGCGGGCGGCCTGGCTGGTCCACCAGATTGGCTTGCTCTATGATTTGGAACGGCGATTGCGGGAGCAAAAAGCCGGCCCGGCCCGGCGGCAGGCGGCCCGGAGCGCGGAAGCCAAAATGGTGTTGCGCCGGATCGGGCAGGCTTTGGACCGTCTTCAGCCCAAAGTGCTGCCACAAAGTTTGCTCGGCCAAGCCATTGGCTACATCACCCATTTGTGGCCGGGGCTCGTGCGCTACACCGGCCATGGCGAGGTTGAAATCGACAGCAACCAGGTCGAAAATTCGATTCGGCCCACGGCCATTGGGAAAAAGAACTTTTTGTTCGTTGGCCATCCGGAAGCCGGGTGGCGTAGCGCGGTGATTTACTCGATCCTGGGCACCTGCCATCGTTATGGGATAAATCCCGCTCAATACCTGCAGGACGTGCTCAAGCGCTTGCCAGACATGAAACAAAGCGAAATCCCCACCGTGACTCCGAAAGCCTGGGCTAAGGCGCATCCGGAGGCTCGCATGATCCCTGTCAAATAACCCAAGCCCTTTTTCCTCGTCCAAGCTTCGCTGCCGTGCGGATCTCACGCGTCCCATTCAACCACAACTTACCGCCGCTTGGGAACTGCCTGTTCCAACACCGGATACGTTTATGCGTGGGTTCAAGCGCAAGATTCATTTGGTGGATTCGACGACCATTCCGCTAATCGCCTCCTGCCTGGATTGGGCCAAGCACCGCCGGCGCAAGGCCGCCGCCAAGTGCCATCTGCGCTTGGACCTGCAAAGTTTTCTGCCCCGCTTCGCGCTGGTGGACACTGCCAAACACGCCGATGCCAAACGCGCCCGGGAGGTGTGCGCAGGCATTCAGGCCGGTGAAATCGTCATTTTTGACAAGGCTTACATCGATTATAGCCATCTGGCCGACTTGGCCGCCCGGGAGGTTTGCTGGGTCACGCGCGCCAAAGACAACATGAAATACCGGGTGGTTCACTCGGAACCTCAGCCGTCAGGCAGCAAGGTTTTGCGGGACGATTGGATCGAACTGGAAAACCCGCAGGCGCGCCAAGATTATCCCGGCCCCATGCGGCGGATCGTGGCGCGGGTCGAGGTGGACGGCAAGGAAGTAGAGCTGACTTTTCTGACGAATCATTTGGAATGGAGCGCCCAAAGCATCGCTGACCTCTACCGCTGCCGTTGGAATATCGAGGTGTTTTTTAAGCAAATTAAGCAGACCTTGCAACTGGCCGATTTCCTGGGCACCAGCGCCAACGCCGTGCGCTGGCAGATCTGGAGCGCCCTCCTGGTCTATCTCTTGTTGCGCTATCTGGCGTTTCTCTCGCAATGGCACCACAGCTTCAGCCGTCTTTTCACCATTCTGCGGGCCGCCTTGTGGAAAAAATGGGATCGGCTCGCCCTGCTGCGACACTATGGGACAGCCGACGGCCACTTTCGCTACCTCGCCAATCCCGCCCAGGCGTATTTTCCAGGCTGGGGATAATTCCATGGGACAGCCAAGGGCCAATTAGACTATAATACCTATTTTGCAATGTAACTTACGCTCAATTCTCTTAACGGTGCTTTGTAAACCAACCTTCAGTTTCCGAAGGAATTGAAGGATTTTGCCCAGATTTTAACTCGCTATGGGATGCCTGTGAAGAATTTTAGATATTTTCTCAATATGAAACCCGAGATCCCCAAACCTTAAAACCCGCCTTTGGCCGGAAGAATTGTTTTACCAAGTAAATGCTGGGCCGCCGATTTCATATTTATTAATATTGACAATGTCTTATTATTGCCCACCCTGAGACAGGCTTTGGAAACCAATATGTATGAACTATGCAATACATTTATAAATACATTTTATGTATGAATAAAATCGGATTGCTTCTGGCGGTTTGTTTTCTGGCCGGTTTCCAACTCCAGGCGGAAACCGTGGTTACCGCGGTAAACGGAACATCTTACGTCGTCAAAGATTGGACCCCGCCAGTAAATCGGATGATTCAAGCGGAAACCGTTCCGGTGCAAATAATTGACCGCCAATGCGAAGTGAAATCTTCGAATACGGCCAGAGCCGAAAGCTATGTAATCCAGCTGCTTTTTAGTCCCGCGCTCGGGCAGGTTTGGGTAGGAACACCAGCCAGCCAGTACCTCGTAGCAAACGGCTCGATCTGGGGTGTTTTCCTCAACGGATCGCGTTTATTTTTTCAACCCTCGGAGGCTTTTAGTGGTGCTGCTAGCGGCTTGGAGGGAAAATTAACCACGTTGTTATCGGACTGCCTTTCACAGCCTGGGCTTCAAAGGCATGAAACTCTCAGTGTTCCAAAATTAGTCATGCCATTCTATATCGGGCATAACACGATTAGACCGTGCTTATCGCATTCTGGAAGCTCTAGTCTCTCATTGATTAACGCAGTTTCCACTCCCAAGGGAATGACCCTGTATGTTGCCTCAACAAATTTGCCGCTCGATTTTAACGTCACCTTGGGAACAGACATGAGAATTGTCGATTTAGTGATTGGAGGCATCCAGTATCCAGTGCTTTTCGACAACGCGGTCTCCATTCCCGAGGCCCATTCCTGGTATTCGCTTAATACTAATCTTTTCAAATCACTCTCGGGCGATGAACCGGGCCTGTATACTTATCGTTGGTACTATTCCCAGGAAGCCGATCCCGCCCAGTCACGAGTGGTCGCGATGTTCAAATCGGCGGTTATCGCGTCGACGGGGCGCATGTGGATAGGCCCGGACGCCTGCACTTGTCTGGTCATCAATGGGCAGATCATTGGCGTCCAGGTGAACAATGGCGCGCGCGAAATCCAATTCTTCAAAAGCAAACAGGCCGATTTGCCTTTAAACCAAGGGACCGCTCGAGCGTTTCATGAGCAAACGCAAGCTTTTGACCAAAAACTGACCGCTCAAAACTACCGTTACGACGCGGATTTTTCAGTTTTTGTGCCCAGCTTATTCACTAACGAACCTCGTCTGGATCGCAACTTTGTTGACTTATCGTATCGGATGATTTACTTAAAAAATGGTAATATTGTCGTCAGGATGGATTGTTCCGCCCCTTTTTGTCTCGAAGTAGTTATAAGCCCGGAATTCAAAGTCGTTTCGAGCCGGTTGATTGAGTCGGGTCCCGAAGTAAACGCCTTCTAGAGGCGGCGGGCAACCGTTTGGCCTTAAGATACCGCGCCCCACCCAGCCTACTCTATAGCTTTGCCCGGTCATTGCCGAACGGAAAAGGTTGGCACTGGCCAGCCCGAAGGAGGGGCGTGCCATCCGCACCCGTCAGAAAATGCGCCAGGAAGTCACGCATATCTTTCCCAATGACGCCTGGCTATTACCTCTAACAACCGCTCTGGTGAAGGCAACAACCACTTTGGAAGAATTTTAGATATTTTCTCAATATGAAACCCGAGATCCCCAAACCTTAAAAACCTGCCCTAGGCCGGAAGAACTGTTTTACCGTGTAAAATCTGCGCAACCGCTCCCTTGACGACCGCTAGCGATAACTCAAAGTTCTATCCAAAATTAAATAACCGCTCTAGGAAGCTGTAAAACCGCTTGCCATCAGCGCGGAGTCTCGGCATATTGCTCGCCGTCGTTGGGAGCATTTCTCCCAAAATTGCGTGGCTGGATAGCTCAGTTGGTAGAGCAGAGGACTGAAAATCCTCGTGTC
>DBTJ01000069.1:5830-18780 GCA_002306985.1 Verrucomicrobia bacterium UBA1319
CAGAGGACTGAAAATCCTTGTGTCCCCAGTTCAATTCTGGGTCCAGCCACCATTTTTCTTCTTCATTAACAGCAACTTATAAAAAGTGCTCCGCGCAGTTGGAACGGCTTTTGAACTTGCTTAACTCATCATATTCAATCGCTTAGACTGCAAATGTTTCCGCCAAAACCTTAGAAATACCTCGTAGCAGCTCCGAGCGAGGAAATTGCGTCTAGATTGAGAACGGGAAAGCTGCGTAAAGCGCTGGCCTTCTGGTCGGGCCGAGCTCGCGATTACGGGGCGAAAACGCGGTAAAAGCGCCTGGATTCGGCCGGAGCGATATCGCGCATTTGAAAAATTCCTGGCGCGGTTTCGACCGCATTTCCCAGGGAGGTCCAGCCGGAAACAGGATTGGCCGAGTGTTGAACTATGTAGGTCTGGCCGGCTTGGCCTGAGAATCCGAGCACGTAATCACCGGCCTCGATTAAAACAAAGAGGGTCCGTCCGGGCATTTCTTCAATCACACTTAGGGAAACAGTATGGGTGACATTGCTTCCCGCTGAATTGCGAAGCACACACGCGAAATTATCCGCCCCGTGAGTCGAAACCGGATGATAAACCAAGTGCGAGCCCTCGATGCTGATGCTCCCGCCATTACGCGCTTGGAGATCGGCTGAAACCAGACTGTAACCAAGGCCACCCAGCCGGATAGCGTCCAACTTAACGAGGTTAGTTCCGGGAAATCTTCTGACGGTAATGAGCCGCCCAACCGGAGCGCGAACGTTGAAGGATTGTTCACGATCCGGGGCGGCATAGTAGAGGCTGTTGCCCGGCTGAGAGGCTCGGACTTTCACCACTCCCTCGCCACTGAGAGTTATCGTGTGGCCGGCTAAAACCGCAGGGCCGGAGATTATGGAATAGCTGACTTCCAAACCAGAGGAGGCGGTGGCAAGCAGCGGAAATGGAAGATCACCCAGCAATTTGTCCGGCAACGCGTCCCACGTGATTGTTTGAGTTAATCTCGCGGATTGAACGGCTCGATAAAACCGGCGACCACCACCGAGCGCCTCGTCGCGAAATTGGTAAACGCCGGGAGCGGACTCGGTGGCGGCTCCGAGAACCTGCCAACCGGAAGTCGGGTTAGTCGTGTACTCAATCGCCCAAAGGAGTCCGGGATCCGCCGCAAATCCCAGCACGCAATCTGCGCCTTCGACGAGCAGCCATAAACGCCGGGCGGCCAGATTATCCATCACCGTAATGGATACGGTATTCGTGACCCAGTCCCCACTGGGATAGCGAACGACACAAGTAAAACTATCCGGCGCGTAAAACGAAGCGGGCTGGAAAACCAGATCGGCCCCCACCCGAGCGATCGCTCCGCCGTTGCGACCAGCGGGATCGAAAGACACAAAGGCGGCGGGAAGCTTCCCTTGGCCCGAAAACTTCGCGAGCCCGATCTTCACAATATTGGTGCCGGGGAAGCGTCGGATCTCAACCAAATTGCCGCTTGGCGCTAAGACCTGAAAAGTCCGGTCACAAACCGGGGCGGCAAAGTAATTGGCATTGCCTGGCTGGCTGGCCCGAATAGTCACGGAGCCCGGCCCGGTAAGTGTCGCTAAATTTCCCGCTAAACGGGCGGGTCCGGATAGCACGCTAAAAGCCACCGGCAGCCCGGACGAAGCGGTGGCTGTCAGCGTAAACGAAGGGTCACCGAGCCATCGATCAGGCAAGGGATCAAAGGTGATGTTCTGCGCCAGTTTAGCCACGGTAATGGAGACCGTGGCTACAGAGCTCGTGGCGGCGCTATTGAGGGCGACAAAACTGAAAGCGTCCGCGCCGGTAAAATTGGTTGCCGGCGCATAGGAAACCTGGTTTTCCAACACGGGTCCCAGAGTGCCATGCCCCGGCTGGGCAACAATGGCGAAAGCGATCGGCAAGCCTTGGGGATCGTGCCCTGGAAGCGTAATCAACTTCGGTGTGTTCACGGCTACTTCAACCACCAGGTTTGAGACGACCGGAGGTTGGAGATTGGGAGATACCGTCAAACCCGCGGAACCGGTGAATCCGAGGTAACGGGCTCCGACCGAAGCATGGGTGGGCGCGGTCACCGTTGAAGCGGTGGCCACACCCGCCGGGGTGATCGATGCGATCGGGAAAATGGCTGCCTCCCAAACCACTTCGAGCGGCGAAAGCGGCACGCGGGTTGCATCATCCAAAAGGGCGGTGGGCGTCAGCTGACTGGAGCCTCCGGAAGGCACAACGAGCGGGGTGGCGGTCACGAGCAGGCCCGAGACATTATAGATCTGGCCAATGAAGCCCGCATGGGCAATCGCATCGCTAGAAACCGTTTGTGAGGTTCCAGCGATGGACCCAACGCTGGCGTCCAACGTAATATTCCCCGAGATCGCGCGCCCGCCGCCCGCGTCAAATTCCGCCCGCGCACCACCCGCGGCCAGGATGCACGCCCAGCCAGCCAGCCAGCGCAAGCAAGCGAATCCGACCGTTTTAGCCAGGATATGCAAGGAATGATTCACAGGGGTGACCGTTCAGCCGCTGGAGTTTCAAATCACTGCGTGATGCCCCGGAAGAAAAGATTCGTAATTCCATTCTGTGGCGGGACCTCAATGCGAATGTACTGGTAAGTGTTGGTGCTGTAACTCGACATGAGGGCGTTGGTATGCGTGTCGGAAGCGATCCGAAACGCGACGGGATTCCATTGCTTAAGATCTGGCGATCCCACCACCGTATAGGTGCGCCCCTGAATAGCGGCAAATTGCAGGACCGACACGGACTGCTGGTTATCAATTATGGCGAGGGCAAAGCCATCCGAGGCGTCCCACGGATAGGTGCCAGCGATATAGCATTCGCGAAACGTATGCGGATTGCCGGGGAATCGGTCGTCCGCATGGATTTGATTGATATTCGTATAGATCCCGTTGGACATAGCCAGGATCATTCTTCGCCACGCGTCCGGCAGCCCATCGCCAACCGAATCCTCACCGAGAGTAAGGTCGAGGCGAGTTTTCTGGGCTGGCTGGCCTAGCTGGACATAATCCCCCTGCATTTGAATGGGCAGGCTAGTGGTTTGGCCAGCGCGCACTTTAATACGGAACGGGACCGTAGCGCGCAGGGCGGTTGGCTTGTAGAGGTCGGCGGTAATGCCCGCGTCCATGGGAACGGTAAGACGATAATTTATGCCATCACCCAGGAGTGGGATGATGGCGGCGGAGAGGGTAACCCCGCTCGCGGTTTCCAAGATAACCACCGCGTTAGTGGTTAAAATGGGATCGCCCCATTCATCCCGTACCAAGCCGTAGATCACGTTATCGGGCGCGGGTGGAAACGCCGGGCATTCCCCGGGCAGCAGGAGCGCGCCCAACCCAATCGCCAGCCCCCATTTGAATGATAGTCGCATAAAATATTTCAGGTTCAGCCGGGTTTAATTCCCCGCATACGAATAGGTCACAAAATGCAGCTTGATGTCGCTCACCGTCTGTAGGAAGCGGTTCAAGCCTTCCTTGGGATCGTCGAGCAGGGTTCGTCCGGGGATCACGAGCTTCCATTTGCTATTCCAGACGGAGCGTCCAATCAAGCGGTTATTCGTAAACTGCGACCGCTGGAGCGAGCCGTTCGAGGTGTAGAGATCCGGAGTGAACAAGGAGACGGCGGATACCGGCCGGAACGCCTGATGCTTACGCGTGGCGAACAGGGGCTCGCTCAAGGAATCGGCCGACTGCCACAGCTGTTTCGAGGAATAATCCGAGCTGCCAATGTTGAAAGGCATCGGAATCGCGACATCTTCCACGGTCCAAGTGCGGATCGTGGAGGTGTCGCCCAAAGGCGGTGTGCGCATCGAGTCGGCCCCGACGGGGATCAGGTAAATGTACGGCGTGGCGGCGAGCGCGAGCGAATCTTGGCTGGCGGAGCCACTGCTGCTCCCGGACGGATCGTCCATGCCGCGATACCCTTCCAGGGCAACGCCGACGGCAAAGATTTTTGTGGCGAAAGAGCTGGGACTAAAAGCGTGATCACCAGCGGCCAGGGCGTGGCCAAACAAGTTGCAACCATCGGCAATCGTCGTGCTGAAAGTTAGCACGATACCCGGCACCGGCAACCCGTCGCCCACGTCGGCCTGCATGCAATAGCGCAGCACGTCGGAGTCGTCGAGAAGGTTATCCTTCCGCGCGTTTTGGAGCACATCTTGCCAAGTAGAATCCCCATCGGCTCCGGGCAAAATGCGCAGATTCTCCGTCCGCAATGAAAACGTCGTGCCATAAGCGTCCGGGTTATTAAACCCAAGCCGGCCGCGCAACACATCCCAGTCGGCCTTCATTTCAGCCAACGCGCTAGAGAGCCCGGGATCGCCCGTATCGCTGCCGGCATACTGTGGCTGGCCATCGGTAATGACACCCAGGGCGCGGGAATTGATGATCCGATTAACAAAGGCGCGGCCCGCGTCGGTGTTCAGCAAACCCGTTTCGTAATCATAAGCGTTGGCCGCTAGCAAGGAATACCGGGCGGCAAGATCGAAGAGCGTCTTGTAACGCTCAAGTTTTTCATTGCGAAAAATGCGGAAGCCCGCGTCCCGGGTCCGGTATCCCTGAATCACTTGGGCGGCGCGCTGGCGAAAGCTTTGCCGCTCACTTTGAATCCGGTCACCCTCAGCCACCATCGCCTGATAGTTGCGCTGAGCATCATCATAGGCCCGAAGCTGTTGATTAATGACGGTTAGATTGCCGCTCAAAGCTTCAAAAGCCTGCCCCAAACTATACACCGCGTTTTGGAGGTTCTCCGCGTTTTGCATTTTGGCGATCGCCTTTTCGTCCAGATAAATGGCTCCCTGCTCGGCGGCAAGCGACACTTGGAGCGCGGTATACGCAATGGTGTCGGCGGCGGAAATTCCAGCTTTAGCGGCCAAAAACCCAGTGTAAACCGCTACATTTGCCAATTTCCCGAGGTCACCACCGGCAGCCAAACCGAAAATGGCCTCCCCCGGCAAAGAGTCAACGAGACTCTGTTTTACATCCCCAAGTATGGAGATCAAATCCTGAGCCACTTTATCACCAATGCTATAAACCGTATTCTCCGCCATCATCGCGGTTTCCAACTCGATATTCGAGATGCCCAGGGCAGTAATCCAATCCTCAATCGCCGCTTGGGCCTTAAATGCGTTTATAGCCTTGTCCAGGTCCGTTTTGGCGCTTTCCGCGTCGCTGAGCGCTTGGGCAACCTTATCATGCGCCTTGATTAGGTCGGAAATGGCTTGTTGAATTTTCCCGGGCGATTGCCGCGAACCCGTCCAACTGGAAGGTTTATCAAAGAATCCATGCGGTCCCAGAATGAATTGGATCGAGTTGGAAACCGTGTAACTGCCCGCGGAGCTAGCCACAATGAAATCCACGTTATTATACATGGTCGTGCCCCAATCCGACGGGAGTTGCTGGATGTCGATGTAATTCGTTTGGGCCACCGTCGGCGTCAGCAAGCCGCCAAAAGTGGACTCGGGAATTTCCACATAGTTGTAATGAACCATGTCCGGCCCGGCATAGTCTTGCACGTAGGTTTTGCCAGCCCCGATGTCGTCGGTGTACGGGGTGCCATAAAGTTCAATCAACGCGTTCGTGTAGGCCAGTTCCTGGCTGGCCACGCTGGCTTGAAACTCCGTCAGCGAATCCTGTTCGGAGCGCATGAGGGCGGTGACGTCTTTGGCGCCATCGAAGGCGGTCACAGCGTTGTTGAGCGCGACCAAGGCTCGCTGGTAAACTTGCTCGAAATGGGTCTGGCTGGACGCGCCCAGAACCGCGTTCGGATCAATATCGAAGGCGATGCCGTCTTGCGGCACGCCCAGCGGGGAGACGCCGCCCTCGGCGTTATCCATGTCCGTTTGCAAGTTGGCGGAGAGCACGGGCAATTCTAGCAGTTCCGTGACCGTCGTACGGTCCACCTTCTGAATCCCCGTGTGCGTGGAATCCGGATCGACATCGGGCAGAAGGGCGTTGCCAACCACCCAATTTAGGTAAACCCCCTGCCCGGTACGGGACGCCCAGTGGTCCAGGCCCCAGCAATTGGTGGAAGTCACGCTGCGCTGAGTATTCAAATAGGCGGCTTCAAACTGGCTCCACCCAACTTGGTGTACGGGTTGAAAATCCCGGCGCCAGGTTAGATCGAACACCTGGAGGCCCGCGCGCGCCACGGCGGCCGCAGCCGCCGCGAATTTGCGCTCATGCTGATAGTTGACTTGCACGGGCATGCCGAGCACGGTGACCGCTTCGGATTTGGGAACCCAATCGAAACAGGAATTCAAGAGTAACGAATAGTACCCTTTGAGCGCCGTCAGGTAGTGGCCATACGCATCCCCGTGACCTTGCGGATACATGTAGGCCGCATCGGCGGCGCCAAGGGCTGAGGTCGTATTATCCGGCGCGGGCTGGATATTGTAGTTGATCGCATAGATCACCTCGCCGCTATCGATGCCGCGGGTATAATTCCAAACGAGCCGATTATAGACCGGAGCGGTTTCCACTCCGGGTTGGAGGAAATCATCGCGTCCGCGCAACAGGGCAAGTTCTTCCTCCAAAAGCGTGGACACCTGGCCTTCGAAGGAAAACATCGAAGTCGCAATATCTCCGTAAGTCTTGTCTTTGGTGCCAATGCCGATGGTCGGATTGGAGGCATCGGCCCAAGCCTCGTTGCCTTCCATGGTGTAAAGATCGCCCAGATAACCCGCGGCCAGCAACAGCGCGTCATTGGCGGGACCGTAATTGTAGCCTGCGTCGATGCTCAAGGCGCGTCCCCGGCGGAGCACGGTTTCATAAATGGCGATCAAACCGTAGTCATTGATCGTATCCTGGTTGAGCGCGACCGCCCCTTCCCAGCGGGTGCCCGCCTGAGTCAGCATGCTAACGTCGGTATTGACACTATTGTTGTATAGATCGGTGGTGCGCTGGTTGAATGGATTAATACCCGCCAAAACGCGCTTAATCCAGCCTTCCGCCAGGATGGGCGTCGTCCAGGAAGACCAATCGGCATCCGTCGGGTTGGCCACATAGAGGGGATGATTGGGATTAACCGGCCGGTAGCGCATCACGACGTAATTATCGCCCAAAGCTCGGACCCCGGCGCCGCCCAAAACATAGCGCGGGAGGTCCGTGCCACTCACGAGCGATAAATATTGGGACATGGTGGCATCCTTGGTTGGAGGCACGCCATTGACGGGCGAGGCGATTTTCCATTCGTACTCGTATTCCGAATAGCGGCCCCCCACGTCCACGGAATGTTGGAAAGTCAATTTTTCGCTCAACGGATTTTCGCTGGCGATGGCTTTCAAAGCCCCCGAATAGAGCCCGCCCCCCACTTTTAATATATGCAGCGCAACCGAGTCGCCGGACTCCGTCTTTGCGCTCCCGCCATTTTCGACTAAAATGACATATCCTTGGCCGGGGCCAGAGGCGCTCAAAGCGTAAGAATCGACCGCGGTTTCATCGCTGTTGACTTCGGTCAGACTGCCGACATTTACCGAAACCGTCAGATTGGGATTCGCCACGTAAGAACCCGGCACGAGGGGATTTTCCCAGAACGTCTCCACGGCGGTGGCCAAAGCGTTGACGGTGTTGGCCCATTTTCCATAGTCCGCGTCGCTGGTCGGACATAGCGCGAGAACGTCGGCTTTATCGGCGCCGCGCAGTACATTCAACAGCAAGTAATGCTCCAAATCCGATTGCTGGTTAAAGGTCCCCTTTAACACCAAGCTACCTTTAGTGCCACGGTCCGGATCGTAATATAACCGGGAAGCCAGATGCGGTGGCAGGTTGGGAAAATACGTTTTCCCTTGATATGTTTGCGCGTAAATCCCCGTCGGCAGCTGGGTCAATCCGTTGCTGGAAAGATCCGCGATTTTTTGGCGAGTGGGATCCAGTAGCAACACACTCGGCGTGGCTTTGACCATATCGGCGGCCACCGATTGCTGATAAAGAACCCGGGCCGTCTTCATGGACCGGACTCCCGGCAATCCGAAGCGCGGCTCCGTCAGCGTGTAAGCGTACTGCATCACGGGGATGGAGGTGCCGTCCGCCTGGGCTTCCGGCCAGACGGGCCGGTAGACAATTTCCAAGGAAGTGGTGAGTTTCGAGCTCGCTTCCCCTTCGAACACTTGGTTGGTCGAATTCCAGGGCCGGAGATAAGGCACAATGCTGCCGACGGCGGGAGGATTGGCCATACCCGGCCAGTCGAAGTTCGCGTCCGTTTTGTAATAGAACCGCATAGTGAAGCTATTACTGGGCACGGGCGAAGCCGCCAAGAACGGCGGACGGTTGGAGAAATTCACGATCGAACCGGTGGCACTGTTGGTGGAGGCGATCACCAAGGGCCCCTGGGCGACCATGGCCCCACTCGTCAGCACCTGTATCTGGAACGTGTTGGTGACGGACGAACCCTCGTAAGGATCGGTGACCACCACCGTCACCGGGAAGTCGCCCGTGCCGCCCGCCGGGGTGCCTCGCAGCACCAACCCGGCGATCGAAAGCCAGCTCAGCCCTGGAGCCGATAGGGTGGTGGCCAAATATTCGGATTGGCGGGAGGCATGCATGGTATAAACGAACGGCTGGCCAATAATCGCCGTGGCGTTGGCGGCGGCGGTGAACTGACTGGAGACCGGATTGCAGGTTCCCGCTTGCAGCGCGGGAATCCCGGCATGAGGACCACGGTAAACCCAGAAATCTTGATTGCGATCCCGGTAAGTAAAACTCGAGTAACAGCCGTATAGGCCACCGCTATCCCGGGTGGCATTCCAATTGCCGGGCAGGTCACCACCCGTCTTAGGCGGTTCAGTGTTATAATTGACTTTGGCCACCCCCGTGCCTTCGACCGGTTTAGCCAGCAGCGGCAAAGGCATGGGCGCTTGGAGCAATTGCCCGGCCGGAACGATATAGTCAAACACGTACCCAAGGTCCGGTCTTTCGCGCACCACCTTGAAAACGGTCATGGCGGGCCGGCCATCCTCACCCTGATAATTAACGAGCACTGCCGCAGCTGAGGAATAATCCGCACTGTTCGTGAGATTGAGATCGTCGCGCGTGGCGTAGACCGAGCCCCCGGAGATAATGGCATGCTCTTCGTTGGGATTGTACCCAAACTCATTGGTGTCATTTTGACGGTATACCGTGCCCTTGGCTTGCAACGTATCGAGTCGCGCGCCGAGTTTGCTCGCCAGCACGATTTCCGCAGCGGCGGGTGGATATTGAATCGTGTACCGGCCGATAACCGAAGGCCAGTAGGAGGTGTGGAACCCTTTGACGGCATTGGCGATATTCGGGCCGGCATGGGCGTTATTTTGGCGGAACCACCAGACTTCCAATTGATTTCGCCCCGGAACGGCGTTGACCGGAATAATGGCGCCCAGCGCCGCCGACTCAAATCCACTCGCTAAGGGATCGATGTAGGCGCCCGGGTTAAACAACGTCCCCGCGCTGGTGTTGATATGCCCCGCCACATAATTGGTGGAAGAGCCCAATTCTCCATCGGGAGCGCTAACGCGATCCCCCACGTTTGCGGTGCTGGAAACGACCCGCGGCGCGGAGAACGTGTCCGGCCAAGTCATGGTTGAAGTATTGGGATCCCAGCTAGTGAGATTGGTGGCGGCGGTATTGGCGAAATTGCCGGTTTTAAGGGTGGTATCGAGCCAGGAATAGACGCGTTCAAACGCGATATAGTCTCCCACAATATAGCGAATCAGAGTCCGGTGGACTGGATGGTCCGCATCCAAATAGGTGTAAAACTTGGGATCTGAAGTCAGTTTAGCTCGCGGCACATCCAAGGGATCCTGGTATTGAATCGCGGGCACGTCGCTGGAGGTCAGCGCTACTGCCGTCTCCATGGCTTCGGCTTCGCTGGACACCACGGGCCTCACATAGTGGCTATATTTGGCGATATCCGTGGGCCAGATCAGCTTGTAACGGGCGAGCACGGCGGGCCATTTTATGCCCACCTCTCCCGCTTCCATCCAAAACACTTGATAATCGTTGAGGTTACTGGTCACTGCGGCGGCGTAAAGCTCGATATCGTCGCTGCCCACCACGGCATGTTGGTAGCCGTAGGTGGTCGTCGAGATGACGAGCTGATTCAGTGGTTCGGGTGAAAGAGTAGCCCACGAGCCCGGAGCGGGCGGCGGGAGCCGTTCTCCCAACTCAACGGTCACATCTTGCGGGGTGGCCTGCATAGCCACATCGACAATCTCGTAACCGAGTTGCACTTGGGTCTTATCGGCTCGGACGTCCCCTAGCAATTCGACAAAAACCCGGCCTTCGATGTTGTAGGCGTTAATACTTCCATTGTTGTACCACAAAGTCCGCATTTCCTTCTGCCCCTGGCCCTCGTATGAAGTTCCGGCGGTGGGGTCGACATACCCTGAGGGCGTGTATTCGGCGGTGCTCGTAACCGGGAACGTGTTGTTATAAACGATTTTAATATCCCTGACGAGGGCGGTGGGAATCGTCACCAGCTTGCCGATATTCTGGAAACTCTTTTGATTCCAAAAGATTTTGCGCGGTGTTTTGACCGGGCTGGCGGCCACGATATAGGGCACCGTGTGGAGCAAGTAAATGCTGCTGCCGTTCGTGTAAAAACTGACCGTGCCATATTGGCTATCACTGTAGTTGGTCGGAACCGTGGCGGCGGTATATGGCGCCGCCTTAATCCACGTGATGTTAACCGGCCCGGGTTGAGTCGCGTAAACTTGTTGCGCGTTGGGACTCCAGTAATAAGCGGTGTCATTGCTCGAACCAAACGGCTGCGCTTGCCAGTAGGATTCTTTAACTATGTTCGTCAACAGAATGCCATTTTCATCGGTGTCGGCCACCGGGATAACGGACCCAAATAGAAAGGAGGCGGGGCGGTTGAGAAACGGAGCCCCGATTTGGGCGCGGCGCAGAATCAAAATTCTCGCCTCACCCGATCGGCCGATCGGCAGTTGCATTTCCTCGGCCACCGAGCCTGAAAACGCGGTACTCCCCACGCTAAGCACGGTCGAATTGCTCGCGGCCTGCCATTGGGATTGGGCCAAACCGGTGGAGCCGCCGATCGTTAACAAACCCATGAATTGGCCGGCGGTGGTTTCATTCAACGAACCCGATTCGTTGACGCCGGTGGGCATGCGACCATTCGAGCCTGGTGGATTGTTGACGGTGGCGGAAATGGGGACGCCACTCACGGACCGGAGGTTGTAGGTGGTTTGGTCCTGGTGAATCTCCAGGGTAACCCCCGCTTGAACCGCTCCTTGACAGAGCACCATCGCGGCCGCCAAAAGAGCATTTTTCCTGAGTGTATGCATACGCCGTCCCTAATTTATGAATTAAGCTTTGATTTGGACCGAGATTCCACCGCGATTACCGAGTGCGCATGATATACGCCAGGGCCCAGTACGGAGGCATAATGGAGAAAGGCTGGTTCGAGCCCGTGGCATCGGTTGAAATCGTTCCCGCGCCGGTAACCGCCTGCCCGCCATTGCCTCCACTCCACGCCACCCAGGTCCAGCTCTGCCAAGTGTTTTGCGAAATCGTGTGCTTATGGGAAGGCAGGTTCTCGACCGATAGCGCCGCGGTGCTGCTCCCCGCGGCATTGTTGGGTTGGTAGCTATTGCCAGCTCCCAGGACGAAGCGATCGGTTAGATTGGGAGTGCTGTTTTGGCCGTTGCATAACGCCCAGCCACTCGGAATCGAGGCGATGCTGCCCGACCACATGATAATGCCGCCAATCGGAATGGTGCCCGAGCCGACAAAGGCGCCGGCGGTCGTGATATTACCAGTGGCCGTCACGGTTCCCGACGCGGTGACATTGCGGCCGGAAAGATCGCCGCTAGTCGAAGCGATATTGCCGCTGACCGTAATCCCACCGCTCGTGACTTTGAGGTTGCCGGTCGTGGTGACATCGCCGGCGAAATCCGCACCGCCGCCAGTGGTGGTGATTTTACCGGTCACCGCCAACGGGTTGGCAATAGATACGGTATTATCCACGACGCTAATCACCGGGCTGGCGGAGGCGTTTACTAGCGAGCCCGCCGTGACGGAATGTTGCGAGAGAAACGCGTAAGGCGAGGTGAGCAACCGGATGCGGGGCAAAATGGTGACGTCGGCTCCGGAGGTGCCAATGCCTAGGACCGTCACCTCGACAAATCGATCCGAAGCATCCGTCGCGCTGAATAATGTACTCAACGAAGGTCGGGGCTCCACGGAGCCACCGGCCCCGACATTGCCGCCCTCACCCAAAAGCACGCTGAAATAACCTTTGTCCACCGTCAACGTCTGTTGCTCGGACCAGAGCGAAGCCCCGCCGCTTTGGGTGTTAAAAACGCGAAACACCACGTTATAATTCTTGGGCGCGGCGGCGGCGAGGGTGTTCCCATCCCCATCGGTAAGATATCCCTGGTACGTAAGCCGGGCGGGCGGATTAGCGTCGGCGGCCTGGAGCGACGAAGCGCAAAGAAGGACAGCTAACAGGGTGGTGTACGCGGCCCGCAGAGGGCGAGACGATATTTGAGCGGCTTTCATGGTGATTCTGTCGATAGGAGTTGAGATTAAAGGGTCGGATCGAAATGACGGGGTTAATCCATTCAAGGTTTCGTTAAATTCGGATTGGTGGATATGCGGTTTAGTGAAAAACTGCCGGTCACGTGGAACTGCCGGGAATCGTTGGTGCCGCCGCTTCTGAGCAGGCCTAATACCGTAATCATTTCACTATAGTCTCCGGCGAGGGTTTGGCCGCTGGAAGTCAGACTCGCGAAATCATCCGTTGGCGGGGTTACCTCTAAACGAATGTCGCGGCGAATCGAGTAGGATTCCGCGCCTTGCGCGAGGACGGTCTTAAAGGTGGCATCCAAGTTGTCGTGATCGGGATGGTACGTGTGAACAAAAGGATTGGAGGCGTGGTCATTGTAATCCAATCCGACCGTGGTCGTCAGCGTGGAGCTCCGCCCGAGGTGA
>DBTJ01000078.1 GCA_002306985.1 Verrucomicrobia bacterium UBA1319
CAATTTCAGGAAAAAATGGGTTAACTGAAAGATCAGATCGAAAATCAATAGCGGGCGATATGCCTGCCATTCACGCGGCGCAAAGAATGCCAGGAAATCAGCTTCTTGGGGTTTACGGCCTTGCAACGTATTGGCAGGTGCGCCATCCCCTTATATTCATCCGAACGCCTCACCCTTTAGTCACAGGCGTAATGGCGATGGAAGCCATGAAGGGCCTGTTGTCTTCCAACTGGGCGAAGCGCTGAGGCCGGGCGCGGACGGAAGCCAGCTGGTTATCGCGCAGGTTGTTGGCGATCAAGTCCAGCCGCCAGCCCAGAATGACAACGTCAGCCATGGAGAAAACGAGGGCGAACTTCTGCGGCGGGGCGTTCGGATCGTTTGCGGGGTTGGGCTGGATGGCGCATCCATCTGAACGCCTCAATGAACGCCTCAACCACAGGTCACCCACAGCATATCTAGGGTCAGGATTACCGTTTAAGATCGGCTTGGCGCAAGGGATGTCGCCGACCTTCCACCGAGCAACGGAACACATTCCAGCCGCCGCCAAACCTTAAGCCAGCAGGCCGTTCATTTGGGAACGCTTTTAGGCCGCGAGTTGGTCAAAAAACAACCAGCGTCAAGGTCACAGTCCTATGCTTTAATCCTGAATACGGCAGTTGAATTGGTAATTGTTTTGCAAGTGTATCAATGTGCTTGGTTTCCAACTGCTCCGCGGTTCACCTTTTAGATGATACGCTTTTCTTTCGCAAAGGCTTGCAGTTTAAATTGATTACTAGTTTTTAACGAGTTCAATCGCCGTTTTAAGGTTAATAATGTGGAGTCCGCTGTTCGAGTCAGGGGCCGGTCTCCGTGCCTGGTTCTAATGGGAGTGTTTACTGGGGTTCTCCAGCTGATGAAATCCGAAGATGTGGTTTGGATGCGCGGGTTTTGCATTCGCGGAGCAGGTCGACGGGTGGGACTGGAATGCCGGCGATACGGGCTTTAGGACCACTCGTGCCTAAAGCTATCGTAGTCAGTCAACGACTCGGCGCCGAGTTTGATTATCGTGCCGGGACGCACCAGCCAGCCTCGGGAGTGTATTGGCGCGCGATTATGTTCGGGTGGGTTTTGCGGCGGTTTCCAGCGCGATACGCGCGGCCGCGCGCCCATGATTCGAAGCCGCTTGACAAGTGGCGCCAGCGATCAGAACTGGCAGCGAGGTTGGAGCGGAGGGGGTGACAAATATTCGATTGCAACCTAAAGTAAGCGCCATGAACCAAATGGTCATTGAGGTTGCGGTCATTCTGGCGCTGTTAGTGGTCAATGGCATATTCGCCATGACGGAGATCGCCATCGTCGCCGCCCGCAAGGCGCGACTGCGCCAACTCGCCAACGCCGGCGACGCCCGCGCGAAAAGCGCGCTCGAATTGGCCGAATCGCCGAACCGGTTTCTGGCCACCGTGCAAATCGGCATCACGCTCGTGGGTGTTTTGGCGGGCGCGTTCGGCGGGGCGACGATTGCCGAGGAAGTGGCCAAGGTGGTGAAAACCGCGCCTATCCTGAGCCCGTATGGCCATGCTATCGGTCTGGGCTTGGTGGTGTGCGCCATCACCTACTTCTCGCTAGTGCTGGGGGAGTTGGTGCCCAAGCGCATCGGCTTGGGTAACCCCGAAGGGATCGCCATGGCGGTCGCCAAACCGATGCAGGCGTTATCGCGGTGGGCCAACCCGGCGGTGAAATTCTTGAGCGCTTCGACCGATGGCTTGCTGAGTTTGTTGGGGGTCAAACCGCAGCGGGAAGCGGCCATTACGGACGATGAGGTCAAGGTGCTCATGCAAGAGGGATTGCGGGCGGGCGCCTTCCAAAAGGTGGAGAGCGATCTGGTTGAAAGCGTGCTTGGCTTGGACCGCTTGAGCGTGCGCGACATTATGACGCCCCGGCCGAAGGTCATTTGGCTCAAGCGGGATGATCCGCATGAGCAGATTTGGCACAAGGTGGTCGTGAGCAATCACTCCTTTTTCCCCGTTTACGAGGACACTCGCGATCACGTCGCCGGGGTGGTATCGGTGAAGGCGATTTACGCCAACCTCGCGGCCGGAGTCGGGGTGAAGCTGAAGGATTTGATGGTGCCACCGCTGGTGGTGCCGGCGACCCAAGACGTTCTGTGCTTGGTCGAGACTTTCAAGCGGAGCGGCAAGCATTTGGCGCTGGTCGCCGATGAGTTCGGCTCCATCGCCGGCTTGGTGACGCTTAACGATGTGATGGAAGCCATCGTGGGGGATTTCCCTCCGCAAAACCAACGGTCTCTGCCCGCGGTCGCCGTGCGCCCGGATGGCTCCTGGCTGATCGACGCGATGATTGAGATCGAGCGGGTCGAGCAAGCGCTGCCGGGCTTTAAAATTCCAGGCGCCGCCTCCAAGGATTATCAGACTCTGGCCGGCTTTATCGTCAAACAGTTGGGCCATTTACCCAAGGAAGGTGAGACGTTCGAGGAGCAAGGCTACGTTTTCGAAGTGCTCGATATGGATCGGCATCGGGTGGATAAGGTTTTGGTCACGGCCGCGAAGGCGGCGCTCGGCAGTTCGGTGACCCCGGCGGCTGGTTAGTCCGCAGAGGTGGTGTTTGTTCGTTCGCGCATCATAGATAGAAAGTCCCACGGGGCCGTTTTGCAAAACCGAATGAAAGAGCGCTAACGCCGCTGTCAGTCGGCTCTATTTGTGGCGATCGGGCTCGCCGGAGGAGCGTTCTTCCAGCCGGCTCAAGGCACATCGCGCTCGATCAAATCCAGAGAATAGGCCATGGGCTTGAGGCTCCAAAGATAGCCGCTTGGGAGCCTCCGGGGCTTTGATTTACGCTCGTTCGCGGAGCTACTTTTTAGGATATTCGGGACGAACGGGGAACTTCCAGGGCTTGTCCTGAATTTCCTTCATCACGACTTCGATGGCTTTTTCGAGCTGCGGATCCCGGCCCTCGAGTACGGCCGTGGGATCGTTGGCCAGCAAGATGTCCGGATCGGCGCCGTGGTTTTCGACCAGCCAATTGCCTGGGTGGCCCCAGAAGGCGTTGTTGGATTGCTCGACAAATCCGTTATCGATGGTTTTTTGGCGGTTGATGATGCCCACCAAGCCTCCCCAAGAGGGCACGCCGATGACGGTGCCCAGCTTGCGGGCTTTGAAATCTTCGACAAACGCCTCGCCGTCGGACCCGTTCGCCTCGTTGCTAACCAGCGCGTAGTGAGCTTGGGAAGCGCTGTTGGGGTAACGGTACGGGGCCATGCCCTGCATGACGTTGTAGGCGGTTTGTTTGCGTTCGAGCTTGTCGATGATGAAATACTCGGTCCAGCCGCCGCCATTGCCGCGCACGTCGATGACCAAGCCTTTTTTAAATTTGAAGGCGCGCCAGAATTTGTCGAACCGGGCGACGTTGCCGGAATCCATGGCGGTGAGATGAACGTAACCCACATCGCCGTGGCTGGCGGCGAGCGTTTTTTGGATATTGTCCGCCACCCAGCGGTTGTAACGTAAATCGTGCTCCGAACGGAGGGGTTCGATCGAGGCGTACTTGGCGCCGGCGGCCTCCGGCCGGTCGTTGACGCCAATCCGCACTTTTTGTCCTTGGATCACCTGCAAATAGCGATAGGGGTTTTCCGGAGCCTTGATTTCATGGCCATCGATCGAGATCAGAAAATCGCCCGGCTTAACTTGCCAATCGGGCCGCACGAGCGGGCCCGTAAGGTCGCGCTTGAAATCGGTGGGGCCGTAAATGCGGGACAGCCGATAATACCCACTGGGATCGGGCGCCAAATCCGCGCCGAGGTAGCCGGTGTAAACCGGTTGGTCGGGCGAGTACGCGGGCTGGGAATCGCCCCCGCCGATATACGTGTGGGAAACGCACAGTTCGCCCACCATTTGGGAGAGCAGCCAGTTGAGCGTGTTGCGCGAGGGCAAATCGGGGATCATGGCCTGGTATTTATCGCCGATCTGTTTCCAATCACGCCCGTGCATATTCGGATCGTAGAAGAAATCCCGGTACCACCGCCAAGTGTCGTTGAAAATCTGGCCCCATTCCTCCCGGGCTTGGACCCGATACTTCATTTTATCGAAGTTCAATTGAGCGCCGGCGCTTTTGGACTCGGCCGCTTTATCCAGCGCGGTCAGAAAATAATTCGCGTCGCGTTGGATAATCAGCTGCTCGCCCGAGGGCGAGAGCTTCCAATTGGATACTTTGCCGTCGAGCACGGTTTCCTTGCGCGCGGCGATGTCGTAGATATGCAGGTCCCACTTGCACGCGCCGTGGGGCTGATAAATTTCCTCGTACTCGTCTTCGTGGAAAGTGTCAATGGACGCCCAGGTGATTTTGCCCTTGCCGGCTTTGGCGTAGAAGTAATTGCCGGCTTTGACCGGCAGGGCGTAGATGCGATTCTCCAGGCCGTCCAGGTCGATTCGGAACGAAGCTTCCGGCTTATCTTTAGATTCGGTCTTGCCCTCGTCCTTGGCCGTTTTTTCGAATGGCGGCCGCTGGCCGGCCTGGAGTTGAACCACCATAATTTGGACGGGATTGGGGATGATATGATTATCCTCGAAGGCGTCCATTTGGACATCGAAGTTCCGGTAGGAACAATAGTAGAGCCACTTCCCGTTCGCGTCGAAGGTGGGATAGAGGTTGTCGTAAAAATCCGTGGTTAGCGGGACACTCTTGGCTTGGCTAAGGCTGTAGAGGAATACTTGGCTATTGCGGTTGGACTGGACAAAAGTGTAGGCGACCCACTGACTGTCGGGCGACCACGAATAATCGCTTACTTCCCAAGTAAACTCGTCGTTTTTGAGCATGTTCGAGCTGTCGATCTTGACGAGTTTCCGGGCTTCGACTTCGACGTAATAGAGAGTGAAATCCTTGTCGCTGAATAGAATCTTGGAGCCGTCCGGCGACCATTCCAAATGATACACCGATTTGCGCAGACCCGTGGTTAAGCGCAGCCAAGGCTCCGGGGCATCGACGCTGGCCACGTAAAGTTCGTACTCGCCGGATTTGTCGGAGAAAAAGGCCACGCGCTTGCCGTCGGGCGAGAGTTGTGGAAAACGTTCGCGAGTATTGGGCGTGCGCGTCAGGTTGACGGGGGCGGCGTTATCATCCTCCGGAACCAGGAACACATCGCCCCGCGCTTCGAACACCGCGTTTTTTCCGTCGTTTCCCACGCCCATGTGCTGAATATAGTCCTTCGCATTGACCAGACGGTCGGCAAGTCGCCATTGATCCGTGGGCAATTGAACCGGCACTTGGTGGATCGCCCCCGAATCAGTATCCAAATAATTGAGGTAACCCGCGTGGGTAAACACAATCCGTTTGCCATCGGTTTCGGCCAACTGCACATCGAAATCCTGATAGCGAGTCACGGCCTGGGCTTTTTTCGAGGCCAAGTCCAGGCTATACAGGTTGGCAACTCCATCCTCGCCCCGGTCGGACACGAAATAAACGCGGTCTCCCACCCACATGGGATAACTGTTTTTGCCGGCGTAATCGGTGAGTTTTTCAAATTTCTTCCCGGCAAACTCATAGGACCAAATCTCTTGGAATTGTCCCCCCTTATACCGCTTCCAGTAATATTCCTCATTGCCCCGCGGGCAGTAAGCCATCCGTTTGCCGTCGGGAGAGAAGGAACAAAGCACGCCGGTGGGCACAGGCAGTTCCTCGGGCATGGTTCCCTTCACGCTCACGGTGTAGAGTTTGGTTATTCCTCGGTAGGTGTTTTCCAGCGCCGCGCGAAATACCACTTGACCATCGGGGGTCCACCCCAGCACCCGGGACACGGGGTGTTGCCAGGTCAGCCGCCGCGGGGCGCCCCCTTGGATGGGCATCAAGTAGACGTTACATCCGCTGTCATAACCGCCGGCAAAAGCAATCCATTGGCCGTCCGGTGAAATTTGCGCGGAAGACTCAACGCCGGGATGCGTGGTTAAACGGATCGCTTCGCCGCCTTGAACCGTGGTTTTCCACAAATCCCCCTCATAGGTAAACACCACTTGGTCGCCACGAATGGTTGGAGATTGCAAAAAACGACCTGGAACCGCAGCCGAAGCAAACTGAGCGGCCGCCAAAAATATGATCACACACAGCATTCGCATGAGGATTTTGTCCTTGAATCGCCGCCGAGCTTCAATCCTAAAATTCGGAATATTAGGTGGCGGGGGATGATCTCCAGGCATCCAAAACCAGTGTCCCGAAACCGTCGGCAGGTTGACAACCGCGCTTTTTTAAGACGGCTTAAGCCTATGAGATTGGGGTTGATCCGATGGGGAAGTAACGGCAGCCCTCGGCCAATGAGTCGTCTCGATTGAGCTTCCCACCACGGCTGCAGCCGGTCGCGCAAAAGATTATGTGATATTTTTCGGGATGAGCGGTCTAATGATCAACAGGGTCGCATCGATGATAATAAGAATAATGAGAATCGCAGGCGGTGGATTGCGCTGGCTACTCATGCTAATCTGCGCCGGACTGATGCAGTGGTCGCTGTCGGCGGCGGATACTAATTCGCCATCCTATACGCCGACGGAAAAGGAGTTCGATGCCGTCGCTCGGGCGACCGTCTCGTTGCTCCAAAACCGGGACCCAAAGTCGTTCGCGACGGAAATGATCGCCACGCTGGAAGACTATCGCGCGATTACCAATGGCTCGGCCTTAAGCGTCGACGCGCTCCATAGCGCGCGCCAAAGCCTTGAACCTCGTCAAAGGCGGCTTGAAGCCAGCGCGCGGGTATTGGTGGAACGGCTCCGGTCCTTGCGGCTGGATTTTTCCACCAACCAGTTGCGGGCCACGGTCGGCGCGCCGACCGAGGTGTGCAACAACGTTGAAGAGGGTCTCCAACCTTATCGCTACGCGCCGCGCCTGGAAATCGCGATTCAGGCCGCGCCCATCGCGGGCGAATTCAAGCTCGCCGTGCTCGGATTGGAACAATTCCCCGGTGGTTGGCGCAACGCGAGCGCCATCCACTGGATCGCTCTCCCGGCGAGTGTCGTGGATGAGCCAGTCGCGCGCGAACTTGCGCTCCTGGAAAAAGCCCGCCAGGGTGAGCCGTTGAATGCCACCAACCAGCCCGGCCTTCGCCAACTCGGGGAAAGAATCGTCCAATTCCTTCGTCATCCGGACCTGAATTTCTTTCAAAAGGAGCTCTACTACACCCGTGAATTGCGCTGGGCCCAACTCCAAAAAAGCGGCCGCGCGCATGGGACGCGGGCGGATTTCGACAAGGAATGCGCCGCGCGCGAGCAAACTCATTTCGAGCGGGTCCGCGCCATGCTTCAAATCATGCGCGAAGCCCAAATCGACTTGCGGAATGCCGATATTCAAATCGAGGATGCCTCGGTGAAAAGTTCCCAGGCCAACAGCAGTGGATCACTGGATGGACTGGCTGGCTCCGATTTCACCTTGAGGCTGGCGGTGAAAACCGACGGCCGGGCCCAAAACCATACCCCCCTGGCGGGCGAGTACGTTATCGCCGCAAGCGACCTTATCTGGGCGGAAGCTCAGTGGCGCGTTAAGAATGATTTCCACTGGCGGCGATTGCCCGCCGGGGTAGTGGACAAACCAGCCTTGGCGGCTATCGAGTTCGATAATTATTTTGCCGAGCATAACCGGCTTCCTCCGGGAACCACGGCCCCGGAAATCGAGTTCACATCCCTGACCGACAAAAAAGCCATCAAGCTCTCGGACCTGCGCGGCAAAGTTGTGGTGCTGGATTTTTGGGCGACCTGGTGCGGGCCTTGCCAGGCCACCGTGGCGGAACTTCAGACCTTGCGCCGCGAACACCCCCAATGGCGAGATAGGGTCGCCATCGTGTCCCTGAGCATTGACAAGCAAATCGACCAGCCGATTGCTCACCTGGCCAAACGAGGTTGGACGAACACCTTCAATGCGTGGGCTGGCGAAGGAGAGTGGCAATCCCAAACCGCTCGGGCTTTCCGGCTAAACATGATCCCGGGCCTCTACATTTTGGACCCCGCCGGCAAGATCGCCCCGCCCGGTCAGGCCATCGATGTAACGGTGGATAACCTGTTGAAGGAGGCCGCCCCATCACCTTAAGGACGCGACCTGGCCCGCGTTGATCCCGCTAATTTAGGGCCTGGTTCCGCAAACGCAGAAACGCGAAGATCATTCGGCTTTGGCCAACTGTCATTCAGGATGGAACAATTGGTTGGGTATAGCCGGATGGGGTCTTTATGGAACGGTAATAAAATCCGCGTCGAATTGTTTCGCGCCGGATTGCCGGGCCTGGCGATTCCGCTGTTCGCGTTGCTGGCGAGCCTGGTATTTGGCGTTGCGCCACTGATCGATGGCGCTGGGTTGGAAGCCGGGCGCATCCGCCTCGGGCTGGCGCGCCAGCCTTTCAGCCCCCGCTCGGATTAACGCCAGCGCCTCCTGGCGCTTGGGGTTCGCCGGGGCTGAGAATTGCGCCAGGCAAGGGCTGAGTTCAGGTCGATCGAAGCTGATTTGCGGGCCGCGGTTGTTCCCGTGGTCGGCGAGTTGACGGAAGGGGACGCCCGTGAGTTCCTCCAGACGCGCGAGTTGTTTGTCGTCCAGCGGCGCGCGACCACCGAGATTATCCGGGTAAGCGCACGCGTAGCTGGGATAGTACGGGGCATTGAGATCAATCCAGGTCACGATGCGGTCCCAGTCCTCGGGGCTTAACGCGCCGCCGCAGCGCGGGGTGGCGCGGAGGAAGGTGATCAGTTTGCTGGCGTGCGATCCCCAGGAGTACGCCGCCTGGATTTCCGAAGGACCCGCGCCCATGACATGGATATACTTCTTGCGCCAGAGCTCGTTGTACGCCGTATTGAACACTAAATCGCGGTCCCCCGCGAGGTTCAGCATCCGCCCGGCGGGAGTGCCAAAGTCGTGGCAAGGGACGCACTGGCGATCCCATACCGGTTGCACCTCGGCTCGGAAACTGAACTCACGGGCCGCTCCGTGCCATTCCCGCAACCGGTCCGGCTTCCGGTTCAAGGCTTGCGGGTGCGCGGCGGTAGCCATCGGAGCCTGGCGGCGGTCTTCGTGGCAGCCGCCACAACTGGCTTGTTCGCCCGGTTGCACCATCGCGCCGCTGCGCATCGATTGGATCATCATTCCCTCGGCATCCAGCAGTTGGAAATAAACGAATTTTTCCGCCGGCACCTCAAAGTAAGCCGAGCCGTCGGACGCAACGGGCACCGTGCCTAGGATTCGCTTGTTGTTGAAGTCATGCCAATTCATCGCGGGCGCTTCCTGGCCTTGCCCGTTCCAGGAGGGGCGCGTCCAAAACCGCTTTTCCGGAGCTTCCACCACGCGCAGCCATTTGACGGCGCCGGGTTTGACACCCGCCATATGAGTGCCCTGATAGACGTCTTGGACGTAAAAAACCCCCTGCGAGCTGGCATAATCGCGGCGCGCCGGAATGACGGGTGGACGGGTGTGCGGCCCCAGCGGCAGGGGATCGAAGCAGCCCGGCGGTTCCGCGTGGAGCAGGGTCTCGTGTCCGAAGATATCCAGCAGGTAAAGGCCCATCTCTTCGTTGTGACCGGTCATGCGGGCGGTGAGAAAATATTTCGGCCCCAGGGGATATGGATCTTCGTACTTGAGCTTCACATTGTGGAAAGCGTCGAAGATTTCCCATCCGGACTGCTGGATCAATTTGGCGGCATCGGCCGGCCAGGTGCGGACGACTGGTTCGGGCCCATCCATGCCCAGGCTGCGGTCGATGATCGCCAGGGCGCCCCAGGGGCGGTCGTGGCAGGAACCGAACACCGTGATGGCCTGTCCCGTGCCCGGGATGGCGCGGGCGTCAATCACCGCTCCGGGGGAAGCGGTGTTGTTACCCCAGTACAGCGCGTGGCCCGTGCCATCGGGGTTCACGGTCCAAAGCGCTTGGGCGTCGCCAAAATTTCGATCCACATATTCCCATCGGTCGTACAGGATTCGCCCGTCCGGCAGCAGCGAGCCATGGCCTTCGAATAAGGTGCTTTTGCCGATTTGGTGGATGTTCGCTCCGTCGCCGTCCATCCGGTAAAGGTTGGCCATGATGTGCCGGTTGCACATGCAATATTTTGGCTCGCGGGTGGAAGAAAAAACGATGCCGCCATCCGGCAGGTAGAGCGGGTCGAGGTCGTCGACGTCTCGGGCGGAGGTGAGCTGGCGCAAGCCGGTGCCATCCGCGTTAAGCTCGTAAATATGGTAGCTGTCCGCGGCGTTCGTGCGCATCGAGAAAACGATCCGGCGCCCATCGAAGTGGACCTCGGGATCGCGCACCACGCCTTGAGGACAATCCAACAACGTTTTGACCGCGCCGCCGCCGGCCACCTCGAGGGTCTTCAAAGCGCTGCCCGGGGTGAAGGCGCCATCGTTGAACTCGTGCTGGGCGCTCGGAAAGAAGGTGGCGGTGTTGTGATGGTCGGGGCGGTACTGCTGGCGGACGACGAAGAGGATCGGTTGGGCGGTTAAGAGGGGATTGGCTAATAACGCGTCGTGTTCGAGTTGATCCAATTTGGCTTGGACGGCATTCGTTTCAGCGGGGGCGGTTGAGCCCAGTTGAGCCTCAAGCTGGGTGAGCCGCGCTAAAAATTCGTCTCCGCGCGCGTACCGGCCGCCATAAGTTTGTTGAAGGTCGGTGATGGCGGATCGGAGCGCTTGGAGTTCCGTGGCGTTGAGGCTGGTGGCTGCCACCAGGATCAGCAACAACATTCCACAAAAGGAGGATTGATTCATAGTGTTAGAGTACAAGTGTTCAAACCGACTGGGCAAGCCCATAGTCTTTGCCTTGGTGACCGCCGATTTTAAAAACTCAGGAACCTTTTGGCATCGGAAAATGGGTCGCCTCAGGGAGTCGAACTGAAGGGCCACTCGCGCCTCACGGCCATGGGCTTGAGTTTGCGCGGATTCCCGTTGGCTTTGATTTTAAAAGGCTGCGCTGGCTTGCTGGCAACCTGTTGAATCATTTAATGGGCCGTGAGAATAGCGCCTTGGATGGTGCGCGCAATGAGCGCGGCCCCAGCGGCGTTGGGATGGATATTGTCCGGGAATAGGTCCGGGCGGCCGCTGAGGGCGGTGTAAAGATCAATTGTCATGGCGCCTTTTTGGCGGGCGACCTGTATAATGATGGGGATGATCTCGTTTTTAATGACCTCCGGAGTGATGTCATAGGTGAGCGCGTAAGCGGGGACTGGAAAACAGACAAAAATTCGCGGATGCGAGGGCAAATTGGCGAAAACATCGATCAAATCGCCCAGATCGCGCGCGAACTCAGCTTTATATTTCCAATTATAGGGCTTGGAATCGTTCGTTCCTAGTTTGATGGTGACGACGTCGGGACTGTAATTGGTCGCCGTTCGGAAGGCTTGTTCGTTCCAGTACGGATAATCGCCTTTTCGCAACAGGGTTCGCCCGCTGACGCCAAAATTACGGGTTTGGTAATTAGTGCCCAGAAGTTTGCCCAACACAACCGGATAGGCGGTCACCGTTGGGTTGGAGAGGCCGGAGCCTTCGGTGATGCTGTCGCCAATGCAGGCGACCTTGATGGTCAGGGCGGAAACCTGCGCGACCGCGGCAAGGAAGAGTAAATAAATTAGGTGTTTCATAGGGGTTTTCAAGGGAGCAACACGGCACGGTAAAATCGCAGGGTCAAGTTAGTGGCCGCGGAGTCGGTGAACGGGGTGGAGAGCGCGGTGTTCGTGAAGACAGTCAGCTGAGTCCAAGCCTTCAAATTCGTCGAAGCTTCAATCGCGTAGCGTTCTCCGATCGCGCCGCGCAAGACAAACTGGAACGGGTGGCCGGTTTGGCCAGCCGGGGAATCCAAAATGGGCATGGCGCCGGGATTGACGAAGTCCGCCATGACCCGGCGGCCCGTGTTGTAAAGGGCTTGATTAGCCACGAGAAATCGTCCATCCGCACCGGCGGCCATGGCGGGGAGTTGAGCGTTGTCTCCGTCGGCGCTGATCGCTAGGAGGAATCCGGACGTGATGGAGCCATCCAAGGCTACCGTTGTGCCGCGGATATCGAAGGTGTTCGTGAAACTCGGGCGGGCTTCCTGCCAAGCCACCAGATATTGGGAGCCGTTGAAGGACACGGTCGGAGCCGTCTGCGCGTTTGCGGCAACCCGAATCGGGAAACCATTGGTGGGCTGCGCGGCGCCGCTGGCATCCACCAGGGCTCCGTAGATATCGGGCGCCTTCGTCAAGCCATTACGTGAGTCCGCCCATACAACCAAGTAATCCTGGCCGTTGGCGGCCACGGCGGGAGCCGATTGCAGGGCGGCCGCCGTGCAGATGCCAAAGCCATTGGCATCGGCCACCGTTCCTTCAACCCCGACGAGGGCGCCGTAGATATCGCTGGCGCTGGCGCGAGCGTCAGTCCACACCACTAGCGCCTGATTGGCGTTGCCGGCGGCGGCGGGCGCGCTTTGGTCGGCCTTGTTCGTGCAGATGGGCAATCCGGCGGCATCCAGAACGTCGCCGCTTAGGCTGACGCGCGCCCCGTAGATATCCAATTTGGTGGCGGTGGCGGTGCTATTGCGGGCATCTCTCCAGACCACCAGGGAATGGGGCCCCAGCCCGGTAACCGCCGGCTGACTTTGATCGTTGGTCGCGGTCGTTATGGGGATGCCTTCGGGGTAAAGCACCGTTCCATCGAGGTTGACGAGGGTGCCGTAAATATCCGCGTGGAGCGCGTTGGCCGGGGTATGGCGCCAGTCGGACCAGACGACCAGAAAATTAGTGCCACTAGCCGCTACCGCCGGCTCCGCCTGGTTATTGGTTGCGGTACAGATTGGAATGGCGGTGGCATCCAGCAAAGCGCCCGCTTGGTTCAAGCGCACGCCGTAAATATCTTGCCCCGTGAGCGGTTGGTGGCGATTGTCCGCCCAAACCACCAAGTAATTGGCGCCATTCGCGGCCGTGGCGGGAGTGGATTGGGCGTTGACCGCTCCGGTCAAGGCGGTGTCGGGTTGAACTTCCAACTGGCTCGCCTGATGGATTTGAGCGCCGTAAATATCGGCCAAAGTAGTGGTGGGATTGTTGCGGAAATCCTCCCAGGCCGCCAGTACCGTGCCGGCGCTGCTGGCAATAGCTGGATTGGCTTGCCCTGAGCCGGAGGAGAACGCCACGCCTTGGCTATCGATTACGGCGCCATCGCCGGTTACCCGCGCGCCGTACGTTCTGGCTTCAAAGCGGTTGGTCGAACTGTCCCGGTAATCTTCCCAGACGGCCAGGAAATCGCCGCCGACGCGGGTGAGCGAGGGATTGATTTGGGCGTTGGCGGCCTGCGATATCACCAGGCTGTTGGTGTCGATCACCACGCCATCCGGGGTGATGCGCGCGCCTCGGATATCATTGCCTGAAACCTCATAATCCTCCCACGCCACCAAATAATGGGTCCCGTTGGCGGCCACGGAGGGATGATATTGGGAGTTGGTTTGCGCGCAAACCGCGATGCCATTGGTATCCATCAGGACGCCTTCGCCCGTGACGCGCGCCGCGTAAATATCGGAGTAATATTGGCTGGCGGTGGCTTTGCGATAGTCCTGCCAGGCAACCAGGTAATTTGCGCCCAGGGCCCCCACCGCGGGCATATATTGATCATTGGCGGCCACGCAGATGGCGAAACCATTCGTAGGTTGGATGGCGCCACCGCGGGTTATCAACGAGCCGTAGATGCCGGTGCCGCGGCTATCGCGCCAGGCGGCCAAGTAATTGCTGCCGTTGGCGGCGAGGGAGGGTGAATTTTGGACGCCCGCCGCGGTGCAGATCGGCAATGGCGGCACGTCGATCACGCTGCCGTCGGGTTGGATGCGCGCGCCCAGTATGTCCCAGTCCGTGACCGAGCTTCCGTGGGGCGCCGACCAAACGATGAGGAATCCATCGGGGTTCGCCGCTACGGCGCAGGTCGTTTGTTCGCCCGCGACGGTACTAACCAGAATCCCATAGCGGTCAAGCAGCACGCCCGCCTGGCTTATGCGCGCCGCATACACCGCCGGGTCGGCCATCTCGCCTTTGCCGTGGGACCAGGCCACCAGGAATCCGTTGTCGTTGGCGGCCACCACGGGTGCGGCTCGCGTGCAAGGGGAGGCGCTATCGAGCGGCTGATCTACCCCGAATTCGGCGCTGATCAGCGGGTCGATGGCCAGGGGATATTGGGCTTCGGCTAGCACGCTCGTCGGCACGGTGGCGCGCAGCGTCGACCCCGCCATTTCGAGCGGAATCGGCCAGGATTTGCCTTGGGAGTCAACCGCTAGCGCCAGGCCGATCTTCAGGCGTTCGAGGCCGCTTTCATTTTTAAAATGCAGCCCGGAGGCGGTTTGGCCGCTGAATTGCGGGCCGGTGATCGAGGCTTCTATAACTAAACTGTCCTCACCGGCGGGCGGCCGGTTTAATAGCCAGGTTACTTCAACCCCGGCGCGGAGGGCTTCCAAGTGCTCGACCAAACCCGCTTCGGCTTCGAGCAGCGCTTGGGCGGTATTGCCCGAAACGCTCCAGCTGGAACCAGGAACCGAGTCCAGGGACCATCGGCGCGAGCCTCGCCGCATGGAGACGGTTTGAAAACTTGCCCGGGTTTGCGGTTGCGTATCCGTCGGATGCGTTGATTCAAAGCTTAAGCCGCCGCCATCGATGATCGCGCGGTAACTGTCCGATTTAACCTGAATTTGGTCTCCCTCCGGGTTTCGTTGAAAGGCGTGGATAACGCGCTCGATGGCATGGTTTATTTGCGCGGTTCCTACTCCAGAGGCGGGGGTGGAGTGTGGGTTACCCACGGCGGCAGGGGCTCCGGGTGTTCGCCAAAACTCGTCGCCAAACCGGACGGCCCATGGCGGACCCGAAAGGTTGGCTTGCGGGCCAGCGTTGGAGGAGCGCCATGGGGAGCGGAAGGCTGCTGGCTGGCGTTCGGTTGGGGATAAAGCGCCGGCCGGGGATGGCTGCGCGAAACCAGTGGCGTCGCCCTTTCGCGGCGCATTTCCGCCCGGTTCGCGCAGGGAAATAATCCCTAACAACAGCCAAGCGCCAATCGCGGCCAGTCTTTGAAATCCGAGGCGAGATAGGGGCATGTTTGAAAAACTATGCCCTGCAGAGAGTGTAGTCAAGGCCGGGAAAAACGGGAATCCCATGCCTTCGAGATTGACGCGCGTTTTATGCGTCACCGCATTGTCCTCCCTTAATCCCATGCCAATCGATACGTATGCTAGGTCCCG
>DBTJ01000178.1 GCA_002306985.1 Verrucomicrobia bacterium UBA1319
CACGGAGAAACTTAATACCGCCTACGGCTCCCGCCGCCACCAGCGCCGTAATCACGGCGACCACCACCACCAGCCGGGCGTTCTTCGCGGGGCTTGGCGACATTCACTGTCAGCGCGCGGCCATCCACGGATTTGCCGTTCATGCCTTCAATGGCCTTCTGGGCTTCTTCAGGGGTACCCATCGTGACGAAGGCGAAACCGCGGGAACGTCCCGTGGTGCGATCCATCATCAAGTTGGTTTCAGAGACGGTGCCGAAAGCGGCGAACGCGTCGTTGAGATCGTTTTCCGTTGTGTTGAAGGAAAGATTCCCGACAAACAGTTTGTTACTCATGTGATATTATGTTGTCCTCAACTAACCGTTGCTTTCTCCAGGGCTATTCCTGACTGCGGGTCCCAAACCTTCACTGAACCATGTTCACCTGAGGATTTACTGCCTAGAAAGTGACTAGCTAGCTCACAGACGGTATTAGGGTATGCTGTTCTAAACAAAAAGCAAACAGAAATCGCAACTATTTTTGAGCTCATTATTGCGGGCTGATGCCAGGATGGCGAAGGCGAAATGTCCGGCTGAAACGTTAAACCCAGCAGGTGAATCCGGGGTTTAGCGCCTAGCTGGGTTCCTTTGAACCGGTTCAATCGCAGGGATAGCAAATGGGTCCTCGGAATTCAGGTGAGAATTTCGTAACATAAAGGTTACCTGCGGAGTCTATATAGAGTAATGGCCCCGTTTTATGCCTGCCGGCACCGGTGAATCGGGACGCGCAGACCCGTTTAATTTGCTGAGTTCTTGTGTTGAAAGTGATTGGAAACGAGAATGATAGGATGAATTTGATCGATATCCGGACGAACGCGCGTAGCGAACGCCCGATTCGGACGACCCAGGTGAATAGATTTTGACGCTGGCGCGGGGATTCGGTGACTCCCCGGCAACTTATCGAGACTCGTGGGGTTCGATATGGGTGTATCCGCCGTCCGATATCGTTTTTAGTTTGAGTCCCATTTAATGGTCAAAGTAGACCGATGGGAGCGAACTTTAGGTGCGAAAAGGCGAAGTTTTGCCGTTAAAATTAGCCGGCCAAGAGGTGTGCGGAAGGCGTGAGGAAGCGCCGTCAGCGAGCATCAAATGGATGATTGTTTGGCGGGAGAGCGGACCGGCGTTAAGCGAGCGGTCATTGCGATCGTGCTCCGGCCGCGTCCCGGAAGGTATGTTTGACAATAATTTAACCAATTAAAGGGTTGTTTTTAGTTTGACACTGATTACAAGCAACTTATGTCCCCATCCACAGATCAACGAGAAAATCGGGAGTTTGCCGCCGAAGTTAAATTTTTACTCAATCCCGAAGTGGCGGAACGAGTTCGACTTTGGTCCCGCACCCATCTTTTGCCTGATCCGAATGCTAACAGCGACCAGCACGATGGCTACCGCATTACTAGCCTCTATTTCGATACGGAGGATTTTGACGTGTTTTGGCGCAAGGGCTCGTTCGGCCGCAGCAAATATCGCATCCGGCGCTACGGGGCGGCGGAGACGGTGTTTTTGGAGCGCAAATTGAAAACTCGCGGCCTGGTGAGCAAACGCCGATCGATCGTGCCGATTAGCCAAATCTCGCGATTAGCCAAACGGGAGATTGAGCGCGGCTGGCCCGGTTATTGGTATCACCAACGCTTGCTATTGCGGAATTTAAAAAATGTCTGCCAAATCTCCTACCACCGCACGGCGCGCGTTTTGATGACGCCCAAAGGCCCTATCCGCTTGACTTTGGATGATGACATTCGCACTGTTCCCACGCCCGATATGGCGTATCGCGAGATGGGTGAAGGAACGCCGATGCTGGATCGCCAAATCATTCTGGAGTTAAAGTACCGTTACGATTTGCCCGAGTTGTTCAAGCGGTTGGCTGGGGAGTTTGGTTTGAAACCAGAGCCAGTGTCCAAGTATCGCTTGGCGATTGCGGCTTTGGGGTATGCGCGGAAAAAGGATGCGGTGGCGAGCGCTGATTCGATTGTATGCCTGACTTCCTAAAAACGACTTTTGCCAACGGGCCGGAAGTATCGCCGGCGAATATTTCGATCCGCTTAGCTCTGGCGCTAGCCTTAGGTTGGGTCGTGGCCTTCATTTATACGCGCACCCGATCCAAGACGGAGATTTCCCCCACGTTTCCCACCACGCTGGTCTTGCTTTCCGTTTTGATCGCGATGGTGACGCAAGTCATTGGGGATAATGTGGCGCGCGCTTTCAGTTTGGTCGGGGCGCTCTCCATCGTTCGCTTTCGCACCGTGGTGCGCGATACGCAAGATACGGCTTACGTTATTTTTGCGGTGGTGGTCGGCATGGCTGTGGGGGCGCAAAACCCCTGGGTTGCGTTTATTGGTCTGGGCATCATCGGCGTGGCGTCCTTTGCCATGGCATGGCGCCCCGGAGGGGTGCCCGGCGCCAAGTTAGGTTATCTGTTAAGTGTGCGCGTGGAGGCCGGCAAGGACTTGGAAAAACTGGCGGGTGGCATTCTAGGACAGCAGTTGCAAAGCCGGGAGTTGATGTCGGTGAGCACTGCCAAGCAAGGGGCATCGCTGGAATATATCTACCAAGTTTATATGCGCGGCGCAGGCGTCCCTGAGGAGCTCGTCAAAACATTGAACCAGCTCGAAGGCGTCCAAAGCGTGGAACTGCAGCAGCGCGGCTTTGAGATCGATTGACGGTTGTTTCCCTGTTTTTAGGGTGATGGTTTTGTTGGCGGTTTGCTTCGGCTAGTGGTAAAACAAGGCCATGAAAACCATGCTGCTACCAGCCCTGCTTTGTTTTGCCTGGACGGCTTACGCCCAAAATCTCCTCCCGGTTCACCCCCATGATTCGCCCGGTTCCAATGCCCCCGCTGGCTGGCGGTTGGCGGAAGGCAAAGGAATTTGGACCGCCGCCACGGATCGTTCCGGCCAGGTTTTTCAAGTGGACGGCGCCGGGGAGGATTCCGCTTATTGGCGGATGGATTTGCCCGCGCTAAAACCCGGCGGGGTGTACCGTTTCCAGTTCGAGGGAAAACGGCTGGCCGATGCCGCGGGTGGCGGGGCGATTGCCGGTCTCAACCGGGTGAATCGCGATTTTCCTTTAAGCAGCTCGTGGCAGTCGTGCGGGTTTGTTTTTCGTACCCCCGATAATTTGGATGATTTGTACCTAAGGCTTGGCCAATGGCACATCAAAGGTTCCGTGGTGTTTGCCCAACCGGAATGGGTGCCGGTATTGGTGGCGCAGCGCCAGGAAAACGGCTTGGAATTGGGTGAAGGCGAGACGATTGACCAAGGCATTTACCGCTTTAACGCCAATTTCGGCTGGGAGGGCGCCAATTATCACCGCACGCTGCATGCCAGCCGGGCGAATTTCAATTCAGACCGTTGGGTGTTTGGACCTGGTCAAGCGGTTATCTATCGGTTCAAGGTGGGCGAATATGCCCAAAAATCCGCGCAATTGCGGGTGGCCATCAATTATTATGATGGAGGCGATCTGAAGGTTGAGGCGGGGAAAGATCTTACGCACTGGCTGGATGTGGCCGCTTACGGAGCTACCAATCGCGGCGGATTAACCGCGCTTCCCTCAGCTTTGTTCCCCGCGGCTGAGATTTATATCCGGCTCCGTCACGCCGGCGAAACAGGCGCGTTTCAGGTCAATACTCTCGACTATCAGGCGCCGTTGGCCGGTGATCCACCCAGTTTGCGAGGCGCAACCCGGTTTATGGATTCGCTGGCTGGCGATGCGCGGTTGGCCGTTCAATTGCGGCGCTTGGAATTAAGTCCAGACCGCCAATCCTGGCGGATCCAACTCGCCCTTCAAGCCGGTTCACCGGGCCTGGAAACCGTGCGCGCGGTCGTTGGCCGTGAACCGGCCGAAACGAATAAGGCCTCGTCTCTGGCGCTCGTAAATCCGGTTGCCAAATCCATCGACATGAAGCCGGCGGGCCTGGGCGCCAAGCCGGTGCTGGCCGAACTCGAATATCCCATTGGTAAACCCGGAGCCGACACTCTCTGGGTGCGTTTGAACACCACCAAAGGGGACGTCCTTTTCACGGGGCGAAGCTCCGTCTTGACCGGTTTTCTGGATGATAACGCCCCCGGCTATTGGCTAGCGGAATCTCCGCAAATGGGGTTGTGGTGGTGCGAGAGCGGTTGGAAAATCGGGCGGGAACGCGGCCTGCCCCCTCGGCCGGTTTCAGGCAAGGCTAGCCCCATCTCGGTTTCCCTAGCGCAAGGAGAATTCGAGCCGATGCAGCTGATCTTGCGTCCCGCCCAGGCCGGCCAATTACTTTCGGCGAAGTGGTTGCCCGCCAAAAACGCGGTGGACGCGCGCCGGGCGATTCAAGTGGCGTTTGACGAAGTGGCCTATGTTCAGGTAACCCAGCCGACGGATCGCGCTTGCCAGCCGGGTTGGTATCCCGATCCACTGCCGCCCTTACGGTTGCCGCTGAACTTGGCGCCGGATCGCAACCAGCCCTTATGGATCACGTTTCACGCCCCTACGAATTGCCCGCCCGGCGGCGTGGCGGGGCGCCTCGAGATTAAAACGACCGCCGGCGATTGGAGCGTACCTGTGCGCCTCACGGTGTATGGTTTCGCTTTGCCTCGGGAAACGCATTTGCAGAGCGCGTTGGGTTTGAATGCCGGCATTATTAACGAGTACCACGGCTTAACTCGCCGCGAAGACCAAGAGGCGGTGTACGAGAAATATCTGCGCAATTTCGCCAGCCATCGCATCAGCCCCTACAGCTTTTACGATTACGCGCCTCTGAATGTGCGTTTTGAGGGGGAGGGGGATAAACGCCAGGCGCGCCTCGATTTTACCCAGTTCGATAAAGCCGCCGCGCGCTGGTTGGACGATTATCAGTTCAGCACGTTTCAACTGCGATTGCTGGGCATGGGAGGGGGCACCTTCCAAAGCCGGTCACTCGGCCAATTGGAGGGGTTTCAGGAAGGCACGCCCGAGCACACGCGATTATTTCAGGATTACCTGGGTCAAGTGGAGCGCCATTTGCGCGAGCGCGGCTGGCTCGACAAGGCTTTCACCTATTGGTTCGACGAGCCGGACCCGAAGGATTACGAGTTTGTCGTCGCGGGCATGAAACGTTTGCGTGCCGCCGCGCCCAAGCTGGCGCGCATGCTCACCGAACAGCCGGAACCCGCCTTGATCGGCAACGTCGATATTTGGTGCGGGCTAACCCCGGAATGGACTCGTGAACGGGTGGCCGAGCGACGGGCGGCGGGCGAACGGGTGTGGTGGTATATCTGCTGCGCTCCCACCGCGCCATACGCGACCGAATTCATCGATCACCCCGGCACCGAGTTGCGGCTGTGGCCATGGCAATCCTGGCAATATGGCGTGACCGGCATTCTGGTATGGGAGACCACCTATTGGAACAGCCCGTTGGTTACCCTGGCGCCCAACCATCAAGATCCTTGGGCCGATCCCATGAGCTATGTGTCCGGATACGACTTTCCGGTCGGCCACGTTGGCTATTGGGGCAATGGCGACGGTCGTTTTCTTTATCCGCCGAACAAAGGCAAGCTCCAGCCATCCACCCCCAATTTCGACGGTCCGGTGAATAGCTTGCGGTGGGAAAACTTGCGCGATGGCATGGAGGATTACGAATATTTGTGGCTGCTCCAGCGGGAAATCACGCGTTTGGAAAACCATCCCGGAGCCAAGTCGAAGATCAAGGCGGCCAAGGCATTGCTCGTGATTCCGGAGACCGTATCCCGCGATTTGACGCATTTCACCACCGATCCACGTCCCTTGTTGAAGCATCGCGACCAGGTGGCGCGCATGATCGAGAGGTTAGTGAAGATTAAGGAATGACCGGGCTCACTCGGGCAGAGCTTCCGCGAGCGCCGCGATCCAGGCGTGACAAAGCGGCCCTGCCACGATAAAACGGAGTCCGAATTATGCACCATTACCCACGAAACATATCTTTGCTCGCGGCGCTGGGTTTTTTGCTGGCGCTGACAGCCTATGGCCAGACCCCATTGCGCGATTGGGAAAACCCCAAACTCACGGGCTTGAATAATGAGCCGCCGCACGCGTCGATGGTCGTTTGTCCCGATGAAAACACGGCCAAAACGATTGAATTCGTGGGGAATAACCAGCGGGTTAAATCCTCCTTTTACCGTTCCTTGAACGGCGAGTGGCGGTATTTATACCGCAAAAACCAGACCCAACGGGTCCCGGATTTTTGGAATACTCAATTGCGGGATTCGACCTGGGACAAGATCCAAGTGCCCGGGAACGTCGAGGCGCAAGGATACGGCATTCCGATATATGTGAATATCCAATATCCCTGGCGCGCCCCTTGGAAGCCGCCCATTGTGCCGGGCGATGATCCGAATAACACCGTCAACTGTTACCGGCGCACTTTTACGGTTCCTTCCGACTGGGTCGGTCGCCGCGTTTATCTCACGTTCGATGGCGTGAATTCTTTTTGCTATGTCTGGGTCAATGGCGAACGGGTGGGCATGGGCAAGGATTCCCGCACGCCTTTGGAATTCGATATCACCCGCTATTTAAAATCGGGAGAAAACGTTTTGGCCGTGGAAAATTTCCGCTGGTGCGATGGCTCCTATTTGGAGGATCAGGATTTCTGGCGGATGAGCGGTATTTATCGTGATGTATACTTGTGGTCCGCGCCGGAGATGCAGGTGCGCGATTTCGCGGTGCATACCGATTTGGATGACCGCTACCGCGATGCTCAGTTGCGGGTCACGGCCAAGATTCGCAATAACGCCAATTTGGCTGCGAACGCGGAGATCGAAGGTAAATTGTTGGATCCCGCCGGAAAAACCGTGCTCACCTCGCCGAAAGTGGCGCTGGCCGCCGGTCCGGGCGCGGAGTTGAATGCCGTTTTCAACGCCAAAGTGAGTCAACCCTTGCTGTGGTCGGCCGAAACTCCGAATTTATATAAGTTGTTGCTAACGGTCCGCAACCAGGCGGGCAAGGTGCTGGAAGTGGTGCCCTGCCAGGTGGGTTTTCGCCAGGTGGAAATTCGCGAGGGTAATTTGCTCGTTAACGGCAAACGCATTTTTATCAAAGGGGTTAACCGCCACGAGTTCGATCCGGATCGCGGCCAGGCGATCACGTTGGAAAGCATGGAGCGCGATATTCGCGTGATGAAACAGCATAACGTGAACGCCATGCGCTGCTCGCATTATCCCAATCAGCCGGCGTGGTATGATTTGTGCGATCGTTACGGCCTTTACCTCATCGACGAGGCGAATATCGAAAGTCATGGCATGGGTTACGGCGAGGCTTCTCTGGCCAAAAACGCCGAGTGGCTCGATGCCCATATGAACCGTACCGTCCGCATGGTGGAACGCGACAAGAACCATCCCTCGGTCATCATTTGGTCGCTGGGCAATGAGGCCGGCGACGGCACGAATTTCGTCGCCACGTCCCAGTGGATTCACCAACGCGATCCGAGTCGTCCGGTGCATTATGAACGCGCGGGATATGCGCCTCATACGGATATTGTTTGCCCGATGTATCCCCCGCCGAGCCAATTGGCGGAGTATGCTTCCAAACCTCAGACTCGGCCCTACATCATGTGCGAATATTCGCATGCCATGGGCAATAGCAGCGGCGGCATGTGGGCTTATTGGAGTAAAATATACAGTCTGCCACATCTTCAGGGCGGATTCATTTGGGATTGGGTCGACCAAGGCCAACGCCATCCTTTGCCTGGTGGCAAGCCGCCCACTAAAGCTTCCGGCGGCCGCAATTATTTCTGGGCTTTTGGTGGCGACTACGGCCCGGCGGGCACGCCCAGCGACCAGAATTTCTGCTGCAATGGCTTGGTCTCCCCGGACCGCCAGCCGCATCCCGGCTTGCATGAGGTTAAACACATCTACCAATCCATCCGCACCCGGGCGATCGGCGCGGACAATCGCGATTTGGAAATCGCGAATGGGTACTTCTTCACAAATCTGAAGGACCTCGTTCGGGGTGAGTGGCGTTTGACGTGCGAAGGGGAGACCCTGCAGAAAGGGTTGCTGCCCGAATTGAACCTCGCGCCCGGCGGGACGTTGCGCGTGACCCCGCCGCTAAAAGCGTTCGCTCCCAAACCCGGGGCGGAATATTTCCTCGAAGTCGACTTTTTCCTCAGCCGCGATTTGCCTTGGGCGAAAGCGGGGCATTCGCTGGCGTGGGACCAATTTAAACTTCCGGTGTCCACCGCGGCCCCGGTTGTTTCGTTGGCGGGTTATCCGGAATTGAAAAAAACCGAGACCGCCGCGCAGGTTTCCGTGACCGGCAAAGATTTTGAGATCCTTTTCGACAAAGCCCAGGGCACGTTGAAATCCTGGCGGTTCAAAGGGACGGAACTGATCGATTCGCCATTGCGCCCGGATTTCTGGCGCGCGCCTACCGATAATGATCGTGGCCGCGATATGGTCAAATCGCAGGGGATCTGGCGCACGGCGGCCCAGGACGGCAAACTGACCTCTTTCGCGGTGCAACCTAAGCCGGAAGTGCATGGCTTGGTGGTCGCGGTAGCGCATGCTTTGCCCAAAGTGGACGCCGTTTGGGAGACCGATTACACCGTGTATCCCAATGGCGACGTGGTGGTAAGCGCCCATTTTAAACCCGCCAAAACCGATTTGCCGAAATTGCCACGGGTCGGCATGCGCATGACACTGCCCGCCGGTTTCGAGAAAATCACCTGGCTGGGGCCGGGACCGCAGGAAACCTATGCGGATCGCAAGGACGCGAAAGTCGGCCTTTACCGAGGGACGGTGGACGAGCAGTTTTATCTCGATTACACCGAGCCGGGAGAAACCGGCAATAAAACCGATACGCGTTGGGTCGCGTTAACCGGGAGCAAAGGCGTGGGCCTGCTGGCTGTGGGTATGCCGCGGTTGAGCGTGAACGCCCTGCATTATACTTCGGACGATCTGCAAAGCGGCGCTCATCCCTACGAGTTACCGTATCGCGACCAAGTGGTGCTGAACTTGGACCTCGTGCAGCAAGGCGCCGGCGGGGATGATAGCTGGGGCGCTTGGCCGCATCCCGAATATTTGCCGGCTTGCCAAGAATACCGCTATCAGTTCCGCTTGAGCCCGTTCGCGGGCGCCCAACCCGGGGCGGCGCAGGCGCGGTATACGCTGCCTTGAGCCGGTTAGTAACCCGATTACTCCCATTCCGGACGCAACGCGCGTCCGGAATGGGAAATTGCGTTTATTGGGATAGCTTTCGTGTATGTTATTTAGTAATATATATAATAAAATAAGATAATGAATAAATTGGGATCGGGTTTGCTTTGGTTGATGGTCGCTCTTTTGGGGGCTTGGGCCTATTACGTGTTGGCTGGGGGGCGAGGGGAAGCGGTGAGTTCCGCGCAGGTATTGATCGCCGCCATTTGCACCTATGCCATTGGGTATCGGTTTTATTCCCGCTGGATTGCCGCGCGGGTGTTGATGCTGAATGATCGGCGGACCACGCCCTGCGTGGCGCATGATGACGGCAAGGATTTCGTGAAGACCAATCGCTGGATTGTCTTCGGGCACCACTTCGCGGCCATCTCCGGTCCGGGGCCATTGGTTGGGCCCGTCTTAGCCGCGCAGTTCGGCTACCTACCGAGTTTGCTTTGGATTTTGATTGGCGTTGTGCTCGGGGGTGCGGTGCAGGATTTTGTTACCCTCTTTTTTTCGATTCGGCGGGATGGAAAATCCCTGGGCACGATGGTCAAGGAGGAGTTGAGCGGCCCGGCAGGCATGGTGGCTTTGGTGGCGATCCTGGCGATTCTCACCATTTTGCTGGCGGTTTTAGGCCTTGTTGTGGCGAAGGCGCTGGCCGAGAGTCCTTGGGGCGTGTTCACGGTGGGCGCCACGATTCCCATTGCCATGCTCATGGGAGGATATTTGCGTTACTGGCGAGCTGGCAAAGTGATGGAGGCCACCGTTTTCGGCGTGATCCTCCTGTTGCTGGCGGTTTGGGGTGGCAAGCTCGTTTACGCCAATCCGGCTTGGTCGGCGGTGTTTTCCTTGAAAGCCGAACCGCTGGCTTGGGTCATCATCTGCTATGGCCTGGCGGCGAGTATTCTGCCGGTGTGGCTGCTGCTGGCGCCGCGCGATTATCTGAGCACGTTCATGAAACTAGGCACGATATTCGCCCTGGCGCTGGGTATTTTGCTGGTTTTGCCGCATTTGAAAATGCCGGCCCTGACCCAGTTCATCGATGGCACCGGCCCGGTGTTGGCCGGGAAGTTGTTTCCGTTTTGCTTCATCACCATAGCGTGTGGCGCGGTGTCGGGATTCCATGCTTTGGTCGCCAGCGGCACCACGCCTAAAATGGTCACGCGCGAGGCTTATGCGCGGTCGATCGGCTACGGAGCCATGTGTTGCGAATCGCTGGTGGCCATCATGGCCTTGATCGCCGCCTGCACCTTGGACCCCGGCGTTTATCTGAGCATCAATATCAAAGGCGACCCGGCGGCTACGATTACCCAGGTTAACTCGCTGGGCTTTCCGGTTACCTTGAATGAAATGTCGGATCTGGCCGCGACCGTGGGTGAAAACACCTTGTTCGGGCGCACCGGCGGGGCCGCCACTTTAGCGGTGGGCATGGCCAAAATCTTTTCGACGATCTTGCGCGGCCATGGCTTGGATATTTGGTATCATTTCGCTTTGATGTTCGAGGCGTTGTTCATTTTGACGACGCTCGACGCGGGCACGCGAGTAGGCCGGTATTTGTTGCAAGACGTCTTGGGGCATATCTGGAAACCACTGGGGGAGACGCGCCATGTCGGTGGCAATATTCTCGCCAGCGCCTTGATGGTGGGCGCTTGGGGTTATTTCTTGATCCAAGGGGTGCGCGATCCGCTCGGGGGCATTAATTCATTATGGCCGCTGTTTGGCATCGCCAACCAGTTGCTATCGGTGGTCGCTTTCTGTCTTGCGGTCACGATCATTCTAAAAATGCATTTGCCCGGCAGCCGAGGCGGCGCTCAACCGCCAAGAAAACCCCGTCCGGCTTACGCCCTGATTGCGTTGTTGCCCCTGCTCTGGCTGCTATCCGTGACGTTCACGGCGGGCGCGCAGAAAATCTTCTCGAATGATCCGAAGATTGGTTTCTTGGCTCAAGCGCGGGTGATGAATCAGCGATTACCGGGGTTGCGGGAAACGGTCGCGCAAGCTGAAGCGGGTGGTGATGCAACCGTTATCGCCCAGGCGAAAAAAGCCATGCGCGATAATCGGACGCAGCATTTTAACCAAACGCTCGACGCGGTAGTGGCGGGGATTTTTATGGTGCTGGTGATCGTTATTCTGGCTTTGAGCATTTGGGAGTGGTTGAAACTACTCAGCGGCCAGCGACCGCCGCAATTGCATGAAGAGGCTCCGGTGTGGCTGCCGGAGTCCGCCGCCGCGGGTGAAGGCCGCGCGGGCGCCTTGCCCTTTTTAGCTCTCACCGTGGCGATGGCGCGGGAACTTTCCGGCGAGGCGGCGATGGATCGCGCGCAAGCCGGTCCGGTGGTCCCCACGGAACACGTGCTGACGGTGGGCGCTCCGTGTCAATGCGCCCCCCGCCAAGGGGCGCCCAGTCGCGGAGAAGCATTCGTTGAGGTCGCCGAGCGGCGCTTCGGCAAATTTAGCCGCTGTTGCTGAGCCCGCCCTTACCCGCACGCCTCCCAAGCGAGTGTTTTAATTCAATGCCGCAGGCAGGCTTTCGGATTGCGGATCCGTCCAGCCGAAATAATGGCGTTCCTTGATGAGCGGAACGATGGGCGCGGGCACCATCGTTTCCCAAGCCGGATCGCCTTTGTGGATGCGATCCAGCACGACCGGCGAATGAATGCCGAGCAAGTCTTCCTGGTATTCGGTGATGCTTTCGAGGTGGTGGTTTTCCAGCAAGTGGGCGTGCAAATGCCGCAAATGCGGCGCCACGGTCAGTGTGGCGGCCGTTACCAAATTGCCGTTTTCCTCGCGCATCGGGTAGATGTACATTTTAACCGCGTTTTTAAACAAACGCCCGAAGGATTCGAGGATGCCGCCGTCCAACCCGGTGTAGTATTTCTCGTTAAAAATTTCCTTCAACGCCGGAACCCCGGCGGCGATGCCGATGCTTTTCTTCGTGCAACGACCCAAGTAGGCGGCCAGGGGATAAAACCAAGAAAAATTCGAAACCAACACGGGCTTGCCCAGGGCGGCCAGCAAATCGACCCGGGCCAGGAAATCGCTGTGATCCAGCACCCCGGTGGTGAGGAGATTGCGCATGGTGATTTCCATCAGATCCGTAATCGCTTGTCCCTCCATAGCGGGTTCCGTGGCGAATTGCGCCCGGGCGCATTCCAGCATGTCCAGGTTTAGCAAATTGACCGGCCGGAAACTGCCGCGTTCCACCAGGATCGCCTTCCCGTGCAGGGCTTCTCCCGCCTGGGCAATCTCCCCCGCGGAGTTGAACAGGACCGCGTGGGTCAATCCGTGGTGTACCAATTGAAGATTCATCAGACGGTTGTCCAACCCCGAGAAGTCCGGGCCGGAAAACCGGATCAAATCGACTTCAATCCGGTCGCGGGTCAAGCTATCCAAGAGCGAAGCGATCAATTCCGAGGGCTGGCGGTGCAGATAAAACGCCCCGTGAATTAGGTTCACACCAATGGCGCCCAAGGCCTCCTGCTCTTGCACGTTCTCCTTATCCAGCATGTGGACGTGAATGATGATTTGTGAGGGCGGGGATTGCGGCCGGGTTTGAAATTGGATGCCCAGCCAGCCATGCGCATCCTCGGGCCGCGAAAAACTGCGGGCGGTGACCGTATCCGCAAACACAAAGAAACAAGTATTCGCGCCGCGTTGGGCGTCGAGCCGTTCCTTGAGCAAGGCAAACTCGTAATCGAGCATCTTGGTTAGGCGCTGGCGGCTGACGTATCTGCCCGAGTGGCCGTAGATGGCGTCGCTGAACGTCATATCGTAAGCGGAAATAGTCTTAGCCACCGTTCCAGCGGCGCCGCCGACGCGAAAAAAAGCGCGCGCAACCTCCTGGCCCGCCCCGATTTCGGCGAAAGTGCCATATTTCGCCAAGTCCATGTTGATTTGAAAGGCCTTTTGATGCGTGTCTAGCGTCTCGCGTTCCATAGAAAAACCCATAATCTGAGGACCGGCATCGCTTGGCCATGTTTGGCCGGCCATTGTCGAGGCGATAGACGAACCCGATGCCTTTAGGTGTGGCAATAACCCACCAGCCCCCATTAAAGTTCACCATGCGGAGGCTTTTCGCCAGTGAAATAATGTGGGAACTCGGCGGACCACCAAGGAATTAAAGCCCGGCGGCGGGCGGGGGGCATTAAGCCGCGGCTTTTTTCTCCAGCGCGTGGCGATATTTGCGCTTGAAATGGTTGCAGGAAGAGATCTCCGTTTTGCCATCGTCGTTTTCCCAAACTTCATCGTAGATCGCTTTTTTGGGTTCACTCTTCAGTTGCCGTTCGTTCAGAATGTTCCCTTTTTCGTCGCTAGCCACTTCAATATAGATTGGCTTCACGCTACGGATAAAGCGGTTTAACAGAATTACCAATACGGTTCGTGTCGTTTCCTTCATAATATCGATCTCGGCAAATTTGAGGACTAAGGTAATACCAGCAAATTCGGAGTCGTCAACTCAGGTTTGAATTTGCGGGACGATTCCCGGCGACCGGGGCCTGATTAGCGCGAGTCCAAGGTTGGAGCTGGCGGCGGGTGGACTTCGCCTTAAAAGGTTGGCTGAATTAGACTGGGAAAGGTGCGTAAATTGACGTAGGGTACCTGCGTGTGGCGGAGAAAGGCACCTGGTTTTTACGCTTTAACTCAATATGAAAAAACGCGTGTTGTGTTTGCTGGTCAACGGCTTTGAGGAAATTGAAATGGTGGCGCCGGTCGACTTGTTGCGCCGGGCCGGGGCCGAAGTTGTGCTGGCCTCCTTGGAAGCCCTACCGCAAGCCGTGGGCCGCTGCCAGATTACGATTCACGCCGATGCCTTGTTAAGGGAGGTGGATACCCAAGACTACGATTTGCTGTTCCTTCCTGGCGGACCGGGGGTGAAGGCGCTACGAGCTGATGGACGCCCCGCGAAACTGGCCCGCGAATTTGTCCAAGCCGGAAAACCGGTGGCTGCGATCTGCGCCGCGCCGCTGGTATTGGCCGACGCCGGTCTCTTGTCGGGGCGGCGATTCACCGCTCATTTTTCCACCCAAACCGAGTTGCCCCAAGCTTTGGCGGCTGAAAAAGTGGTCACCGACGGCCTGATCATCACTTCCCGAGGCGCGGGTACGGTGGTGGAGTTCGGGCTGGCGCTGGTGCAGCATCTCTTTGGCGCCGCCGCCGCCACCGAAGTGGCTAAAGCCATCATGCAATAGCGTTGCTGGTCAAGCCTAGTGATGCCGACCAAAGTCAAGGTTCGCGTACGAGCTCCAGCTTGCTCAGGTTGTCCACCTTGAGGTCGTAACCCGCGGGAACCACCAGTTGGTAGCGGATTGTCTTATCGGCTTTTCGCCAGCGCAAGGCCACGGGGCCGTCGGCGGTGGGAATAGAACCTTCGCACCAATCCAGCAGCAGATCGGTGAAACGCAGGCGAACGGTTTTGCCCACGGTGTCGACCGTGTGCAGTCCCAGCACATCTCGATACAGGGAATGCACGCCGGAATGGGAGGCAAACCCGTGGTTGCAGCTGGCGTAAGCGCCGTCATTTTCCCAAAGTGTGCCGGTGAGATCGGCCATATAGAGCTGATACGCCAGTGATTCGTCGAGCAGTTGCTGGCAGAGGCCGTAGCGCGAAAGCAATTCGAGCCGGAGGACATTACCGATAAACGCGTTGGCCGGATAGACATCGAGATGCGCCTTAATCTGTTTGCGCTGGGGGCCGAAATCGCGCGTCAACATCTGCCACAACTTGGCGTGGGTTTCCGGCGTGGCCACATCGAAGTAGAAAGCAAAATACTGGCAGACTTCGGTGCGGTTGCGCGTCACTTCCAGTTTGCCATCTTTCCGCACGGCGTTATCCACGAAAAACTGGCCATCGAAGGATTGGCGGCGGATCGTCTCCCGGATTTTCGCGGCTTCATCGAGGAATTCAGGCAGTTGATAAAGTTTGCCTGCCGCCTCGAGCGCTCGGGCGAAAAGCATATTTGAAGGGAAATTCACGTCTTGCACGAAATCGTTGGCCTTTGACCATTCGACGAAAACCCAGCTGGGGAGTTTTTCAAGCAGACCGTCCGAGTTTTTGAAGCCGCGGAAAAACTCGAATAAGCGGAGCACGCGCGGGCGCAAGGCGTTAACCAATTCCCGGTCGCCGCCGCGGGCGAGGTATTCCTCCAATTCGACCACAAACCATAGCGACCAGTTTGGAATGAAGACGCCATCGTTGTGATCCGCCGGATAGCACATGGGCAACATGCCTTCGGGGAGATGGTCGAACTTTTTGGGCAGTAGAAAATTCTCGATAAAGTTTTTCTCGATGCGGGTGTCGCCGCACAAATCCGGCGCCACGCGGGCGGTGAAGTAACTATCGCATAGCCAACCGGCGCGTTCGCGCGACGGGCAGTCCATGAAAATATCGACGGCGTTTTGCCGGAAGGTTTCTCGCCCGGCCGCGTACAAGCGGTTGAACCGCTCGTCGCTAGCGGCGAAGGTGGCGTCCGCCAGCGGATGAACGTATTCGCGCAAAGTGATCCGTCCTAATTCGCAGTCACCCTCGGCCGCGAAGATTTTCAAATAGCGTAAGGTGTAAGGTTCGAACGCTTCGAGCTGGTAGGTGCCCGGTTGCAGATCCCATTCGACAATGTTGACGCAGCCGAGTCGTTTGAAATCCACGTCACCGCCGGACAAAATCTCATCGAACGTCACAAGCAAGCGGGTGGGATTGTGGCAGGTGACCTGGATGCCGGGAAAGCCGGTTAAGTTAACGCCAAAATCCATAATTTGAAACTCGCCCGATTTCAGTGTTGCCTTTTGGCTGGGTGAATATAGCAGGTTTTTGGTGGCAAGTATCGAGTTGGTGATGGATTGCAGCTCCAACGTGGGGATGGAGGCTAAATCCGATTCCGGATAGCCGCCGAGTTGGGGGCCGACGCCGGTTAAAGAACGGTCTTTCCAGGGCTGCTTCACTTTGGCCCCGGTTTGCATGGTGCCTGTGGCGGTAATGAGCGAGGGTTGGCGGACTGAATAACGAGGATAGGGCACGCGGCGCGGCAGCAAGGATTTTGGGGGTTGCACGGCGCAGTTCACCTTTGCGTCCGAAGCTATGGCCTGGGTGCGCCAGGCGTCGCTGGCCGGGGTGTGTCGCCAAATTTCGCTGAACGGCCTTTGGAAGCTGTATCGTTGGGTTTTTTGAACCCGCTCCGCCAGTACTTTGGCCACCCAGGGCGAACCTTCGCCGGCGGTGGAGGCCAGGATTTTACCGTTGGCGATAATCTCCGCTTGCAGGAACGAAGGTTGATCCAGCAAGTAATAACTGTTGGCGTTGTAGCCCGCGACCTCGATCGCGAGGGTATTGGTGCCCGGCTGGAGCTTGTCACTCAAATCCAGCTCATCGACCCGGTAAAAACCGTGTGGTCCCCGGGCGGGGCCGTGCGCCAGAAACTCGCCGTTTAGGAATACCCGGTAGAGGGTCGCCCCGGTCAGTCGCAAATAAGCCGTGGGGTTTTCGGGGGTGACAAATTGCGCTTGGAATCCCACTTGAAGGTTTTTCTCCAGGTGTCGGTTTTCCGGCCAAATGGGCTGTGCGGATTGGAAAGTGGCGGCGAATAGAACTGGGGTGGACAGGCAAAACCATAAGGCTAGGCCGGTCAGCAAGCGGCGGTATCGGGTAGTGGTTTGAATCTTCATGCGCATCCGAATACGCCAACCCCCGAGCGGAGTCAATGCGGCGTTTCCATGTCGATGAAGGATGGACTCGGAATCGAGCCCGCGGTTTATTGGCGAAGCCTGGTGTTTTGGGGGGCTCAGTGGCCAAATTACTCGTCGTCGGCTGCCAGTCGCTCGAAATCACCTTGCCGGAGGGCGTCCAGGTTTTTACGGATTTTTTCGGGAGTCCAATGCCACCACTGCAATCGTTGTAAGAACTCAATCTGGCGATTGGAAAATCGTTTCCGGATTTCTCTCGCGGGCACGCCACCCACAATGGCGTACGGGGGCACGTCTTTTCTGACTACCGCTCGGGCGGCCACGATGGCGCCATCGCCAATGGTTACCCCCGCCAGCACCACCGCTTCAAATCCGATCCACACATCGTTCCCGATGACAATGTTGCCTTTGTTATCCCACGCCTCGGCGGGGCGCAGGCTGGAATCCCATGCTTCGTTCAACACGGGGAAGGGATAAGTAGACGCCGACTTGAGCGTGTGATTCGCGCCGTTGAGCAAAAACTTCGCTCCATGGGCGATCGAACAGAATTTGCCGATAATCAGCTCGTCGTGGTTGCTGGGATAATGGTAAAGGACGTTCTTTTGTTCGAAGGCCAACGGGTTATCGAAATCATGGTAGATGGTGAAATCGCCCACGTGGATATTGGGGCGCGTCACGCAATTTTTGAGATAACAAGTGTGCGGATCGTTTTTACGGGGGAATTGGGCCTGACTGGCTTCCATATTACCGCTGGTTTAGCTACTCTGCCGTCAGAGTCAAGTGCGTGCCGGACGGCCCGGTAAAACGGATGCTTATCAAACGGCGTTTTATTGAGTAAATTCGGTTGGTTAAAAAGGCTCTCAACAACGATCAAATATATGGCTGTAAAAATATTCGCGCCCACCGTGGTACAGGCGGTTGGCAACAAACCCAAACAAATCGAGGAATTCTTTGGCCGGGTCAACTCGGGCTCCGAAGCGCTGAGTGTGGCTCGCATGAAAAGCCCGGGTGGCTGGATCGAGCCCGGACAGACGCCCGAATTTGACGAGTACACGGTAGTGCTGAGCGGCACCTTGCGGGTGTCATCGCGCGAGGGGACGCAAGAAATTCACACCGGACAAGCCGTACTCGCGCCCAAGGGCGAATGGGTGCAATACAGTACCCCGGAAGCCGGTGGCGCTGAATACATCGCCATTTGCCTACCGGCTTTCGCTCCAGCCATCGTCCATCGGGATGCCTAGGTTGCGCGGCGCAACTTATTTGTGGTAAATTTATTACGCTTCAAATATGGAGCTTGCGCCGGGAGAGAGCGGCGGTGGGATTATTAGCGGCTGAAAGGATCTGGAAAAATCGCAAAATAGAGATTGCGCCAGCCTGAAGGGTTCGTTAATATCCTCCCTCTTTCGGCCTGTGTGTTTATGCGGGGCGAAGGTGGATAACGGCTGTAAATCCGGCGATTCACTGTGAATCACGGTAGCCGTAACAACAACTAACTAAATCCCGAGTTCCGCGGGATGGTTCGCCTTAAATGTGTAAGGCGGGCTGATAACGAATGGAAAAATGTGATTAGCATTGGAGTTAAAGAGTTACTCGAAGCCGGCGTGCATTTCGGACATCAAACGAAGCGATGGAATCCCAAGATGAAGCGGTTCATCTTCGACGAGCGCAACGGGATTCATATTATCAACTTAAACGAAACTCTGGTGCAGTTGGAGGCCGCTTGCGCGTTTCTCGCCCAGACCATCGCCAAAGGCGGTAAAATCCTCTTGGTCGGCACTAAAAAGCAAGCCCAGGAAGCGGTCAAAGAAGTATCCCAAGCTTGCGGGCAATATTATGTCACCGAACGTTGGCTAGGTGGCACCCTGACGAATTTAAAGACTATCCGCCGCTCGATCAAACGCCTCACTGAGATCGACAAGATGGAAGCTGATGGCACGATGAGCCATTACGGCAAGCAGGAACAATCCGCCATTCGCCGCGAAGCGGCCCGGTTGCACAAAAACCTGGACGGTATGCGCACCATGGACGGCCAGCCCGATGTGATGTTCGTGATCGATATCAAGCGCGAGCACAACGCGGTAGCCGAAGCCCGCCGGTTGAATATTCCGATCGTGGCGATTGTCGACACCAACTGCGATCCTGACTTGGTGGATTATCCAATCGCCGGCAATGACGACGCTATTCGTTCGATTCGCTTGGTGCTGAATGTGGTGGTGCAAACCATCACGCAAGCGCGCGCGGAATTCGATTCGAAATATGGCCGCCGCAAGAATGCGGAGGCCACGGCCGAACCCGCCGCGACGGAAGTAGCGGCCCCTGCGGCCCCGGCCGCGGCCGCTCCGGCGCCCGCCGCCACCGCATAGTTGCGGGCGGAAAAAACGGTTTCTTGAAATCGACGGGCTCGGAGATGATTCCCGAGCCCGCTTTAATATTTAACCCTAGGATATTTATTTATGGCTGAAATTACCGCAGCGTTAGTTGGACAACTTCGCGAAATGACCAACGCAGGCCTCATGGACTGCAAAAAGGCTTTAACTGAAGCCAAAGGCGATTTGAACGGCGCCGTCGATATTCTTCGTAAAAAAGGCGTGGCTTCCGCAGCCAAAAAAGCTAGCCGTGAAGCCAAGGACGGCGTGATCGCGCAGAGCATCCAGCCGGGCGCGAAAGTGGGCGTGCTGGTTGAAATCAATTGCGAAACGGATTTCGTGGCGAAAAACGAGGTGTTCCGCGCCTTTTGTGAGGAAGTAGCCCGTTTGCTGGCCGCCAATCCTAGCGTGGATCTGGAAGCCATGCGCACCGCCCAGGTCGCCAAGATCGGGGAAAACATTAAAATTTCGCGCCATGCCCGTTACGAAGTATCGGGTAAGGGTGCCGTCGCCGCTTATATTCACACGGGCGCCAAAGTGGGCGTGTTGGTTGAAGTTGGCGCCGGCAAGGAAGAAACCGCGCAAAAGGAGGAATTTAAGAACTTGGTGCGCGATATCACCTTGCAGATTGCCGCCGCCAACCCGGTCGCGGTGTCCCGAGATCAAGTTGACCCGGCTTTAGTGGCGAAGGAACGCGAAATCGCCGCCGAGCAAGTCAAAGGCAAGCCCGCGCAAATCATCGACAAAATTGTTAACGGCAAGCTCGATAAGTTTTTTCAGGGCATGTGCTTGGTCGAACAGGGCTTCGTCAAATTAAACGGCGAAGTAAGCGTCAAAGACCATATTGCTTCGGTCGCCAAGCAGTTGGGCGATGAAGTGGGGATTCGCCGCTTTGTGCGTTTCCAAGTGGGTGAAGCGTTTAACGCCTAAGCGTTTTTAAAACGATTACGACCGGGGCTGGCTTAAGTTGCCAGCCCCTTTTTCGCGTCTACTTTACAGGCTGGAAAAATGGCTGGCACAATGGCGCGCCTTGAGGCCCGGCGCCGGGTTGCCCCCATCAGCCGCGATTCGATTCGCGGTAACGTTGCGCCACGGGGATGCGCCGGCCGATCCCGAAAGCCTTGGACGTCACCTTCAGGCCGGGAGCGGCTTGGCGGCGTTTGTATTCGGATTGCGTGATGAGTTTAACCACTCGCTGAACCGTAGCGGGATCGAAACCGACGGCGACGATTTCCTCGATCGATTGACCCTTTACGACGAAGGCTTCGAGGATGGCATCCAGAATTTCATAGGGCGGCAGCGAATCTTGATCTTTTTGGTTGGGTCGCAGTTCAGCCGAGGGCGCTTTGGTGATCGAGGAAAGGGGGATGATTTCCCGTTCCCGATTGATCCAGCGCGCTAGGCGGTAGACCATGACTTTGGGCACGTCGCTGATCACGGCCAGCCCTCCGCACATATCTCCATAGAGCGTGCAGTAACCTACGGCCATTTCGCTTTTATTGCCGGTGGTGAGCAGCAGGGACCCAAATTTATTGGAAAGAGCCATGAGGATGACTCCCCGTAACCGGGCTTGAATGTTCTCCTCGGTGGTGTCCTCCGGCAGTCCTGAAAACACGGGACCGAGCTGGCTTTTCACGGTTTCGAAAGCGGTTTGGATAGGGATGACATCGTAGCGGATGCCCAGGTTTCGGGCGAGATCCCGCGCGTCATCCAGGCTGCCTTGGGAGGAAAACTGCGAGGGTAGGGCGACGCCCTGGACATTTTCCGGTCCCAGCGCGGCCGTAGCCAGGCAAGCAACGAGCGCCGAGTCGATGCCTCCGCTTAGTCCCAAGACCGCCTTTTTGAAGCCGCACTTATACAGGTAATCGCGCAGTCCCAGAACGAGGGCATGATAGATTTGCGCTTCATCCGGGGACGTTTTTTGCGTCCGGCTTTCCCGGGTTTCGGTGTCCGCCACTAAGACGTCCTCCTGGAAAATCGCCGCTTCGCCAATCAGTTGACCCGCGCCATTGAACGCCATGCTGGCGCCGTCGAAGATCAGTTCATCATTGCCGCCCGCCAGATTGCAGTAAATGAGCGGGCAGCGGGATTTGGCGGCTAGGCTGGACAACATGTCCAGGCGGATTTGATTTTTACCCAAATGCCAGGGCGAGGCGGATAGATTGAACAAAATCCGCGCTCCTCGATCGGCCAAATCCATCGCGGGATTGCGGCGATAGCGGCGTTCCCGCCAGAAATCATCGTCATTCCAGACATCCTCACAAATGGTGATGCCGATTTGCTGACCATTGAAATCAACCGGTGAGTTCTCTAACGCGGGTTCGAAGTAGCGGTCTTCGTCGAACACATCATACGTGGGCAGCAGGGTTTTGACTCGCGTGGCCAAAATTTTGCCTTGCTGCAACAAGGCGGCGGCGTTGGTGGCTTCGCGGCCCGGTTGGCGCGGGTTGCGGCCCACAAAACCCGTCAGCAAGCCCGTTTTGCCCGTCGCGGTGGCCAGTCGGTCCAGCACTTCCAGGTTTTGGCGGATGAAACCGGAGCGCAAGAGCAAATCACGGGGAGGATATCCCGTGATGGCCAGTTCCGGAAACACCACCAAATCCGCCCCAGCAGCGGCGCCACGCTGATAGGCGGCCAGAATTTTCGCCTCGTTCCCGGCGAGATCGCCGACCGTGGTGTTGATTTGCGCGCAGTGGACAATCATCGTCGTGTGAAGAAGGTTTCCATTAAACCGCCGTGTTCCGTGAGCAAGGCCGAGCCCGCGCTCACGTGATGGCGTTCGAACCAACCTTGCGCGGTTTCCAGCACGAATTGCACCCGGTCGGTCTTGGCGGGAACGGGCTGCTCGTCGAGCGGCTTCAAGTCATGGATTTCCAAGATGACGCCCTCCGCGTCGATGTAAGCGCAAGAGAGCGGCACCACGGTGTTCTTCATGTAGAACGAGGCGCGGTGAGGCATGGGGAAAATAAACAGCATGCTTTCACTTTCGCCGATGGTTTTGCGATACATCATGCCCGTCTGCCATTGGGATTGGGTGCGGGCGAGTTCGGCGGAAATCTCATTGGTGCCCAGGAACAGTTTCATGGTGGGCAGCTTGGCCTGAGCTTGCGTTGGCCCTGAGGGCGCGTTGGTGCGGGCGTGGCCATTGGCTTCGACCGTGGCTTCCGGCGTTTTTGGCGAACAGCCCAGCAGAACCGCGCCCAGGCACAAGATTCCCGCCAGCAACGGGAGGGTGGCGCCTGGTTTGCGCCCATAAACTTTAGATAATGCCATCCTACGCATCATCGGCGTAGTATGGAAGAGCCTGGGGCGGGGTCAATCCATAAGCGCGCGCGATGATTCCGCGGGGCCGCGCTAAAACAAAGCTTCAAAACCGGGGGTGGCTTGGTGTTTAATAGCCTTGCCTGCGAGCGGCGAGGCCGATGGAAGATTCGGCTTGGCCCGCGGCGCATTTCATTTTGTGAACGAGACTATACTCATCACCGGCGGAGCGGGGTTTATCGGTTCGCACTTGGCGGAGCGTTTGCTGGCGGAAGGCAACGCCGTGATTGTGATCGACGATCTATCCACCGGCAGCGAAGAAAATTTGCGGACCATGGGCCGCCATCCCCGCTTGCGCTTCATTCATTCCCGGGTTTCTTCTTGCGCGGATTTGGCGGGAGTGATCGCCGGGACGGCCGGCGTTTATCATTTGGCGGCGACGGTGGGGGTCGAGTTGGTTATGAAACAGCCCATCGCCACTTTGCGCAATAACCTGGTGGAGACGGAGGCGCTTTTGGAGGCCGCCAGCCGGGTTGGAGTGCCGGTGGTAATGGCTTCGACATCGGAAGTGTACGGCAAAAGTAATCAGCCGGGATTTGTCGAGACGGACGATCTTTTGATCGGGCCGTCCAACCTGGGCCGGTGGCGTTACGCGTGTTCCAAGTTAACGGACGAGTTCCTCGCGTTTGCCTATGCCGAGGAACGCCGTTTGCCGATCACGATTGCCCGCTTATTCAATACCGTGGGGCCGCGCCAAACCGGCCGGTACGGCATGGTGCTGCCGAGATTCATCGCGGCGGCCTTGCGCGGCGAGCCTTTGGAAGTCTACGGCACCGGCGCTCAGACGCGCTGCTTCGGGTATGTGGCCGACACGGTGGAAGCGCTCGTGCGGCTGCGCGGCCGCCCGGGGGCGCGGGGTGAAATCTTCAATGTCGGAGGCAATGAGGAAGTTAGCATCCGGCAACTCGCCGAACGCGTTTGCCAGCTGCTCGGCTCTCCATCGACAATTAAAACTATCCCCTATGAGCAAGCGTATGCTCCAGGGTTCGAAGATATGGCCCGCCGCAAACCGGTGGTGGACAAACTGGAGCGAATCACCGGCTTCCGTCCGCAAACGACGTTGAACGAAATTATTCTTAAAACAGCCGACAGTATTCGGCCTAAGCTGGCCGCCGGCGATTGATTGCCAAGCGTCCAATGGTGGGGGAAGAAAGCGCAAAGGGGGACGAAAAAAGCGATCTGGAACTGAATCCAGATCGCTTCGTAGCGTTAGCCGGTTTTACGGGCCGCTTGCAGGTTGGCTCTAGTTAGAGCGCGCCCGATAGAACTGATTGCCCGTGGCGGTAGAGATCGTGGCGGGGCTGGTGGCGCCCGCGACGTCCGTATAGGTGCCGTTCACAGTGGCGGCGGATTGGAGCACGCCCGTGTAGGTGATGACCCATTTACCATTTACCGTGCTGCCATTCAGCGTGGGCTTCGTGATCGGAGTGTAGGTGCGCGTGCGATAGGCTTTCAAGGCGCTGGCGCTGGTGGTGTCATTGACCAAGGTCCGCGTGCCATCGGTGGTGGAAACGGTGTACAATTCGACATCCCCATCGCCGCCCGAATTGAACCAAATCAGGCGCAAGGGATACACTCCCGCTTGCGTCACATTGAGGCCCACGACCGATTCCGCGGTGCCGCGGCCGCCATCGTATTCAAAGAGCCCGGAGTCGTAATCCGGCGCGGTGAGCGTGACGTTTACGCCCTGGCTTAGGACTGTTTTAATCGAGTCAGCGTCCTGCTTGCTGATCATAACACTGGCAATGTCAACTGGGTCCCCGCCTTGAACAAATGGATATTTGCCATCGGCGTCAACGTCGTCGGTTTTATTATTCGCAATCACCACGGCGATGGCGCCCGCGTCAAGCGCGTTAGCCAGTTTGACACTAAAATTAACGGTTCCGCGATCGATCAGAGCAATGTTGCCTTTGATGTCCGCGGCGTTGCTAAGCGGGCCGTCCGCGATCGCGGGATTGGCGTATACCAATTTGCCAGTGATCGCGTTGGTAATATCCAACCCGATGCCCCCGGTCTGGTTTCTTCCGGCAGTGACCGCGTGATAGGACCCAGCTACCGATGAAGGCGCGCTAATGACCAAGGCGCCGTTGCTGGCGGGCGCGTTGGTTCTAGCCGCGACGCGGAAACCGTCGTCGCTATTTACCCCCAGGATATAGTAGCCAGCGGCGGGGAATTCGATGTAGGTCAAAAACTCCACGGCGGTGTTGGCCGAGGTGTAGCTAGAGTCAGCCGTTCCGGGTAATCCAAGGACGGCCGAGTCGTTGTCAAAATAACCGTTGGAATCCGAGCTGTAAGTCGTGCTCCAGTTGATGGTGCCGGGGACGGTAAAGATACCGCCGGAGGCGGCGCTCAAGTCGGCCACATTCGGGCCCACAGCCCCCGCCAGAATTTGCTCGAAGAACGTGACTTGCTCTATGATGCCGCGGGATCCGACTTCGTTGACTTGATAAACTCGGGCGAGAAATCCCGGAGCACTGCTGGTGCCGGAGCCGACCGGACTGACGAGTTCAGTGGGATAAGTGGCCAGAGCTAGGGTGGTGAATTTCCAGCTATTGGTCTGCAATACGACCGGAGTCGAATTGTCGCCATAAACCACGGTAGCCGTATATTCGGTGTTGCCCAACAACAAGCCGGTGGCAGGAACTTTAATGGTGGTGACGGAGCCGGATTTGCTGGTGGTAATCGTTTGAGTCTGGCCGTTCAATTTGACGGACACGGTCGAAGCATCAAGCGTCTTGGTGTCGCCGTCAGCAATCTTGATGGCGAGATCGCTGTTAGCGTACACGTCGGTGCTGTTGGCCGCGGGAATTACGGAGGCGACATAAACCGGTTGCGAGGTGACGGTGCGATAGGCTTTGATAGCTCCAGTCGTGGCGGTGTCATTGATGAGCACTTTATTGGTTGCGTTCACAATGGAATACCATTCGAGGGCCGCGCCGCCACCGCCGTTTTCAAAGAGTAGGCGGAAGGGATAAACGCCGGCTTCGGTGATCGCCACGGTGATCTGGGCGGCGGCAACCGCGTCGGAAGTGCCAAGGACGAGGCCCAAGCGATCTTTCGGATTCGCGGCAGTCGATAAACTGTAGCCATCGTCGCTATTGACGCCGAGGGTGTAAATGCCTGTGGAGGGGAATTCCAAATAGGTGATGATTTCAAGCGCCGAATTGCTTTCGTCGCTAAGTCCGGAGCCGGGGATGCCGACCGTGTAAAATTCATTGTTGACCGCAAAATCATTATCTCCAGCCTGGGAGTTTTTGAAGTCGATAACGGTCGGGAAGTCGATGTAGCCGGTGGCGTCGGCGCCAGTTAAGTCGGCCAGGTTGTCTCCGTGCAAACCGTCCAACTGTGCTTCGGTCCAGGCAATGCTATTGGGTTGGCCACTGGCTACTTGGTGGGGGCGAATGCGGAAACCAGGCTTGGTTTTATTCACGTTCGCCGCGGGGACCGCCAAAGCGGCGGGTACTGCCACATAGGTGTCAACCGTGACATCGCGGGCAATCGTGGAAGTTTGGCTGGTGCTGTCGACAAACGAAATTTCCACGGGATAGGTGGCGCCCGATGGCAGGAGCGCGGGTGTATTATAGCGGATCGTGGTGATGTCATCGACTTTGGTAATGGAGCTGGGCGTCACTGTCTGACCGTCCAGTTTGATGGCCACCGTATTGGTTTTTACGGTGATCGCGCTCGTATCGGCCAGTTTTACGGTCAGGCCGAACGCATCCAAAGTGGCCGCGTTCACCGTGGGTTTGGCGGCGGCTACGGTGGTGATGGCAATGTTGTCCACCGCTTGAATTTGATAGCTATCGCCCGTGCGGCCGCTGAATACCAGTTGACCTCGGCTCGGGAAATAGGACGTTTGGAGGTTGGTGACGATTTGAGTGCCTTTCCACCACACGTTGACTTTACCATCGTCGGTTAACTCCACCTTGAAAGGCTGCCAGGTGAGCAAGCTGCCCGAGCCGGGATTGGTGGTATCCATCGGGCCGGTTTGCAAGGAATTCACGTTAGTGCCGGCGCCGTTGAGGGTGCGGAGGGGTTTTTGGAACACAATCTGGTTGTCGACGCGCACGCTTAGGCCGATCGTGTCATAATGAACATCCCCATCCAATAGTCCGTTGTCGGTCGCCAGGGCGCCGTTTTGGAAGGCGTCGAAACCAATGGCTAAACCGGTGGTGGTGCCTTCTTCAGGCATGTTGCTGCCCCCGTCAATTGCGGAAAAACCCGTGCCATCCGAGTTTACCAGCACGGGGTCCGTGGCGCGCGCAAAGTTGATGCTAAAACCATCGGCCGGGCTGCTCGATCCATCGCCAATCATCAAATCGCAGGAAAAAGTGAAGGATTGAACGACTAGGCCATTATCAAAGTCCTTGAATATGATGGTGCCGCGCTGGCTTTTTTCAGCGGCCGTGATGAGCAAATATCCTCCCGGATGACCGCCATCGGACACCCAAGTGGCGTTATCGAAAAGGGTGAGGGTTTCGGATGGGTCCGCTTCAAAGTTGTACGTAGCGGAACCCGCGTTGGTCGTTAGCGTTGTCGCGCTGCCCAGAAGGGCGGCGAGCGCTAGAGCTCGGAGGTATGGTCGATGGGTTTTCATTTTTAGATTTTATTCGTTAGCATGGTTACATTCTAAACTATGTAACGGAATGAATGGTAAGGTTACGGTTGTTAACGGCAAGCAAATATTTACGAGTAGAAACCTTAATATATGTCGGTCACAAGCATGAGGCCCCTTGATGGAATATTGTTGTAACATGTTAGTAATAAACAGTATACAAAAAATAGAATAGTAAATATTGGAAGCGCCAAACATGTGGGCGCATTAGGGTGTGCGGGGTTGTTTTGATGGTGTATTAGAAAATATAATAAATAAGTAATTAGAGTAAGGTTTTGCTTGTTTGCGTGTAGATACGGTCAAGGTAAGAAGAATTGTTCCGCAGGCATATCCGCGAGTAATAGCAGGCGCTTAAGCTGAGCTGGTTTGTGGGAGCCTCTGACAG
>DBTJ01000158.1 GCA_002306985.1 Verrucomicrobia bacterium UBA1319
CCACTCCCCTTTGGAGCGAGCCAAACGTCGGAGCCGGCACCGGCCCCATCGGCTCCAGCCAAGTTTTTCCGAGGTCGAACACGGTTTACACCCTCACCAGTTCGAACGCTTTTGGCGTGCGCAACGCGCAAGTGTCCGTGCGGGTGGACCAAGGCGTACCCACGGCGAACAGCCTGTCGGTGACCGCCTTCATGAATTCGCCCGAGGCAATAAAACTCACGGGTTCGGACCCCCAGGGTGGCCCGCTCACTTTTACCGTACTCGGGCCGCCCGCGCACGGCAGCTTGACTCAAACTCAGGCCCTGGTCGTCTACACTTCCACCGCGGGGTTTATGGGCAACGACGCGTTTACCTTTAAAGTGAACGATGGCGAATTCGACTCCGCGCCCGCCACCGTATCCATTCAAGTGATAGCGCCCCCCACGGCGCCATCCAGCATTGCGCTTTCCACCACCAACCTCAGCCCCGGCGCCGGCGCGGGAACCTTCATCGCCTACCTTCGAGCCCCCGACTTGAATCCGGAGGATACGCACACTTTCCAATTGGTTTCCAACTATGCGGACAACGCTCAGTTTGCGATCGTAAGCAATCAGCTTTTCGCCAGCGCCTCCTTTGTGGGCGGTCCAGGCAAAAGCTACACGGTGCGTTTGCGCGCCACGGATAGCTCAGGTCTATGGATCGAGCAGTCGTTCACCTTGACGGTGTCCACCCAATCCCAAAGCGTGGTCATTAATGAGGTTCATTATAATCCGCCCGATAACACCGTCCGCGAGGAGTTTATTGAACTCCACAACCCGTCCGCGTCGAGCGTGGACCTCTCATTATGGCAACTCAAAGGCGGCGTAAAATACACGATCCCGGCGGGCACGTTTATTCCGGCGGGCGGCTATTGGGTCATCGCGCAAGATCCGGCGACCCTGCTGGCGAAATATGGGGTAGCCGCGTTAGGCCCTTGCGACGGCAGCTTATCGAGCGAGGACGACACGGTGACCCTGGTTAACGCCGATGGGAAACAAGTCAATCAGGTCAGCTACCATTCGGAATTTCCCTGGCCGGTGAGCGCCAATGGCGAAGGCGGTTCGATGGCTTTGGTCAATGCCACCTTGGATAACACCTTGGGCAGTTCTTGGCGCACCGAAAACCCGCCTTCGCCCGGCAAAGCTAACCAATGCTTCGCGTTCAACGCCGCCCCCAACCTCCGGCAAGTGCATCATACGCCGGAAGCTCCCACTTCGACGAACCCGGTAGTCATCACCGCCAAAGTGACCGACCCGGAGGGCGTCGCCTCGGTGCAACTGCAGTATCAAGTCGTAGCCCCCGGGAATTATGTGCCCGCCGTACTTCCGGTGGCGGTGAACAAATTGATCGCCACCCCCAACCTCACCCCCACCCCCAATCCCGATTACACCAACGCGGCCAACTGGCTGACCGTGCCCATGTCGGACACCGGCGTGGAGGGCGACACGCTGGCCGGCGATACGATTTACACGGCCGTGTTGCCGGCTCAGCTGAACCGGACGCTCGTGCGGTACCGGATCATGGTCACCGATACCCTGGGCGCCGCGCGGCAGGCCCCGTTTGAGGATGATCCCGCGCTGAATTTCGCGTATTACGTGTACGATGGCATTCCCGATTATCAAGGCGTCAGCGCGCAAGCGTTGAAATCGTTGCCCGTCTATACTTTGATTTCCCGCGCGCAAGACATCACCCAATGCGCCGCGTACAGCGGCGCCGATCAAATACCGCAAGAAAACAGCGGCGGTTTAGCCCAACTGGCACGGTTCGCGTTCAATTGGCCGGGTACCCTGGTCTATGATGGCAAGGTCTACGATAATATCCGGTATCGGTTGCATGGCGCCAATGGGCGATATCAACCCGGCAAGCGCAACTGGAGGTTTAAGTTTAACCGGGGGAATTTTCTCCAAGCCAAAGACCGCTATGGCGATGCCTATCCACGAAAATGGTCGCACCTAACCACCGGCAAAGGTTCGAACAACCGCTTGGCCGTAACCTTCAGCCTAAACGAAACGCTCAATTACTTTCTCTTCAACAAAGTCGGCGTGCCCGCGCCCGATACGTTCCATTTTCATTTTCGCGTGGTCACCGGCGTCACCGAAGCGCCCGGCCCATACACGGGCGATTTTTGGGGGTTAAACTGGGCTCAGGAGGACTATGACGGGCGTTTCCTGAGCCATCAAGGCCTCGAAAAAGGCAACCTGTACAAACTCATTAACGCCACCTTCAGTTGGGACTTAGCCAAAGATATGGTGGGGCAACAACGGTACCAGGGACCCTTTGCGGTAACCAATGGCATGGACGGCGCGGCCATCCAAAACGGCTTGTTGAACGCCCAAACCTCCGAGTGGATCCGAGCCCGCGTCAATTGCGCGGAATGGTATCGCTACCACGCCCTCTGCGAAGCCGTGCGCAACTACGATTTCTGGCCCGAGGCGAATAAAAACGCAGCTTGGTATTTTGAACCGCCCTACTCCGCCGCCAATAATAACTACGGCCGGTTATGGGTCATGCCTTGGGACACCGACTGCACTTGGGGAAGCACTTGGAACAGCGGCCGCGACTTGGTGTACAACGGCATTTTCCTCGCCGCCAGCCATCCCGATTTGAAAATCGAATATGGCAACACCCTTCGCGAAGTGCGCGATTTGTTATTCCAGCCAGATCAAATCAACCCGTTGATCGACGCCTTTGCCTCGCAATTGCGGGATTTCGTACCCGCCGACCTCCGCCGTTGGAACCTAGCCCCGGCCGCCAGCGGCAACTATGCTTCCCTCGCCAACCAAGCCGGATTCACTTCCCCCGCCGTGAGCGGCGGCTTGGCGGCCCAAGCGCAAGATCTGAAAGACTTCATGTTCGTGGGCGGCAACCATGCCTGGTGGGTGGATCAAACGTATGTCGCCGCCGGCGGTTGGATCACCCGGCTGGACCGACTGGCCGCTGATGCCGCCATTCCCACCAAACCCGTGATCAAGTACGCGGGGCCAACGAATTATCCCGTAACGGGCTTGATCTTCACCTCCTCGGCCTTCGCCGCCCCCCAAGGGGCAAGCACCTTCGCCGCACTGCAATGGCGGGTGGCCGAAATCACTCCCACCAATAACCCGGCCACCAATCCCATGGCCCTCAAGTTCGAGTGGGATGCCGTGTGGGATTCCGGCGAACTCCCCGTTTTCACCAATAAAACGCAAGTGCCCGCGCAACTCATCACCCCCGGCAAAGTGTATCGCGCGCGCGTGCGGCATCAGGATACGACCGGTCGCTGGAGCAATTGGTCGGCGCCCGTGGAATTCACGCCCGTGGCTATGGATACGGTTTCCGATATGCAAAAACACCTCGTGCTATCGGAAATCATGTATAACCCGCCCGCCTTGAATGGGCTCAAAGGGGATGAATTCGAGTTTTTAGAATTATATAATTCCGGCGCCAACAATCTGGATTTAAGCGGCCTGGCCTTTACTTCCGGCATCGATTTCACCTTCACGAACGGCACCCAGCTCGCCCCCGGTCAATATTTCCTGCTGGGACGCAATGAAACCGCCCTGCACAGCAAGTACCCGGGAATTATCGTCAATGGCCGCTACACCGGCAAATTGGATAATTCCGGTGAGACCATCACGTTGACCCATCCTTACGGCGACGTCATTTTCAGCGTCACCTATGCCCCGGCTGCTCCCTGGCCCGCCGCGGCGAATGGCCTGGGCTTTTCCTTGGTGTTGGCTCCCGGCGTTGCAACCGGCTATCGCGCCAGCAGCCAGGCGGGAGGCACCCCCGGAGCGGCCAACCCCGCCGCGACGGTTCCCCAAATCCTCCTCAGCGAAATCCGGGCGCGGTCCGCGTCGCCCGAGGACGATGCGATCGAGCTTACCAATCCCCTCGCGACCGCCGTTAATATTGGCGGCTGGCTGCTGACCGACGACCCCAAGAATCCCTGGAAATATCGCATCCCCGACGGCACCATCCTGGCCGGCGGAGGCTATCGGGTGATTGACGAGTCCCAGTTCAACTCAACCAACTCCGCCACCGAGAGCTTCGGCCTGAGTTCCCTGGGGGAATCCGTTTACTTATTCTCGGCTGACGCGGCAGGCCATCTCACTGGCTATAGCCATGGCTTCGACTTTGCGGGTTCCGAAGTGGGGCGCACTTACGGGCACTATGTCAACAGCGCCGGTGAAGAACAATTCCCCCTCCAACTCGCCCCCAGCCTGGGCACGAATAATTGGGGACCCGCCGTCGGGCCGGTCGTCATCAGCGAAATTCATTACGTCTCCAACTCCATCGCGCCTGAATTCATTGAACTGCGCAACCTCACCTCGGCCACCGCCCGTCTTTTTGACGCCGAACACCCCACCAATACTTGGCAAATCGAGGGTCTAGGCTTCACATTTCCCCCAGGGGTCGAGCTTCCCGCGGGCGGATTCGTGTTGCTGACCGCCGCCGATCCCGACACCTTTCGCGCGCAATCAGGCGTGCCCGCTCCGACGCCAATATTTCAGTATTTTAAAAAACTCGATAACCACGGAGAAACCATCACCTTGCTGGCGCCCGCTTCAGCGGATGCCAGTGGCACCCCCTATTGCGCCGTGGACCGGGTCGACTATCGCGCTTCAGCCCCATGGCCGGTGATCATGAACCCCTTGGACGCCTCGTTGCAACGAATCGATCCCGGCGCCTACGGCAACGATCCCGGCAATTGGCGGGCGGCCGCGCCCACGCCGGGCACGGCCTCCGCCAGCGCCGCGCCAGTGATCCACCTGCACGTGGCGACGGATTCCACGAACAATCAGACCTCGCTGTATTTTGAGGCCGCGCCGAACCGCGCTTATTTCTGGCAATACGAAAACCAGGCCGATGGCGCCCATTGGCAACCGCTGGCCACCGTGCCCATCCGACCTTTCAACCGGGTGGAATACTACCGGGCCGCCACCCAAAACGACCGGCGTTTCTTTCGCGTGGCCACTCCCGGGCTACCTTGAAACGTGACCCCGCGGAGCGCCATTCCCTTCGCCGGAGCCGGTTCGGAACGAAAAACGAAGGTGGACAGAGCCGCAAAAACGTCGATAACTCCGCGTTCGCCGACGCCTCACGGACCGTTCCACGTTAACCTTAACTATTTTTCCGAAAGGTTTTTTTCTGTTTTTCTGATAGCAACAGCCCACATAGATCCTTTAGTTGATTTTTATATATGATTAATATTGTGAATGTTACGTAAACACTCGGAATCGTTGTCACCCAACTATGTGACTTGCTGGCTTCGTCAGTAGGCGTAGGGTGCCCTCATAAGCCATTCGTGAAACCCCGACTCGGTCATTAATTGATAATTGCAGTCGCCGGGTAACGATTACGTGAAAGGCAGGCAACAATAGCAGGAACTCAGGACAAATAGATCGTTTCAACGGAATAGATTTAAATATGAACACACAACCATTGCGAACCGCGGCCTGGACAGGATTGGCTGCCTTGGCGCTGTCAACCTCGGCGCGAGCCGAGTTGGTGCATCGATACAGCTTTAACGAAATCTCCGGCACTACCGTCAAGGACTCGGTGGGCAGCGCCAACGGCGAAGTCAAAGGGAATGGCGCGTATTTTGACGGTAATGGGCAATTGGTGTTGCCCGGCAATACCGTTTCAAGCGCGGACACCAGCGTCATCGCGGGGTACGTGGATTTGCCCAATCATATCATCAACGTGATGACGAATGCTTCCTTCGAAACTTGGGTGACCCGCTATTCCACCGGCGTTTCCTGGGAACGCATCTTCGATTTTGGCGTTTCAGACCAGAGCGAAGATATTTCCGGCCAGAACGGCGGTTATATTTTATTGTCCCCGCAAGGCGATTCCTACATCCGTTTTAGCCTGCGCGACGCCGCGAGCGGCACCGAACCCGTGGTGGCCCTGGGAAAAGCCGCGCTGGAGGCGAACGTGGAAGTCTGCCTGACCGTCACCTACGATTACAGTTCGAACGTTTCCACCCTGTATAGTAACGGCGTGGCCATCGCCACTTCGACGGCGCCGTTCCCGCTTACCACCATTAACGACATCAATAACTGGCTCGGGCGCTCGCAATGGGGGGCGGATTCCATGTTTTATGGCGCGTACAACGAATTCCGCATTTACAACCGAGTCCTGACCCCTCTTGAAGCGCTCTCCAGCTACGTATCCGGAGCGGGAACCCCTTCGACCGACCTCAGTGCGCTAGGCACGCTGCAAGCGATTCATCTCAACCCGGTCACCACCAGCATGAAGGCGCAGGACACGCAAACGGTCATGCCGGCCATCGATTTCGCCAATCTGGCGGGCGTGGACGCCCAAATCTTCACCGGTTTAACCTACAAATCGGAAAACCCGAGCGTCGCCACCATCAGCGATGCCGGCGTGATTACCGCCATCGGCGTAGGTTCCACTAAAATCACCGTCACCTACCAAGGGGTCTCGGATTCCGCGACCATTAACGTCACCAGCCTGCCAACTGGCATCGCGGTGGCGGGATCGTTATTCGTGGATTTGCGGGCGAACGACTTTAGCGCGGCGAGCGCCACGGTCTGGACCAATCGCGCCAACACCGGCGATTTCGAACCCGTGGGCACGCCCGCCTATGTGACTAGCGTGGGTGGCACGGGCATCGGCGGCGTTGAATTCGATGGTTCGACCGACGCTTTCAGCGGCCCGGCCACCACCGCGGACATCGATGGCGCGAGCGATCGTTCCATTGAAGTTTGGGCCTTCAACCCGTCGCTGGTGGCGGAGGAAACCCTCGTCGGCTTCGGCCATCGCGGCGGCCCGGCCGGATCGAACCTGGCCTTTAATTATGGGTCAAGCTCGGCCTATGGCGGCGCCGCCCACTGGGATGCGTATGATATGGGCTGGGGCGCCACGGTGCCACCGGTGGGCCAGTGGCATTATCTGGTTTACACCTATGACGGCGGCAAAACCTGCAAACTATATTGCGATGGCGTGTTGAAAAAGACCCAAGTGCAACCCGGCTCGTTGAGCACTCACGCGGACATGCCCATCCGGATCGCCGCGCAGAATAATACCGCCGGCGACGACATTGATCTCGGCGAGTGTTTCTCCGGTTCAATCGGTCTGGTGCGCGTGCACACCGGCAAACTTACGGACGCCGAAGTGGCGAACAACTTCTTCTACGGCATGGAATTAACCGAGCCGGGCGCGCTGCAAAGCGTCAGCTTGGCGCTGAATACCAACCGGCTCTTCGTGGGCCGGTCGAACACAATATATAGCGCGAAAGCCAGCTACGCGAACCGCAATTACTTGGACGTCTCCGGTTTCACTTCCTTCGAATCGAGCGATCCGTCCGTGGTGGCTTTGTCGACCAATGGCACGCTCGTCGCGCTAAAGGCGGGCACCACCACGATCAAGGCCAACTTCCAAGGCATGACGGACTCCCAAACGCTCACCGTGGTCGATTCGGCGACGGGTAAACTCGTCCATCGCTACAGCTTCAGCGAAGCGGCGGGCGCGACCACCGTCAAAGACTCCGTGGGCACCGCCGATGGCGTCCTGAAAGGCGCCGGTGGCGACTTCGATGGCAAGGGCCAGCTGATTCTGCCCGGCGGCGTCTCATCAGGCGATGCCAATCCCGCGGGTTACGTCGACCTTCCCAATCACATCATGAATGTGCTGACCAACGTGTCCTTCGAATTCTGGATCACTTGGGAAGGCAGTGACAACTGGCAACGCGTCTTCGACTTCGGCACCTCCACCGACGGCGAGGATGTTTCCGGCACGGGCGCTGATTATCTGTTCTTCTCACCCATGGGCGATTCCAGCACCATGCGGTTTGCGGCCAAAGATCCGGACGGCACCGAACACACCGTCCTGAACAACGGCAAGCCGCTGGAAGCGAACAAAGAAGTCTATTTTGCCATCGTCTATAACTACGAGCAAAACTACTCCAGGCTCTATAGCAACGGCGTGCTGGTGGTCTCCGGCGATGCCTATACCCGCTTGGGTAGCATCGATGATGTGAACAATTGGCTCGGGCGCTCCAATTGGAACGACTCGATGTTCCAGGGCAAATATAACGAATTCCGCATGTACGACGGCGCCATCTCTTCGAGCGCGGTAGCCGCCAGCTACGCGGCGGGCCCGGACACTCTGCCGTCCACGGAAACCCAGCCTAAGCTAAGTGTCGCGCTGGCTTCCGGTAAACTGGTGTTGAGCTGGCCCAGCACCGCCGCCGGTTACTCGCTGGAGTCGGCCGCAAGCTTGCCCGCCGCCGCCTGGAGCACGGTCGACACCTCGACCGCCACCGAGCAAAACGGCGTCAAAACCATCGCGTTGAGCCTCGACGGCACGGTTAAATTCTACCGGCTGAAGAAATAACTCACGCCGAGAGATACCTTCCTCCGGTAACTCCAGGTGGTTTGGTATTGGTTCAGCGGGGCCGGGTTCTTCCCGGCCCCGCTTTCGTTTTAGTAAACTGGCCGCGCGAATTGTCAGTTACCCTCCGGACACAGCCAGAGCGTCTCATAGGCTCGCAATTCCCCCGCCCCACCGTGCGCTTTCCCCATTTCAACGCGCCGTCCAGCTAGCTTATCCCGCCAAGCGCCACTTCTGGTTGCGCTTGGGAAAAGCGCCGACAACGCGACGGCCTGTTCGGAAACGTTGTGCAGACAAAGCATTTCCCGGCCCGTTTTCCAATGCGCGCGCCGCACCGCGAAGACGCGCGGGTCCAGGGATAATATCGACTGCGCCGATCGCGGGTGAAACTCCGCCGCCGCGCGGCGCACTCCGAGCAGGTTGCCCAAACCATGCCATACGCGAGCGCGCAACGAACCGGAATCTCCCAACTCCTGTTCCAGTTGTTCCACTCCGAGTTTTTCTCGATTGATCCGGCGGGGAATCCCGCTGGCGACGGCCCCCGGACGATCGCCGCGCGAGCCGAACAGCGAATGGAAATAGAGGCCGGGCATACCCCGCAAACTCAGCAAAATTGCGTGCGCCACTAGGAACTTGCGCGCGGCCAATTCGGCGGGCTCCAAGGCTAGAGGATCCGAGAGGGCATCCAAGTAGTTAATGTTCATCTCATAGGGCAGCCGGGAACCATCCGGCATGGTTTTATACGAAATGAAACCACCCCGCCCTTCCGTGCGCCGCACCAACGCATCAATCTCTTCCAGATTGAGAATGCCCCGGACGGGATTCAGTCCGATGCCGTCATGCGACGCCAAAAAGTTAAAAAACGTCACCTGGCTGGAAGGCAAGGTGAGCGACTCCGCCCAAGCCGAGAGTTTTTCCGCGTTGCCCGTTTGCAGCGAATGCAACACCAAAGGCGGAAGGGCGAAATTGTACACCAACTGCGCTTCGCCGGCGCCGCCGCCAAAATACGAGAGGTTCTCCGCGTGCGGCACATTCGTCTCGGTGATGAGTTGCACGCGCGGCGCCACTTCATCCAAAACGGCGCGCAGCAACCGGATGACGGTGTGGGTTTGCGGCAAATGCAAGCACGAGGTGCCGATGGTTTTCCATAGAAAGGCGATGGCGTCCAGGCGGATAAAGCGCGCCCCTTGTCGGACATAAAACAGTAGCACCTCCACCATGGCCGCGAGCACTTCCGGATTCGCGAAATTCAAATCCACTTGATCCGCGCTAAAGGTGGTCCAAACCTGTTTCGGCCCTTCGGCGCTCGCAAACTCCGTCAGCAAGGGCAGCGCGCGCGGGCGTACCACTTGGGAAAGATCAGGATTGCCCCGCACCGTCACAAAAAAGTCGCGATACCGCGCGTCACCCGCCAAAAAACGTTGAAACCATGCCCCCTGGGCGGAGGCGTGATTAAACACCGCGTCGAACATTAAATCGAACCCGGGGCGCAACCGCCCAATGTCCCGCCACGCGCCATACGCCGGATCGACCTCATAATAGTCTTTCACCGAAAAACCATCATCCGAGGACCACGGGTAAAACGGCAAAATATGGAGGCCACTAATCGTGTCCGTCAAATGCCGCTCGCAAAACGCGGCCAGCGTCTTCAAGGACGGCTCACCCGTCCGGCGCAACTGATCCGCATACGTAATGAGAATCGCGTCGCGCTGGGATATTTCGCTCGGCTCCGTCGAAACCGGCGCGGCGGGCGACTCACGAAAACGCTCAAGCATGATCCGCAACCGTTGACTCAACTCCCCGGCCCGGTCTTCACCATATAAGTTCGACAAATACTCGTTAATGATTGGATTCATCGTGTTTGCTTCATTAAAATCGAGATCATTCACGTCCGGACCCCGCTGGCGCAGCCTGAATGCGGATGGGCTTGGCTTCGCACTCAGGTTAAGTACCCGTTGGCTAAAACGGTTTCAACTGAAACCTTGGCAACCGGCTGACTGGCCACTGATTCATTGGGGGGACCCGGCCGATGGCCACTCCCCCCCGCATTAGCCGGTTGCGGGTAGCCAAAAGGCTAGTATCTTTAGGCTGGAATTTCATAACATGAAAACCATGCCTATTGAAGAGCTGACCTTTGAGGTCTTTTCGGGATTAATCAACACCTCGTTTCGCGTTCGTACGACGAATAAAACCGTGGAACTGAGACTTGCGGAAGTCACCCGCTCCGGCGGCCCGGCGGACAGCGCCGCCAACGAGAGTTTCAGTCTATTATTCCACGGCCCCGGCGACCAGCTGCTGCCCCAGCAAATTCTCACCCTTGAAAACGCGCAAATGGGTCGGTTCGACTTGTTTATCGTACCGGTGGGCAAAACCGCCAACGGCTTCGAGTACCAAGCCATATTCAACCGTCTACATTATGCGGCTAAATAGTTTACGAGGGAAGTGACGCCGTAGCGGCGGGCGCGGGCAGGATTTTGAAATCCGCCTCCGACCGCCATTCCCATTGGCTATAGGCGCCGGTATCGCTGGTTTGGACAAAGCCAAGCCGGGCGTAAAACTGGCGCGTGGTATTGCCGTTGAACACACTCACCCGCAAGGGATGGCGGGCTTGCCTGGCCTCCGCCATCAATTCTTTCAGCAGGCGCGAACCCAAGCCCCGGCGCTGGCAAGCCGCCCGCAAGGCGATGTCGACCACGCGAATCTCCCCGCTCGCGCGGTTGACCACCAATCGCCCCACGCGCTCAGTTCCATCCATAACGATTAGAAAGGCGGCCTCCGGATACATACCGCGGTAACCGAGCCGTTGCGCTTTAAATTGGAATTCGAGAAACACCCTTCGCTCGGCCTCGTTCCAAGACGTGAGCTTCATTTCCTCCTCGCGCGAATCGGCATAAACCGCAAACAAAAACCCTTCGTCCTCCGGCCCCTCGGGGCGTAGCGTGATGGCTTGGCCGGTCGTGGGTGGCATCGTCGCATTGTTCATAGCCCACCATAACGCATATGGCTAATATATCCAGGGGAGAAAACGACGCGTACGCCGGACATAATCCGCGTAGCCCGGGAATTGCCCGCGCAACCAGCGCTCCTCGCGGGCGGCCTTCGCGGTAAAAAAAGGAACCAACAGCGACGCGGCCACGAGCGATGGCCAACTGCGCCACGCCAAGGCCCAACCAATGGCAGCCAACGTGACACTCGTATAGAGCGGGTGGCGAATCCAACCATAGATGCCGCCGGTGATCAATGTGGCTCCTTGCCGGGGTTTGGGAAATGGCGTCAAATTCCGGCCCAACGCCCGCGCGCCAGCCAAGCCGATAGCCGCGCCCAAGCCGCCGCACACCGCTCCCCCCAGCCAGCCCCAGGTCCGGCTCCAGGCCCCCTGCCCCGCCCAGCCCAGTCCGCACACGGCCAGTAACAAGACGCCTTGGCAGACCACCCAGCGGCCGCCTCGCTCAGTAAAACGATTCATTCAAGGTTGAATTTCCGGCTGCCCGTGTTCATATTTAAAAGCCAGCCGCCCCTTTGCCATGTCTAGCTTAAAGGGGCAATGACTGACGCATGTTACCGTCAAAGCCACGATATAGGAATACGAAATCCATGAAAACCACCCGTCGGCAAATGATCTGGAACTCCCTCCGCTACACCGCCGCCGCCGCGGCCATCACCCAGGCCGCGCCGCTGTTTGCCGCCGCGGCGAGCCGCCGATTCAAAATCGGCGCTTGCGAATGGAATCTGGGCAAACTACAGCCCGCCTGTTTCGACACGGCCAAGGAAATCGGCTTGGACGGGGTGCAAGTCACCATGGGCGGCATTGACTCGGGCCTGAACATGCGCCAAGCCCCCGTTCGCGAAGCTTACCTGGCGGCTTCACGCCGGACGGGCGTGGCCATCGCCTCGCTCGCGCTGGCGGAAACCAACGAAGTGCCCCTGTTTAGCGAACCGCGCGGCGCGGTCTGGCTCCTCGATAGCCTCGACGTCTGCCGAGCCCTGGGGCTGCGCGTCATCCTCGTCGCCCTGTTTAGCAAAGGCGAACTGCGCGCCAGCGACAAACCGGCGGTCGATAACCTCGTCGGCTTACTCAAAGAAGTGGCCCCCCGGGCCGAAAAAGCCGGCGTCATCCTCGGCCTGGAAAACTACTGCTCGGCCAAAGAAAACCTCGACCTCCTCCAACGCGTGGGCTCCCCAGCCGTGCAAGTGTACTACGACGTCGGCAATTCCACCGACAAAGGCTACGACATTTATCAAGAAATCCGCATGCTGGGGAAAAACATCTGCGAATTCCACGCCAAAGACGGCCCGCACATGCTCGGCCAAGGCCGGATCGATTTCAAAAAAGTCCGCGCCGCCATGGACGAAATCGAGTATAGCGGCTGGATTCAAATCGAAGCCGCCGCCCCGCATGGCCTGATCCCCGATTATAAGGCGCATTTGGCCACCTTGCGCGAGGCTTTCCCGGCGACCTGAACCGTAAACCAAACCCATTGCGGGCATATTAGATACGACCAGCCCGACTAACCGCCCCGCGCCCCGCGCTAAAACGATGTTTTCGCTTGCTCCCGCCGCCAGAATCCGCATACTCCCAGCCATTCGGAACCCCGGGTAACAGCCGGTTTCCGAAAAAACGCCTCGCTGCGCCGTTGACACGCGCCCCGTGAAACGGTAAACAAAAGCCAGTGAGACAAGACAGGCAACGGCAAACATGCCCGTTGTAATAAAGGTTGGGGTCGTAGCTCAGTTGGCAGAGCGTCTCGTTCGCAATGAGAAGGTCGCAGGTTCGATTCCTGTCGGCTCCACCATCCTTCGCTCGCAGCAACGCGGAGAGCGAAGGATGGTGCCCTCCGAAGCCTTGGCGAAGGAGGGCTTCGTACGGTTATCCTATTGACGGCTGCGAGCTACGGATGGCAGGCCATCCAAGTATGTTTTACACCTACATTCTTCAAAGTGTAACTTCTCCCGACCAGTTCTATCATGGGCATTCTTCAGATCTGAAGCAACGCTTGGCGGATCACAACCAGGGCCGCTGTCCGCACACCGCCAAGTTCATTCCCTGGAAGTTGAAGTTCTACGCCGCCTTCGAGACACTAGATCAGGCTCAGCAATTCGAGCGTTATCTGAAGAGCGGGTCCGGCCATGCGTTTGCACATCGGCATCTTGGAGTGTAACTCGTGTTGCGGCAGCCGAGGAAAATCGAAGACTGCCCCGGCGAAGCTCTTAGCGAAGCCGGGCCGCAATGTCCGCCAGTGTCCCGCTCCGAACCACGCCTGGGCAAGCCATGTCGTTCCAATACGTCTACCTGTTGGAATCTGAACAAACTGGCCACCATCACTACGTCGGATTAACCGACGACCTGAAGGCCAGGCTCGCCAAGCACAACCAGGGCGAAGTCCCCCATACCTCGAAATCCCGCCCTTGGTCCCTGAAAGTGGCCGTCGCGTTCCACGACCGCGAGAAAGCCGCCGCTTTCGAACGCTATTTGAAATCGCACTCCGGCCGAGCGTTCGCCAAACGACATTGTTAAGCTTCGCTCGTAGCCCAGTGAAAACGGTCTGGATCGTGGCAAGTGTCATCCTCCTCCATACGACCTCCATTTCATCCGCTCAGTCTTCGTTCCGAGCGGAGCGATGAACGCAGTCTGCTTTCATGGCCGATAACCTTGGCGTAGCCGCACGTTATGAACACCTCGCAATGACCTCGCCGCGTGCTTCCGTTGGTTGCTCTCCCCAAGTGAGGGGCGGGAGATTGTTTCCGCGGATTTGGCGGGGGCTAGGGATCAGAGGACGATGGATTCCTTCATCCCAGTAAGTATTGGAATGCCCGCGTTCGCAAACACTACCCTAGTGGGCATGCCATGCAAAGATAATACGCCGGTGTAAATTTCTTTCTGTAAAAACTCAGTTCCCCTGGCGGGAATCGAGCGGCGAGGGCGCCAAAATCTAGCCAAGGCGGGTCAAATCTGGTTTCCTGTTGAATTAACAAAGCACAACCGAAAAATCAAAAATGACCCACCCAATGGAAAACTTAAGCGAATCTAAA
>DBTJ01000193.1:0-13357 GCA_002306985.1 Verrucomicrobia bacterium UBA1319
GCCTTCAACGCCCTGTTGAAGACCCTCGAAGAGCCGCCGGAACATGTAAAATTCATGTTCGCGACCACGGAACCGGAAAAGGTTCTGCCTACGATCCTGTCCCGCTGCCAGCGGTATGATCTCCGTCGCATTCCCGCGAATCGGATCGCCCAGCACTTGGGTTTCATCGCTCAGCAGGAACAAGTGGCGATCGACGAAGCGGCGCGCTTGGCCATCGCCCGCGGTTCCGAGGGATGCATGCGCGATGCCGAATCCACCTTGGACCAGCTCATCAGTTTTTGCGGCGCCAAGATCGAGGAAAACGACGTTTTATCCATGTTCGGTCTGGCGGCCCGCGGCCAAATCCAGGCTTTGGCGGGCATTCTATTAAACGGCGAAGCGGGCCAAGCGCTGGAAATCCTGCAAACCCTAGAAAAGAACGGCAAAGATTTAAGCCGCATCCTTTCCGATTTACTCGAGCACTTTCGCAATCTGCTCATATTTCAAATCAGCAAAGGCAATCCGCAATTGCTGGAAATAACCGAAGCGGAAACGGAGGTCATGAAAGCGCAGGCCGGGACCGCCTCGCTCGACCTGCTCACGCGGGTCATGGAAACGCTGGCCGATGGCGAAAACCGACTGCGCGATGCCGTCTCCAAAAAAATCTTCGTCGAAGTAACGCTGCTCAAAGCCATGCAGGCGCGGCATGCCGTCAGCCTGGATTCCGTGTTGCAGCAGTTGGCCCAGTTGCGCGCCGCCGGTCCGGATGCCAAATTTAGCCCGACCCCCGCGGCGCCACCCAAGCCGGCCCCGGCCCGAACAACCGCGACCGCGCCAAAACCGGAGCCTATCCGCGAACTCACGGTTGCCGACGAGCTAAAAGAACCAGCGACCGCGTTTACCTCACCCACGCCGCAGCCCGCGCCGCTCAGACCGCCCTCCGCGCCCGTGTCCGCGGAACCGGTGCCCGCGCCTCAATTGCCACTGCTCGAACTCGCCCCCACCGAACCCGCCGCCGCGCCTGGAGGGCAGCTGGATTTGGAGGCAAGCTGGCAGCGCATTGTGGAGGCGGTGGGGCAAACCAGCCAGTTTACCCGCACCTATTTACAGCAAGCCCACCCGGTATCGCTCACAAAAACCTTGCTCACGATCGGTTTTCCCCCGGAAGCTTCGGATAGCATCGATTTCGTGGATAACGCGAAAAACCGCAAGCTGATTCAAGATAAAGTCCGCGAATTGGGCTTGGGCGACGTCCAAATAAAGATTATCAAGATCAGCTCGGCGACCGCGCCGGCCAAGCCCCATGTGGCAACGGACCACCCGAGCGTCGCCGCGGCCAAACCGGAGAGCCTGCCGCCGGTCAAGGAAAAGAAGCCCGTCCGGCGCGCCCCGGAAGGCAAGCCCGAAGCCAAGCCGGAGCCGGAAGCGCCTAAGCCGACGACGGTGTTACTTGACAAAGATGAGTTTAAAAACGATCCGCTGATCAAACAGGCCCTGGAGATATTCAAGGGGCAAATCCTGGAAGTTCGCGGAACAAGTTAGGGGTTGAATTATGTCGAGCATTGGAAAATTGATGAAACAGGCCGCCCGCATTCAGCGGCAAATGGAAGAAGTCCAGACCGCCCTGGGCAACCGCACCGTCGAAGCCACCAGCGGCGGAGGCGCCGTCAAAGTGGTCGCTCGTTGCGATGGCTCGCTGGCTTCCATCAAGATTGACCCGCAAGCGGCGACGCCGGCGGACATCCAGTTGCTAGAGGATATGTTGATCACGGCGGCGAATAACGCCCTAGCCCAAGCCAAGGAAATCTCCAACACCGAAATGGGCAAGGTCACCTCCGGCCTGAGCATCCCCGGCTTGATGTAAAAGTTGGGACCGCCACGCCCGCGGCGCGATTTTATCCTTGTTTATATGGCGCATTTGCCCGAGCCATTGGCGGGGCTTATCTCGGAGCTTAGTAAGCTGCCCGGCGTCGGGCCGAGATCGGCCGAACGCATCGCTTTACACCTGGTCCAATCCGGGCGGGCGGATACCCGGCTTTTGGCGGACGCCATTGTCAACGCGAGCGAAAAAATCCAACCCTGCCAAATCTGCGGCGCGTTAACGGAAATCCAGCCGTGCGGCATTTGCGGAGATGCTCGGCGCGATCCCTCGTTAATCTGCGTGGTGGAGCGAGCCGTCGATATTCTCAGCCTCGAAAAATCCGGCATTTACCACGGCCGCTATCACGTGTTAGGCGGTAAAATCTCGCCTGTCGACGGCATCGGCCCGGAGGATTTGCGGATAGCTCAACTGGAACAACGTTTAGTGGAACAGCCGGGCATCCAGGAAATCATCATCGCCCTCGGTTCGGATGTCGAAGGGGATGCCACCAGCTATTACCTGGCCAAACGGCTCGCGCCCAAAGGAGTCAAAGTCACCCGACTGGCGCAAGGCATGGCGGTGGGAGCCAGCCTCGAATACGCCGATGAGTTAACCTTAGGCCGAGCCATCGAAGGCCGGCGCGCGCTTGAATCATGAACCCCCAACCCGCCATCATTTTCGATTTAGGTAAAGTGCTCGTCGATTTCGACTATCGCGTCGCGGTCAAACGCCTCGCGCAACGCTGCGCGAATCCGCTGCTGGCGGCGGCCAAAATCGCGAACCAAATCCCGTTGCTCACCGACTATGAATCCGGCCGGCTGAGCACGCCGGAGTTTTTTGAAAGGATTCGCGCGGTCTGCGGTTTCCCCGGCAAGTTCGAGGAATTCGCGGACATCTTCGGCGATATCTTCACCGAAATCCCGCCCATGGTGTCGTTGCAGCGACAACTGCGCGCCGCCGGCTTCAACACGTATATTTTTTCCAACACCAACGAGCTGGCGGTGCGCTGGATCACCGGGCATTTCCCCTTCTTCGGCCATTTCGACGGGTACATCTATTCTTTCGAACATAAAGCCCAAAAACCCGAGTCCAAGCTCTATGAAGTGGTTGAAGCGACCAGCGGCCGCCGCGGCGCCGATCTAATTTATATCGATGACCGCCCGGAAAACATCGCGGCGGGCCAGACACGCGGCTGGCGGGTGATTCTTCATGAAACCCCGCAAAAAACCCGGACCCTAGCCGGTGAATGGTGCGGCTTGAAAATCGACTAAAAAAGCCGGCCCACGGTTTGGCGAAACAGAGCGAATTGGGGTGGTTCTCGTAGGCACCAAAACTGCCAACGCGAGCGTAACCCGACCATGGGTACAGGCCGCTTGCCGCGCGCTGTTTCACCCCGGTGCCCAGCGCCGCTTTCCCAAACCCGCGCGCTCTTCCAAAAGCCGCAGGGCCTACTTCGCGTCGTGAATCGACCTTGCGCCGGCCGCGTTGAGATACGTCAGAGTTTATCCACGAACTGCTGCATCTTTTTTTCCTGTTTGGCGATGCAATCGACAAGCCGGAACTGCGTGCGACAGCGGTCCAAATTATGCTCCGCCCGATGGACGCGGAAGTAAGTGTCACCCAGGAGGAAATCCGTAAGAAAACGCAAACCGATCACGAAGGTGATGAGTTTCCCGGCGAAGGCCAGGTAAGAACGCTCGGTCTTGGTTAAAAAAGTGGCGCTCTCGACGTACCCGCGCGCCAGCGCCTCGAACATGGGCAAACGCAATTGCACTTTGGAAAGATCCTTTTCGTCTTCCATGGTGGGGCTGGTCGTGGTCCGCACCATGTCGCCAAAATCATACAAGGCCAGTCCGGGCATCACGGTGTCCAGGTCCACCACGCAAATCTGGTTGCCGGTGTTCGTGTCGAGCATCACGTTATTGAATTTCGTATCGTTATGGGTGATGCGTTCCGGGATTTTGCCGGCGGCATGGGCCTTGAGCAATACATCCACCAACTTTTCATTTTTAAGCGCGAATTCGATTTCCGATTTGGCGCTGGCGACGCGACTGAAATGGTCCTTGGCGACCGCCTCGTTGAAAGCGTCGAACCGTTTGCGCGCGTGATGGAAGTCGGGAATGGTCTCGTGTAAGCGCGGACCGTCGATATCCGCCAGCAGGCATTGGAAATTACCAAACGCTTTGCCCGCTTCGAACGCCTGCTGCGGGGTCTCCGCCGCCTCATAGGTGCGGGTGTTTTCGACGAACACAAACGTGCGCCAGCAATCGCCGTCCGGGGCCTGATAGTAGGGTTTGCCTTCGCGCGAAGGGATAACCCCGAGCACTTTGCGCGTGATTTCCTTTTCCCCGCGCGCCACTAATTTGCGGCGGATGTGGCTCGTGACCCGCACCAAATTCTCCATGACTTGGTCGGGCCGTTTAAAAACGTTTTGGTTGATCTTCTGATGAATGTAGCGAACCTTGGCTCCGCCTTGATCGTAAGTGGCGGTGTAGGTTTCGTTGATGTGCCCGATCTTGCACGGTTCCGCGTGCAAAATCTCGCCATAGATCTGGAATTGCTTGGAAATCTGTTCAATATCGAACTCGCGATAGGGTGGCATAAGCGGGATCACTCCGAAGGGGGCGCGTCCTCCGGTCGGCTTTCGAGCTGCTTCAAGTCTTCAGCCAAAAACCGGGCGACGTCCTTGAATTTAGAAACATTGGCGGGCGATATCTCCATGAGGGTTTGATGAGCCTCCAAACTCGTGCGCGCCAATTCCACCCGACTGGCGGGCGCGGTCGGCGCAGCCTCCTCGTAATCGGCCAGCGGCGGGACGCCGGTGATGACTTCGAACATCGAGGCGATACCCATCGTATCGAAGGTCTCCACGATGCGCGGGTTGGGATTCAACAGTTGGATCGGTGGATGCCCGGCGGCGGCGGCGGGGCGTTTGAGGCTGAACCCCGCCAAGACTCCCAGGAAGGTGCTATCCATGATGGCGCATTCCGTCAAATCCAGCGTGAACCGGCGATATCCGCGCGCGGCCAACTCTCGCATGAGAGTCTTAAAATCCACACTGGCCGAAAAATTGGCGCGTCCGGCGATTTTAATGAAAACCCCGGAGTCGGCGATGGCCACTAAAAGGCGCGCGGGAGCTAAGTTCATGCTTCAAATATAGCTATGAGATTAATATGAAGCCGAAGGGCGGGCGCGTCAAGGCAATGAGAGCCAGCGTTGATGCTCGGCCATGACGTACCGATCGGTCATACCCGCCAGATAATCGCAAATGGCCCGGGGCCAGCCCAGCTTGGCCGCGCGCTTGCGGCAATGCTCCCCGACGGCTTCCGGGTGCTCCAGGTAAAAGGCGAACAGATCGCGCAGAAGCCGCACGGCCTGCATATTGGGCTCGTGCACCTCGGGATTAAAATAAAGATTCTGGTACAGATAATCCCGGAGTTCCAGATTCAAGCCGCGCCGTTCGCGACTGTACTGGACCATGGGCGAGAGCGAACGTCGGGCGTCATCCGCCGATTGGATGCCCGAGCCGGCCAGCTGTTCTTCGGTGGATGAAACCACGTCGCGCACCTGAGAATCGATCAGGCAGCGGATGATGAAATACCAGCGGCATTCATCGGGCAACTCGCCATGCTCGGCGCGCACCGATTGAGCCGCTTCGCGCCACAACCGCACTTCCCGCTCCAGCTTCTCCTCGGAAAGCAGCCCGGATTCGAGTCCGTCATCCAAGTCATGGCTATAATAGGTGATTTCATCGGCCAGGTTGGCCACTTGCGCTTCGATGGAGGCGTTGGGCAGGTTTTGCTCCACGCCCCCGCCCTTCGGCGGCAGATCATAGCGCGTGCGGTGCTTTTGCAGCCCCTCCCGGGTTTCCCAAGTCAAGTTCAACCCGGGAAACCAAGGGTATTTCTGCTCCAACTCCTCGACCACCCGCAAACTTTGATGATTGTGCTCGAAGCCGCCCTGCCCGCGCATCAATTCGTTGAGCGCGGCCTCCCCTTTGTGGCCAAAGGGTGGATGCCCCAAATCATGGGCGAGGGCGATGGTTTCCGTCAGGTCTTCGTTGCAGCGCAAGGCGCGGGAAATATTCCGGGCAATCGCCGCCACCTCCATGGTGTGGGTCAATCGCGTGCGCAAGTGATCGCCCGTGCCATTGAGAAAAACTTGCGTCTTATATTCCAGGCGCCGAAAGGCCCGCGAATGGATCACCCGATCCCGATCGCGTTGATATTGCGTACGCCAATCCGGCGGTGATTCAGGATAGAGGCGGCCGCGCGAATCGGCGCTCTTTTGCGCGTAGGCGGCCAGCGTCTGGCATTCTCTGGCTTCAAGCTCGGCGCGGGTGATTGGCATGCGATCAAGGCGCCAGCATGTCCTGCACCGAGACGCCGCGCAGTTCGAATAACCGGCGGATCGTGTCTTCGATCAAGTTATTCGGGCAGGAGGCGCCGGCCGTAATGCCAATCGTCGCAACTCCCGAGGGCAGCCAGTCGTGCGACTCCACTTCTTTTTGCAGCTTCAAGTCATAACGCTGGATCAACCGGTCCGAAACGATCTTGGAAGCGTTTTTGATGAAGTATGTGGGCAGTTTGGCCTCGCCCATTTCCGCCAAATGGGAGGTGTTGGAGGAATTGTAGCCGCCGATCACAATCAGCAAATCCAACGGTTCGCTCAACAATTTTTGCAACGCGTCCTGGCGCTCCTGAGTGGCGCCGCAGATCGTGTCGAACGAGCGGAAATGTTTATCCATCTCCCCCAAGCCGTAGCGCTCGGTCATCGCCACGCGCAAGCGCCGCTGGACTTCCTCCGTCTCGCCGCGCAGCATCGTGGTCTGGTTGGCCACGCCAATGGCCTGCAAATGAAGATCCGGGTCGAAGCCTTGCGAATAGGCGCCGGAAAACTTGCGCAAAAACGCCTCCTTATCGCCGCCGTGGAGGATGTATTTGCACACCGCATCGGTTTCCTCCAGGGTGAAGACCACCAGATAATGGCCGCGGCCGCGGGCTAGCGCCCGGGAGCTCGTCGCCTTGGTTTCCTCATGCCAGGCTTTGCCGTGAATGATGCTCGTGAAAGCGTCGCCGGCGTATTGCCGCACGCGTTTCCACACGCTCATCACGTCGCCGCAAGTCGTGTCGATAAACTGGCAACCCTTGGTCTCCAAGGCTTGCATGGTGGCCATCTCGGCGCCGAACGCGGGAATGATGACCAGGTCTCCTTCGGTCAGATCGCCGATATCGGCGGTTTTCTCCTTGCCGGAGAGAAACCGAATGCCCATATCCCGGATTTGATCGTTTACTTCGGGATTATGGATGATTTCACCGAGGATATAAATCGGTTTGTCGGGAAACACCTTGCGCGCCGCGTAAGCGAGATCGATAGCGCGCTCCACCCCGTAACAAAAACCGAATTCCTTGGCGAGCTTGACCGTCAGGCCGTTGGCCGAAAGCGGCTTGTCCTTAGCCCGCAAGCGGTCTACTAACTCGCTACGATAGTGCGACAACACCTGCGCTTGGACGGCTTCCATAATATCGGGCCGTCGCAGGTTGATTTTTTGGGCGTTCTGGCTCATGCGCGCACGATCCAATCCAGGATGGCCTTTTGCACGTGCAAACGGTTTTCGGCTTCGTCAAAAATAGTCTCCGCGTGAGCTTCGAAAGTCGGCTCGTCGATCTCCTTACCGCGATAGGCGGGCAGGCAGTGCATAACCAAAGCGTTGGGATGCGCCCGACGGACCAGCGATTCATTAATTTGGTATCCCGCCAACCGCCGGATGCGCTCCGCCGCTTCCGCTTCTTTCCCCATCGAGACCCAAACGTCGGTGTACAGCAAATCCGCCCCGGCGACGGCCTCCAAGGGATCTTCCGTGCAATGAATGTCGCCGCGCGCGCGCGCGATCAAATCCGCCGACGGTTGAAAGTCCTTGGGCGCGGCCAGCCACAGCTGGAAACCGAGTTTGCCGGCGGCGAACATCCAGGAAATCGGCACATTGCACGAGGCATCGCCGATAAAGACAACTTTTTTCCCGGCAATGGGCCCGCGCTTCTCCTCAAAGGTCATCAGGTCCGCCAGGATTTGGCAGGGATGCTCATCGTCCGTAAGCGCGTTAATCGTGGGCCGCCCCGAAAAGAGGGCGAAATCTTCGACATCTTTCTGGGCGAACGTGCGAATGATGGCTCCGTGGGTCATGCGGCCCAAGACGCGCGCGGTGTCTTTGATCGGCTCCCCCCGACCGAGCTGAATATCGTTCGCGTTCAAAAAAATGGGTTGCCCGCCCAATTCCCGCACGCCGACCTCGAAGGACACCCGGGTACGGGTGGAAGCTTTGGAAAAGATCATCGCCCAGATCTGGCCCGCCAAAGGCTGGGGACCGGGGCGCCCGCGTCCGGCTTTGATGGCGGGAGCGGATTGCAAAATCTCCTCCATGTCCGCGCGCGGCAGACTTTCAAGTTTTAAGAGATGTTTCATGTTGCGAGTCGCGAAACGACGTTTTCGATAATCCGCAAAGCTTCCTCCGCGTCCAGGCGGCTGAGGTTCAGCGGCGGCAAAAGGCGGATGACATGGGTGCCCGCGGGAATGGCCAGCATGCCTTCGGCGTGCAGGCGATGGACAAATTGCAGGGAAGCCGACCCGCTGGCGTCTTTGAAAGCGGCGATGTCCGGCGCCAATTCCAAGCCGAGCATCAAGCCGAGGCCCCGGACGCCACGCAGCACGGAAGGATACTCCCGCGCGAGGCCGCGCAATTCGGCGGCGAGGTATTCGCCTTGCTCGCGGGCGTTGTCCGCCAACCGCTCCCGAGTGACTACTTCCAGCACTTTCAACGCGACCGCGCACCCGAGCGGCGTGCCGCCAAAGGTGCTCGCGTGGGTGCCCGGCCCGAGCAGATCCGCGTACGGCTGCCGCACCCAGAACGCGCCCATGGGGAAACCGCCCCCAAGCGACTTGGCCATCGACACGCCATCGGGCAGAAAACTCGCGCCCCCCGGCGTGTTTTCCAGAATCCGTTGAAAACTCTGGAACCGGCCGGTCCGGAAATAACCGCATTGCACGCCGTCCATGAAGAGCAACAGCCGCTTTTCGTCGCACAATTTACGCAAGCCCAGCAAGTACTCCGGTTGGGCCGGGGTCACGCCGCCCTCGCCTTGCACCCCCTCGATGAGAATGGCCGCGGTGGCGGGGCTGATCGCCTGGCGCATGGCTTCCAAATCATTATAGGGCACGTGCCGAAAACCGGGCATCAAAGGCTCAAACCCCTTCTTCACCTTATCCTGGCCGGTGGCGGCAATGCCCGCGAGGGTGCGCCCGTGAAAGGAATTGACCGCCGTTAAAATCTCGAACCGCCCTTCCTCATGACCGAATTTCCGGGCGACTTTGTACAAACCTTCGTTCGCCTCGGCGCCGCTATTCGAGAAAAAGCACTTACCCGGGCCGATGAGCCGCACGAGCGCCTGGGCCAACCGCCCTTGGGGCTCGTGGTAATAGAGATTGGAGACGTGGACCAATTTGCGCGACTGCTCCACCAAGGCGTCCGTAATGGCCGGATGCGCGTGGCCCAGCGAGCAAACGGCGATGCCGCCGCCCATGTCGAGATAGCGTTTACCGGCGACATCCCACACGTAACCGCCCAACCCGTGGCTTAGCACCAAGTCGAACCGGCCGTAGGAAGGCACCACATTATCCTTGAAAAGCTGCCGTACCGCGGCCGAGTCATTGCGCGTAATCGCTGGCGGCGCCGGGGGAATGATCTCCTTCACAGCACCACCTCCGTGCCTAATCCCGCGTCCGTGAAAATTTCCAGCAACACCGCGTGCGAAACCCGGCCGTCGACCAGCGACACTTTCTCCACGCCGGCGCGAATGGCGGCCACCGCACTGTCAATTTTTGGTATCATACCCTTATCGATAATACCCGCTTTCTTCAAACTGTCCACTTCGCCGGTTTGCAAGTGAGTGATCAAAGACGCGGGATTTTTCAAATCCCGCAACAGTCCCGGCACGTCGCTCATAAACACCAGGCGGCAGGCTTGCAACGCGGCGGCCGCCTGCGCGGCGGCGGTGTCGGCGTTGCAATTATACACCGCGCCCTCCTCGCCGAGAGCCGTCGGGCTGATGACGGGGGTGATGCCGCGCTCGATGCATTCGAGCAGCGGCGCGGTTTTCACCGCCACCACTTCGCCCACCAAACCGGTGTCCACCCGCTCGCCTTGAGGCCCCGTGAGCCAAAGTTTGCGCGCCGTGAAAATCTCGGCGCCGGCAAACCCTTTGGCCTTGCCGCCGAAAGATTCGATCGCCTCGACGATGCGCGGGTTGATTTCGCGCGAGAGCACCTGGTCGACGACGCGCACCGCCGCCTCGTCGGTCACGCGCACGCCCTGCACAAAATTGGCTTGGAGCCCCGCCGCCGCCATGGCGCGCGTGATGGCTTTGCCGCCGCCATGCACGATGACGGGGTTGACCCCCACCGCCTCCAGAAAGACGACGTCGCGGGCCACGCCGTCGCGGACCGCCGGATCCGGGGAATCCATGAAACTGCCCCCATATTTAATGACAAAAATTTGCGACCGGAAGCGTTGAATATATGGCAACGCTTCCAACAACGTGTCGGCTTTCGCGATCAATGACTGCATGTCTTAGAAATAAAACAATAAGCGTATACCTTAGGAATGGCGCGCGGCAAACGCAACGGTTTAGCGCGAAAATTTACAATTATTTCACGGCGAAAAAAGCGGCCGAAAAACGCCGCTAAAACGCGCTTCCCTTCCGCCGCGCGGCTCGGCGCGCCAACCGACGCCAACGCGCGCCCAAATTTCTCCATTTCAATTTCCCGGCTCCGGGTGTTAAAGTGTGGCATGTCGTTTACAACATTCGGGCTTTCGCCCGCGGTCCTGCAGGGGATCAAGGCGATGGGCTACGTGGAGCCCACCCCCATTCAATTGCGCGCCATCCCCCTGGTGATGGCGGGGCAAGATGTCATTGGCAGCGCGCAAACCGGTACCGGTAAAACGGCCGCCTTCGCTTTGCCGATCCTTTCGCGGCTGGACGAGAATTCGCGGGGTACCCGGGTATTGATCCTCGAGCCCACCCGCGAACTGGCCGCCCAAGTGGAAACCGCGTTCCGCGATTTCGCCCGGTTCACCAAGCTGAGCGCGGCCGTGGTCTTCGGCGGCGTGGGCTATGGCGCGCAAAACGACGCCTTGCGGGCGGGAGTGGATATTCTGGTCGCCACCCCCGGCCGGTTGCTCGACCACATCAACCGCGGCACCTGCCGCCTGGATAAAGTCCAATATCTCATCCTCGACGAAGCCGATCGCATGCTCGACATGGGGTTCTTGCCGGATGTGCGCAAAATTGTCGACCGCTGCCCCAAACAGCGCCAAACCATGCTTTTTTCAGCCACGATCCCGCCCGAAATCGCCACCTTGATCCAGTGGGCCATGAAAACTCCGCAGATCATCCAGATCGGCGCGCAGCGCTCCCCCGCCCAGACCATCAAGCACGCCGTATATCCGGTGTCGGAAGACCAAAAAATCGAGCTGCTCCGCGAACTCCTCAAGCGCGTGGATTACAGCTCGATCATCGTATTTTGCCGGACCAAGCAACGGGCTGACCGCATCACCCGCGTACTCAAACAGGACAGCCTCTCGGTGGCCGTGCTGCATTCCAACCGCACGCAACGGGAACGCGAGCAAGCTTTGCGCGGCTTTCGCGATGGCCGGTTCGAGATTCTGGTCGCCACGGACATCGCCGCCCGCGGCCTGGATATTCTCGATGTCAGCCACGTGATCAATTTCGACGTCCCCCAACATCCGGAGGACTACGTGCACCGGATTGGCCGCACGGGCCGCGCCCAAGCCGCCGGCGATGCGTTCACCCTAATGGTCGCCGAAGACATGCCTCATATGCGCGCCATCGAAGGCTTCATTGGCCAAAAAATCGATCGCGTGAAGCTGGAAAATTTCACCTACCACTACACGGCGTTATTCGAACAGGATAAACCCGGCGCCGACCCCAGCCGCGACACTCGCGTGCGCGCGGTGCGCATTGGCCGGAGCTTCTATTGCGGCCCCGTGCGTAAGCGCCGATAGCATAGACCTTTGCAATCATCTTCACGGCTAGGCCAACCAACCGGCGGCGTCCCCCCCCCCGGCCGGCCTTTCGCGCGCTCGTTTCTATTTAAGTAACAAGGGATTCCCGCCGATAAGTAAAGGGCGTCGCCGATGAGTCTTTGGCCGCGCCTTTGGAGTGTTATGCCGTTAAATTGGCTTCCTCATTTAAGACCTGGTTAGGGCTGGCGCGCCCTTTCCTGGGGAAACCCGTTTGACGCGGACACTGGAATTTACATTTAACCGCAAACCAGAAAAGGCGAGGACACTCCCAAACTAAACATGGCAGCCCGGCGAGCAAAGCATCAGACCAACCCGGGAACTGGAATCGCATCTCCTCGGCGATCCCTTTCCAGCGATCGAACTTACCCCCCAAATACTCGCTTCAGGCGTGGATGGGGCGCGGGTTTCATTTACTTGACGATGGTCGGCCAACTCGCCGCCCAAGACTCCTCAACCAACGCCCCGGCGACAGCTATACCCCAGGCAGCGCCGACGCACGCCGCGGCTAATCTCCAAGAAATGAATTTGGAAGATTTAGTGCAAATTGAAGTCACTTCGGTCGCGAAAAAGGCGGGCTTGCTCTCCGAATCTCCCGCCGCCATCTATGTCGTCACCCAGGAAGATATCCGTCGCAACGGCGCGCTCACCGTGCCGGAAGCCTTGCGTCAGGTCCCGGGATTGGAAGTCGCGCGCACCGACAGCGGCGGCTACGCCATCAGTTCGCGCGGGATGAATCAACGGCTGGTGCGCCAACTGCTCGTGCTCATCGATGGCCGCAGTGTGTATTCCCTGCTTACCTCGGGCGTGGCGTGGGAATCGTTGGATGTGATGATGGAGGATATCGACCGGATCGAGGTGATTCGCGGCCCCGGCGCCGCCCTGTGGGGCTCGAACGCGGTCAACGGTGGCATCAATATCATCACCAGGTCCGCCGAGGATACCATGGGCGGGATGGTGAGCGCCGGAGGCGGCACGTACGAACGCGGCTTTAGCTCTGCCCGATACGGGATGAAGCTTGGCGAAAACACCTTTCTTCGTATTTTTGCCAAGCATTTCGACCGGGACAGCTTTGTTGATGCAAAGGGAAAGGATACCAACGACTCCTGGGATATGACGCGCGGTGGATTNNCGGATCGAGGTGATTCGCGGCCCGGGAGCCACTCTATTTGGGGCCAACGCCGTAAGCGGGGTTATCAATATCGTCACGAAAAAAGCCCAGGATACCCCGGGTACTTTGATCACCGGCGGCGGTGGCACCGAGCCCAGCGAATACGGGGGCATCCGCTACGGAGGCAAACTGGCGACCAACGCCTACTACCGCGTCTACGTCACTTATCTTAACCAGGACACCTCTTCGGCTAGTCCCCCATCAGGACCCCAGTCCAGCCAGCCAGCGAACCCGGCGGCGGCCGCCACAA
>DBTJ01000193.1:13603-17369 GCA_002306985.1 Verrucomicrobia bacterium UBA1319
AGCGACCCCGGCGGCGGCCGCCACAACCACGGACAAGACGGAAAACTATCTCGGGGGATTTCGGGTGGATTGGGACGCGACGGATACCGACCAAACCGTCCTTCAAGGTGATTATTTCGACCAAACTTACCAGTATCCCTTGAGCGGACTGGACCGCAACCAAAACCGGACCGGCAACGTTTTAAGCCGGTGGAACCACGCGTTCTCCGACACTTCAAGCCTGAGCTTGCAGGCCTACTATGATCGGCTAGACCGGAACGTCGGCATTTTTCACGAACTACGAGACACGGGCGATGTGGATTTTCAAAACAACTTCGCCCTGGGTGAGCGCAACCACTTCATCTGGGGCCTAGAGTATCGCGTCACCGCCGATACGTTAAAGGCCGCGCCCGGCGCCAGCCAAATCTATAATCCGGAAAGCGCCAGCAAACAAACGTTCAGCTCCTTCGCGCAGAACGAAATCACCTTGGTCGAGAACCGCTTGAAAGCCACGGCGGGCGCCAAATTCGAGCATAACGATTTTACCGGTTTTGAGATTCAACCCGGCTTGCGCTTGCTTTGGACCCCCATGGAAAAGCAGGTTTTTTGGAGCGCCGTCAGTCGCGCCGCGCGCACCCCGTCGCGCGAAGAATCGGACCTGACCGATCGGCGCCGCAACACCATCACCGTGGGCAATCCGGAGCTGGAATCCGAATATCTAACGGCTTACGAAGTAGGGTATCGATATTTACCCCGGCGCGATCTATCCTTCGATCTGGCTTTATTCTATAACGTGTACGACAACATGCGCACCGCCGAGAGCCTGGGGGTCGCCAACGGGGTGAATTATTTCACTTACCGCAATAACGGCGAGGGCGAAACTTATGGCGCCGAATTAAGCGCGAATTGGAAAGTAATCGACCGGTGGCGTTTGACGGCCAGCTACACGGCCCTGCAAGTCCAAATGCACTTGAAGCCCGGCGTCGCGGACCCCAACTTTGAAGCCACCGAAGGTTTCACCCCCAAAAACCAATTCCAAATTCATTCCTACGTGGATTTGCCGGGGCATTTTGAATTCGACCAGGGACTTTACTACGTCGATAACTTACCCGGCCAACAAGTCGAAAGCTATTTTCGCTACGATATCGGCGTAGGCTGGCGCCCCACCAAGCATATTGAAGCCCGGGTCAGCTTCCAGAATCTGCTACAAAAGAGCCACTATGAAATCGGCGGCGGCAACGCGCCTATCGAACGAGGCGTTTTCGCCCGATTAAGCATTCGGTTTTGAGCCATGCCCCACTGGTTTTACATTTCCCTAAGGCCAAGCTTCGGTTTCCGTTGGGGCGCAAAATCACCGGCGGTCGACACGGCCAGCGTTAGCGCGCGCGTTTTAGGCTTTTGTTTACTCGTTTGGCTCATCTGGGTGTCGGCGGGGTTCGCGGAAGCCGCCGAAGCGGGCCCCACGGAGGCCCAAGTCAAGGCCGCCTTGCTCTTTAACATCGCCAAATATGTGGAATGGCCAACCAACACCTTTGCCAGCGCCTCGACCCCCTTGGTGGTGGGTATTTGCGAGGGCGGCGCCTTTGGAATTGAATTTGAAAAATTCACCGCCGGTAAAATGATCGGCGACCGGCCAGTGCGAATCCGGCGAATACTCCACGATCAAGAATATAAGGAGTGCCATATCCTGTTTATCGGGGCCGCGGAGAAAAAACGCCAAGCGGAAATCCTCGATCACGTCAAAGGTCTACCATTGCTGACAGCGGGTGAAACCGACGACTTTCTGCGACAGGGAGGAATGATCGAATTTGTGATAAAAGAAAACAAAGTGCGCTTCCAAGTGAACCTCGCCGCCGCCCGAAAAATCCCACTCAGCATTAGTTCCCGGGTTTTGAATGTGGCCGACGTGGTGACAGGTAAAGCGGAAAGGAGCGCCGAATGAGTCTGCTGCAATTTAAAAACGCCCCCCTTCTGCAAAAGCAAGCCTGGATCGTCATGCTCTCCACCGGGGTGGCCTTGTTGCTGGCGTGCGCGGGTTTCGTGCTGGCCGATATGGCCACAGCCCGCAAATTCATGGTGATCAACAATTCGGCCGTCGCGGGCGTCCTGGCGCGCAACTGCACCGCCGCGCTGGATTTCGATGTCCCTAAGGATGCGCGCGACCTGCTTGGCGGGCTGGACGCCCAATCGCGCATCACCGCCGCGTGTGTCTACGACAAATCCGGCCGGATTTTTGCGACCTATCACCGTGGCCAAAAAGGGCCGCCGCCCGCTTCGCCCGTCCGCCCTGAGCCACCTGGCGGACCTCGCGGCCCAGCTAAGCTTCATCAGAATGCGGTCGGGCTTTTCCCGCCGCAACCACCGCCGCCCGGCGCTCAATTCAAGCCCGACTTGCTGGAAATCAGCCAGCCCATCAAATTAGGCAAGGAAATGTTGGGCACACTCGTGGTGATTTCCGATCTATCGAACCTGACCGAGCGTTTCCAGAACGACCTGATTATCATCACCGTTTTGCTCATCCCCTCGCTCTTTGGCGCTTTCCTCGTGTCCAGCCGCCTGCAACGTCTGGTTACGGGGCCGGTGTTCCGCCTGATCGAGACCATCCGGGCCGTCGCCGTCGAGAAAAACTATTCCGTGCGAGTCTCCAAACAGGGCTTGAATGATTTGGGCCAACTGATCGACAGCTTTAACGAGATGCTGGACCAAATCCAAGCGCGCGACGCGGCCTTGCGGGAAGTTCGGGACAACCTCGAAAAACGCGTCAATGAACGCACGCACGAGTTAGCCGAATCGCTAACCGCGCTCAACGCCACCTTGGAATCCACCGCCGACGGCATCCTCGTGCTCGACCGTCACGATTCCCCCGCTCACTACAACGGTAAATTTCTTCAGATGTGGAATATATCCAAGGAAATGCCCGCCCGGAGCAAACCGAAAGAGATGCTGCGTTACATGCTGGCCCAGACGGTGAACTCCGAGCACATCCGAGAGATAGCGCACACCCCTCGGGATGAACGCCAGCCGCAACGGCTGGAATTAATCGAACTCAAGGATGGCCGGGTGTTCGAATGGCACTCGCAACTCCAGGTGATTGGCGACATGGGGGCGGGCCGGGTCTGGAGCTTCCGCGACATTTCAGCGCACCGACACATGGAGAACGAATTGGCGCGCGCGCGCGACACCGCCCTCGAATCGGCCCGGCTGAAATCGGAATTCCTGGCCAACATGAGTCATGAAATCCGCACGCCCATGAACGGAGTAATCGGCATGGCCAACTTATTGCAGGGCACCGGCCTCTCGCCCCAGCAACAGCGTTACACGCAAATTATCCGCGACTCCGGCGCCACGTTACTCACGATCATCAACGACATTCTCGATTTCTCGAAAATCGAGGCCCGTAAATTGTCCTTTGAAAAAATCGATTTCGATCCGCGCGAAGTAGTGGAAAGCGCCGCCGAACTGCTCGGCGAGCGGGCCGTGGACAAAAAAATCGAATTGACCGCCTTTATCGCCCCGGAAATCCCCGCCTGGTTGAAGGGCGATCCGGACCGGGTGCGGCAAGTGCTCATCAACTTGGCGGGCAACGCCATCAAATTCACCGAACAAGGGGAAGTATCGATCCGTGTCACCTTGGATAGCGAGCCAGGCAACCTGGCGCGGTTGCGCTTTGAAGTCAAAGATACCGGCATTGGCATCGCGCCGGAGAATCAAGGGCGGCTGTTCCAAGCCTTTTCCCAAGCCGACGGTTCGACCACGCGAAAATACGGCGGCACGGGGCTGGGGCTGG
>DBTJ01000193.1:17627-17785 GCA_002306985.1 Verrucomicrobia bacterium UBA1319
CGCGAAAATACGGCGGCACGGGGCTAGGTTTGGCCATCTCCCGGCATTTAGTGGAAATGATGGATGGTCAAATTGGCGTCGAAAGCACTCCCGGCGTCGGCTCGCGTTTTTGGTTCACGGCCCAATTCGAAATAGCGGCGGGTCCGCCCGCCACCCAG
>DBTJ01000193.1:18028-18674 GCA_002306985.1 Verrucomicrobia bacterium UBA1319
GAAATGGCGGCGGGTCCGCCCGCCACCCAGCCGTCCGCTCGCCCCAGCCTGGCCAGTCTGCGTTTACTCATCGTCGACGACAACGCGGCCAACCGGGAACTACTGGCCCACCACGCGCGCTACTGGAAAATGCGCGTCACCGTGGCCGCCGGCGCCGAAGAAGGGTTGCGGCTCCTGCGCGAGGCTGGCGACGCCCCCTACGACTTGGCGTTACTGGATTTCCGCATGCCCCAAATGGACGGGCTGGAACTGGCCCACCAAATCAAGTCCGATCCCGCCATCGCCGGCACGCGACTGATCATTCTTACCTCCCTGGGCCAGACGCCACCTGCCACCGAGTTGGAAGCCGCGCGCGTCGATGGGTGGCTATCCAAACCCGTCCGCCAATCCCAGCTCTTCGATTGTCTGGCCACCGTCGCGGGCAAGGTCAAATCCATCGCCCCGATTCCCGCGTCCCCGCCGCCGACCAGCGCCGCCGGGCTGCATCTGCGCATACTGCTCGCCGAGGATAACGCGATTAATCAAATGGTCGCCACCGACCAGTTGCGCAAACTCCAATGCCAAGTGGATATCGCCGCCAACGGCCTCGAAGCGCTCAAAGCCTTCGAACACGCCAACTATGACGTCATCCTGATGGACTGCCAAA
>DBTJ01000193.1:18917-54867 GCA_002306985.1 Verrucomicrobia bacterium UBA1319
GACGTCATCCTGATGGACTGCCAAATGCCCGAAATGGACGGTTACGAAGCCACCAAGGAAATCCGCCAACGGGAGCGCGCCCAGCGGCGAACGCCCGTCCCCATCATCGCCATGACCGCCCACGCCATGGCTGGCGATCGGGAACTCTGTCTCCAAGCGGGCATGACGGATTACCTCGCCAAGCCCGTCGATGAAAATCTGCTACGCAAAGCCCTGGAACGATGCCGCCCAGGCGCGTCCGCGCCGACTAGCCCGACCTCGGCGAACCCATCCACGGCCCCGGCGGCCGCGAGCGGCGCTCAGGTTCCAACGTTCGACCCGGCGCGCTTTCGCGACATTACCGGTGGCAGTCCCGAAAAAATGCGCGAACTGCGCGAACTTTTTCTTTCGCAAGCCCACACTATAGTCCAAGAAATCTCCAAAGCCGTGCTGGAAGGCAAGGCGAAAGATATCAGCCGGCTAGCCCATAAATTGGCGGGCTCAAGCAGCTCGATCGGCGTGACCGGCATGGTCCCCCCCTTGCGAGCTTTGGAGCATGCCGAACCAAACGGCGACCCGAACCAAACGCCGCACTGGCTCGTCGAAACCCAGCGCCAACTAGCCATTTTTGAACAACTGGACGTGCGGGCCGTTTGCGAAAACTTGAGCCGGTCCTCCAAACCCACCCAGCCACCTGTTTAACCGACTATGACCGAACCCGCCAAAACCATTCGCGTACTGCTTATCGATGACGATGTCGTGCAAAATTTCCTGATCCAAGGCTATTTAACGCCGGACCCGCAGGAAAACTTTGATTTAAAATACGCCTCGTGCCTGGCGGAAGGCATCCAAACGCTGGCCCGAAACGAAACCGATGTCGTCTTGCTGGATTTGGGTTTGCCCGATAGTCCGGGTGACCAAACCTTCGACCGGGTCCGCCGGCAATTCCCCGCCTTGCCCATCGTCGTGCTGACCGGACTGGAGGACGAAAGCGTGGGACTACAACTCGTGCTGGCCGGCGCGCAAGATTACCTCGTGAAATGCCAAATCAATGGTCCGCTCGTGCGCCGCGCCCTCCGGTACGCCATCGAACGCAACCGGCTGGCCAATGAAATCAAGCAAGCCATGGCCGAAATCAAAACCTTGAGCGGGCTCTTACCTATTTGCGCGGGGTGCAAAAAAGTCCGCGATGACAAGGGGTACTGGACCCAAATCGAGAGTTACATTCAAAAGCATTCCCAGGCCAGTTTCAGCCACGGCCTGTGTCCGGAATGCATTCCCAAGTATTTTCCGGACGTCGACCTGGAGGCGAACAACCCAAAGGAGCCAGGCCAAGCTTAAGGCGCGGAATTTTTCCCCTTGGCCTTAAACCACAAAAACACGCACAACCCGGCGAACCCAAGGATCGACACCGATTGCGAGATGGGTTCATTGGCGAAAAATGGGGTGCGGATGAAACCCTCGGAATAACCCGGAATCAAGCGGCACGCCGCGCCAATCACCCCGCCCAGCGCCCCGCCGGCCATTAACCCGGAGGCGATGATCACGGCTCGCTCGTTCAAAGCCCGACCCGGCTCACCGCCAAGTTTTTCGGATTTTCGGCCCAGAAAATGCGCCAGCAAACCGCCGACCAGCGCGGGCGAATTCAATTCCAACGGCAAATACATGCCCAGCGCGAAAATGAGCGCGGGCACTCCAAGCATCTCCATCACGACCGTGATGATGGCCCCCGCGCCGAACAAAATCGCGGCAATCGGCTGCCGGCTCATGAAACCTTCCACGAGCGCTTTCATGATCGAGGCTTGGGGCGATGCCAGCACCACCCGCGAGTCGCCCGGGGCCGCCTCGCCAAATTGAAACGCCTTGGCTAGCAGCACAATGGCCAGGCCCGCCGCGGTGGCGGAAGCCAGCACGCCCAGGAACTTCACTTTTTGCTGGGCCGCCGGCGTGGCTCCCAGCCAGTAGCCGGTCTTGAAATCGGTGATCGCCTGCCCGGAGACGGATAGCGCGGTGCAAACCATGCCGGCGATCGCCATCACAAAAAACATGCCGGTCGGCCCCGACAAACCAAATTGCAGCAGTACAACCGAAGAGCTGATAATCGTTAGCATCGTCATGCCCGACACGGGGTTGCGCGCCACGGTGGCAATGGCATTGGCGGCCACGGAAGCGAAAAAGAAAGCGAAGATCAAGGTCAGCGCCAACCCCACCGCCACGGTCGTAAGCGAAACCTGCAAGCTGCCAAAGAAAACCGCCACCGCCAAGGCGCCCACCACCACGCCAATGGCCACGGTCATGGCCGGCAAATCACGATCCACCCGGCCGGCCTCGCGCGCCCCATCTTGCTTGAACGCGCGGGCCGCCACGGTAAAGGACCCCACGACAATTTTCAGCGACTTGGCGATGCCAAACACCCCCGCCGTCGCGATGGCGCCTACCCCGATGAAACGCACGTAACCGCGAAAAATCTGCTCGGCGGACATATCCACAATCGGTAGGGTGGCCGGATATACCGGCTGATTGCCCAAATGCTGCCCAAACATCCAAATCAGCGGCACGAGCACCAAATTGGAAAACACCCCGCCCGCGCAGAGGATCATGGACGAACGCAACCCCATCACATAACCCAGCCCCAGAATAAACGCGAGCGCGTCAAAACTCAGCGCCATCTTCGCTTTCACCGCCAAATCGCGCACGAGCGGGATGAATTGAAAATTAACCGATTCGCGCCAAACCTGGAAGGTGGTGACAAAAAAATCGTAAACTCCGGCCACCGCGGTCGATAAAAGCAACAAGCGCGCTTGCGCCCCGCCCTTTTCGCCCGTGACCAAAACTTCGGTCATGGCCGTCGCCTCGGGAAACGGCAAGCGGCCATGCATCTCGCGCGTAAAATACCGTCGCAAGGGAATGATGAACAACACCCCCAGACAGCCGCCCGCCAGGCAGATGAACATCGTTTGCAGGGGGTGCGGGTCAAGCTTCAAAATATACAGGGCGGGCAAGGTGAAAATCGCGCCCGCCACCACGCTCCCAGCCGTGCCGCCAATGCTGGTGATTATGACATTTTCCAGCAAACTGGAGCGGCGCCGGCACATGCGCGCCAAGCCGATGGCCAGAATGGAGATCGGAATCGCCGCCTCCATCACCTGCCCGACTTTCAATCCCGAATACGCCGAGGCGATCGTGAAAATCACGCATAAAAACAGCCCCCAGCCGACGGACCGCGCCGAAATTTCCGGCTGCCGCGCCTCATCCGGCACGATCGGCCGGTAAATTTCACCCTCACGCAAAGGCCTGGCCGCGTTCTCGGGGAGCCCCCCGTTACCTGGTTCTGATTTCATGTTCAACGTGGCGCCAGACTATACTAACGCCTCGTTTCCAGTCAAAGAGATCGGCATACCATGGCTTATCCCACCACCTGCGGAGGATTTACACTAGCCCGATTTAGGTTTAAGACATCGGCCATGAGCATTCACGATCTCCTGTTTATCGGCTTCAATTCGCGGGTCGTCGCGTTGCGCAAATTGGACGGCCAGTTGGTGTGGAAATGGAAATCACCCCTAGGCTCGGGATACGTGGCGACCCTGGTGGACGGCAATCAGCTCTTTGTTTCGGTCAACGGCTACACTTATTCACTCGACCCATTCACCGGCGCGGAACGCTGGTCCAATAGTCTAAAGGGCCTAGGCACGGGAGTGCCTTGCCTGGCAGCCGCTGGCGGCCACACGACCGCTTATAGCCCTTTGGAAGCGGAGAACCTCCGCTCCCAATCCAATTCGGCCGTCCCCCCGACCACTTGATTCGGTTAAGCCCCGGTCCGAAGCAGACGGCTTATTTGGCCGGCTCGGGTCCGTCTACGGCGGGATCGGCGGCAATCTCGGGCAGGGGTTCGCCCGTGAGCTGGGTGACGCGGTTGGTGTAACGATTGAGATGCGTCGACGCGGTGCCGAAGGCTTCCTGAGCTTTTTGCAGGCCTTTGCCGACCTCTTCGAATTTCTTTTGGAAAAAAGCGAAATTTTTCTGGGCTTGCTTGATTTGTTCCAAGGTTTTTTCGACGTTTTTGGCGAACTCGTAATAGCTAAAACTCATCGCGATGGATTTCAAGGTGATGGCCAGCGTATTGGGGGACACCGGGAAAACGTTGCATTTGTGCAGCGCCTCGCATAGCTCCAAATCCCGGATCACCTCGAAATACACCGTCTCGCTTGGCAGGAACATCAGCGCCAATTCCGCCGTGCCGTGTTCCGGGTGGATGTATTTTTCCTGAATGTCGCGCGCCTGGCCCTTGATGACTGTCGCCAACTGCTTGCGCGCCTCGGCCAACATCGCCGGGTCGTTGGTCTCGAAGAGCGGCAGGATCTGCTCCCGATTGAATTTGCTGTCGATCGGCAGTTTGACTTTGGGAAAATAAACCACGGCGTCCACTTTCTCGGCGGACCCGGGGACAATCCCAACTTGTTCGCCATAGGCGCCCGCCGGGAGGAAGTCGCTGAGCAGCCGGGCCAGCTCGGCTTCGCCGAATTTCCCGCGTAAATGGGGCATTTTGAGCAGATTATTCAATTCATTGATGGATTGCCCCACGGTGCCGACCTGGCGCAACTGCTCCTCCGCCGCTTTGAGGTGCTCCTGCACTTTTTGGAAATGGGCAAAGCCTTCCTGGATATTTTTCTCCAGTTTTTGCTGCACTTGTTCGCTAATCGTTTGCAGGCGCTCATCCACCTTGCCGCGCAACAATTCGAGGTTTTGGGTGGTTTTGGATTCCAGCGCCTCGAATTTCGCGATCAATTGCTGGGTGACGAGATTTAACGATTGGGCCAATTCGTCGCGCGCCGCCCGCGAGGCCGCGGTCTGCGCTTGGTTCCATTGGTCGAAGCGGTCCTGCAAGCCTTTGGCTAGATCCGTCAACGACTTGGATTGTTCCGCCCGCGACTCCCGCAACGCGTCCCCCTGGCGTTGGGCTTGGGACTCCAGCTTTTGTTCGGTGGCGGCCCGCAACAGTTCGAATTTTTGATCCAATCCCGCGGCCGCTCCCCCCAAACTTTGGGTTAATTCCACGCGCCCTTGTTGGAGCCGGTTATCGACGGCATCCCGCACTTCATTGAAACCCTGCTGGAAACGCTCGGTCAAATCCGCGCGCAGATCGCCCTTGATTTGCTCCACCCGGGCCGCCATGTCCGCGTTGGCTTTGGCAAAGGCATCCGCCAGTTTGCGCTCCAGCTCGGCCAGGGGCGCGCCTAACGCGTCGCGGTTTTCCCGTTGCAGGCGGCCCAAGCGGAGCGCCAGCCATAGGACCGCCGCGAGTCCGGCGAGATTCAGCGCGACGAGGAGAAAGAATTGCGGGTTATTCATGGCTTCAAATTCAGCATCGAAGATACGTCAACGGACTGGCCAAGCGATAAAAAATGCAGCCAGCACCGCGTGGCGGGTCGGTGGTAGACGCGAGCCAAAGCCGTGGCGTAGAGCGCCAGTTGCGGCGCGTACGCGCGCGCTTTTCGCGGGAGATCTTGCGGTCTGGCGTGATCGGTCTTGTAGTCGACCACCCAGATTTCCCGCTCGCCCATCACCGCCAAATCCACCACCCCTTGCACGACGATGAAATCCTCGCCCGTCCCGATTTCAACCGCCGGCATTTGGCCGGCGACCCAGCCACGCAACTCCGCCGGGGTGAACCGGGCGGTGAACGGCAGTTCCCGCCGAACCCGCGGGGCTTGCGCGCACAATTGGCGGCCCAACTCGGAAGTCCAAAACGCCGCCACGGCGGGCAAATCCAGCGCCGCTCTTTCCCCGGGCATGAGTATCCCCGCCGCCTCCATCCGGTCCGCCTCGGATTCGATATCCGCCAGGCCCGCCGTTTTATCCAACCTCACCCATTCCATGAAACGATGGTGAATGGTGCCGATTTCGGCGGCTGACAGCCGGCTTTTATCGGGCTTCGCTGGATCCTTTTCCCGCGTCTGCGCCACCGGCGACGCTTCGGTAAATAGCGGGTAGGCTTCGCCGTCATTTCCTTCCGTCACCCGCCGGCGCCAAGCCGAAACCGAAGTTTTGGCCGGTTCCCCGGCCGCGGCCACATAGGGATACCGCCAGGCCAATCGCTCGCGCAACGTTTTCAGACTGGCTTCCGGCGCAAATTCGACCGTCTCCGAAGCTCCCGCCCCGCCGAACTGAGCAGCGTCATCCAATTGGCGCAACGGCCCCGGCGCGCAAGCGTGCCAGGCAAAACCGTCCCGCTCCCCCGGCGCGGATAAATCGCCCTGGGGAACCATCGCCGCGCATTGGGGGCCAATCCAATCCATGAAAGACCGGGCCCCGCCAATCTCGAGCAGGCTCAAAGGCCCACCGGCGCCTGGGGACCAATCCCCGAGTTTTCCCTCGCTGGCCCGGCCGGCTAGAATTAGATAATCGCGCGCCCGAGTCATGGCCACATACAGCAGCCGCATTTCCTCGCCCGCCATTTCCTGGCGTTGGCGCCGCCGGGCAAACCAGTGCGCGACACTGGGATATTTCCGACCGCTTTCGGGAGCCCGGACCGTGGGGCACAACCCTAAACGCTCGTCGAGAATGAGCGAATTTTGCAAATCGGTTTCATTAAATCTTTTGGCTAAACCAGCGATCACCGTCACTGGAAATTCCAGGCCTTTGCTTTGATGGATACTCAAAAGCCGCACCGAGTTGGTTAGCTCGGGGACCGGCGATTCGCTCCCCGCGCCGGACTCGGCTTGCGCATCAACAAAGCGCAGGAAGCGGAACAACCCTTGCCGCTGAAATTGGTCAAACTGGCGGGCCATATGCAACAAACGCCGGAGATTGGCCTGCCGCTGCGCGGCGCGTGGTTGCAACGAGAGCCAAGTTTCATACAGGGTCTCATCCAGCATTAGCGCCAGACACTCCGACAACGCCGAAACCCGGGTCATCCGCCGCCACCGGGCGTGCCGTTCGGCGAACCGAGCCGCTTTGGCAGGCGCGGCCCCGACCTCACCGGACTGGGCCAGGATTTGCAGCGCCGTCCAGAGCGGTTGGGCGCGACCCGCCAAACGCACCGCCACCAATTCCTCGTCGGTGAACCCGGCCAACGGCGAACGCAACACCGCCAACAGCGGCAAATCCTGCAACGGATTATCCAGCAACCGCAATAGATTCAGCCAATCGCTGATCTCGATAGCATCGTAAAAACCGCCCCGGGTGGCCGCCAGGGGAATGCCTAGCCGGGCGAATTCCTTGGCGAACACCTCCGCTTTGCCGCTGGGTGAACGCAACAAGATCGCCACATCGCGCCAGGCGAGCGGCCGATGGCGTCGCTCCGCTTCATCCCAAACCGGGCATTGCGCCTGGAGCATGCCCAGCAAACGCTGGCCAATCATCCGAGCTTCCAATTCATCTTGCGACAAGGCGGCTGCGGCCTCGCCGCCAGCCTCCTCGTCCACATCTTCCTGCAGCAACAAATCCAGCCGCACCCGAGGCGCGGGCGCCACCCCGGAAGGCGCCGCGACTTTGAAACGCTCATGGTCCGGATCGCCGGATTGCAGCCCGGTGGCCGCGGAGTAATCCACGCCCCCGACCGACTCGCGCATCAAGCCGGTGAAAAACCGGTTCACAAAATCCAAAATCGCAGGATGGCTGCGAAAATTCTCCGTCAAACCAAGCACTTGGCCAGGGGCGGAAGGCTCGCGCCAAGCCCGCGCGTAGCGCTGAAAAATCCGCGGGTTCGCCAATCGGAATCGGTAAATACTCTGCTTAATATCACCGACTAAAAAACGGTTGCCGGGTTCGGCTGGCTGGCCGAGACATTCCAAGATCGCGTCTTGCGCTTCATTGATGTCTTGATACTCGTCGATGAGCAGCATCCGCGCGCGTTTCCGCCAAGTCTCGGCCACGGGCCCGGGACTTTGAGTTTGGGGGTTCCAGAGCAAGCGCAAGGCATTTTGCTCCAAGTCATGAAAATCGACTCCGCCCAAATCAGACTTGCGCCGGGTGTATTCGGCCTGAAAGGCCAGGGTTAATTGCAGTAAATTCGCCATGGCGTGACGAGTCCACTCCCAATCCTCCCGCATCGCCCCTATGGAATCCGTCTGGGGGGCGCCTTCCTCGGAAGACAACAAACCTCGCAAAAACTCCAGCTCCTCCGCCAAAGCTTCCCACCGTTTTTGCACTCCTTTGGGTAAACCCTTTTTGGCCGGCAACAGCTCCGTAACCGCTTCGAGCCACGGTCCGGATTCCATAACGGATACGGGTGATGGTTGGGCGGCCAGCCGATCCAAGCAATCCGCAAAACCTTGCCCGCGAAACGGTTCCAAACCATCCAGCCAACCCGCCCGCCAATCGTCCATTTCCGCGGGCCAATTCCGGATCCAAGGCGTCGGCTCCGGTTGGTCTAAATCCGCCAACTGCCGCTGAAACCATGCCGGGGGATCGCGCAAGGTCTGGCTATAGTTATATAACCGCAGCACCTGTCCACGAAGTTTGACCATCCCCCCCTGCCCTCGCTCGCGCGACCAGCGATGCAAAACCGCCAGGCGGGCGGCGTGCTCCGGCTGGACGAATACCGAGTCCAAAACTTCCTGTTCCAAAATATTGATTTGCTCTTGGGCTAAAACGGTAAATTGCGGGTCCAACCCAAGTTCGTGGAAGTGCTCGCGCGCTAAACTCAAGCAAAACCCATGCAAAGTGGAAATCCACGCGGCATCGATCGAGGCCAATTGCTCCTCCAGCCAACGATTGCCGGGTTGCTTCTGGCAGGCCTGCTCCAGCGCCGCGCGAATGCGTTTGCGCATTTCCGCCGCGGCCGCTTCCGTAAAGGTTACCATCACCATGTCCCGCAGCGGGATAGGTGGTTGCGCATCCACGACACGGGCCAGGCACCGCGCGACCAGGGCGCGGGTTTTGCCAGTGCCTGCGCCGGCTTCGACGAGGATGTTGCCTTCGGCTTGAACGGCGCGTTGTTGGGCTGGAGTCAGTTGGCTCACGGTGATGAATTAAAGGAGTTTTGCCCGGAACTGGCGAGGATATTTCGCCCCCCACGCCCTAGCCTAACAGAAAGAACCGTTAGCCAGTTGAAATTGAAACCCGTTTTTGCGGCGCCAGCCGGAAAAAAACGCCTCGCGAGAGTTTCAAGCCAAGCCTAAGCTTTTCGCGCTAAACCTTTTGCCGATCAAGTTTTTGTAAAAAAGTAGCTTGCGCTCGATTCCACAGCTTATTAACCTGTCATTAAGTCACTTAATAAACCTCACGTATAGGGAAAAGCCGTATTTGGAGAAGTTATAGCTCCAGTCGACCCTCTCCCTAGCTCCGCTGAGGCCTATCACTGATGAATCAATGACATCGCGAATAACTAGTTGAACAGTTGACGAGCAATAGGAGAAATTATCCCATGACGGCCGAATACGAATCTACCGCAAACGAAACCCCAGTTGGCAAAACCAAATACCCAAAGGGTATGGCGTTGTTACAGAACCCGGTCTACAACAAGGGAACCGCTTTCACCCCGAAAGAACGCGAATTGCTTGGGTTGCAAGGCTTGCTGCCCCCGGAAGTGAACACTCAGGAAGAGCAAGTCATGCGCGTCATGGAGAATTTCAATAAAAAAACCTCCGATCTCGAACGTTATGTGCAATTGATTGCGCTGCAAGACCGTAACGAAACATTGTTCTACCGGGTGGTGATGGATAATTTGGAAACGATGATGCCCATCCTGTATACCCCCACCGTCGGGCAGGCCTGCCAGGAATTTGGCCATATCTTCCGGCGCCCACGCGGGCTTTACATCTCGCTTAAAGACAAGGGAAACATCGCCAAGGTTTTAAAAAACTGGCCGCATCGTGATGTCCGGGTGATCGTGGTCACCGATGGGGAACGCATTCTTGGTTTGGGTGACCTGGGTGTTTTCGGCATGGGTATCCCCATTGGCAAACTCTCCCTCTACACAGCCTGCGCGGGTATCCACCCCAACTACTGCTTACCCATCACCCTCGATGTGGGCACCGAAAATGAGGGCTACCTTAAGGACCCGCTTTATTTCGGACTCAAAGAGCGCCGAATTCGAGGGGCGGAATACGATGAGTTTGTGGACGAATTTATCGCCGCCGTGAAAAAAGTGTTCAAGCACTCCATTATTCAATTGGAGGACTTTGCCAACATCAACGCCTTCCGAGTGCTCAATTCGATCAAAAATAAGTTTTGTTCGTTCGATGACGACATCCAAGGCACCGCGGCGGTGGCGGTCGCCGGAGTGATGTCATCCCTTAAAATCACGGGCGGCACGCTCGCCGATCACAAGTACTTATTCCTCGGCGCGGGGGAGGCGGGCATTGGCATCGGCGACCTGCTGGTTTATTCCATCATGAAGGAAAACGGACTGAGTTTGGAAGCCGCCCGCCAGCGATGCTGGTTTGTGGATTCGAAGGGCTTGGTTGTAAAGAGCCGGACGGATCTAGCCGAACATAAGCGGCATTACGCCCACGATTTCCCCTTCATCACCGATTTTCAAGCCGCGATCGAGGCGATCAAGCCCACCGCGATCATCGGGGTTTCCGGCAAAGCGCGCATGTTCACCCAACCGATTGTCGAAACCATGGCCAAGCTAAACCCGCACCCGGTCATCTTCGCCTTGTCGAACCCCACTTCCAAAGCCGAATGCACGGCGGAACAAGCGTACACTTGGACGGAAGGCCGGGCGGTGTTTGCCAGCGGCAGCCCCTTCCCCCCTTGCACTTATAACGGAAAGACCTACTACCCGGGACAGGGAAACAACGCCTATATCTTCCCAGGCATTGGCCTGGGGGTTATCGCCTGCGACGCCAAACTTATCGACGACGAAATGTTTTACGCGTCGGCCAAGTCGCTGGCGGAACAGGTGATTCCTGAAGACTTGGCCTTGGGGCGTATCTACCCCGCGTTGACCCGGATGCGCGAAGTCTCGGCGGCCATTGCCGTGGCGGTGGCGGAATCCGGATACGCGACGAAGCTGGCCCGCGCCGAACGCCCGGCCGACTTAGTGGCGCACGTGAAGTCGCTCATGTACGATCCGACGTACCAAGCATACGTCTAAAATTAGCCACGGCGTGGTAAGCGCCGTCGGGCATTCCTTCCGCGGCGGCTCAAAACCGCCGCTTTTCTTTTGGCCGCAACGGACTATTGCCGGAGAAATTTGGCCACCGCTTCGGTTCGGGTGCGAACTTGAAGTTTTTCGTAGATCCGCCGGATGTAGGTGTGAACGGTCTCGTAGCTAATGCCCAACTTTTCGGCTATCTCCTTATACAAAAAGCCTTTGGCCAGGCAATCCAACACTTCTTGCTCCCGCGTGGACAAGGCTTCTCCGGGTTGCTGCGGGGTCGCGGCCGGTCGCTGTTGCAGAGATTGCACGACTTTGCGGGCGATATGGGTGGTCATCGGCGAACCGCCGCGAAACACGTCCTTGATGGCCGCCAATAACTCCATCCGGGGCGTGCGCTTGAGTAGATAACCGGTGGCCCCCGCCACGAGCGCGTTGAAAATATTCTCCGTGTCCTCGTACACGGTCAGCATGATGACCTGGATTTCCGGCGCTGTCTGCTTAAGGCGCCGCACGCACTCGACCCCGTTGATGCCCGGCAAATTAATATCCATGAGCACCACGTTGGGGCGCTCTTTCGGCAAGGTTTCCAGTGCCGCCTCGGCGTTCGCGAACTGGCTCAGGCATTTGAAGCCTTCCGCCCGGTCAATCGACCGCGCCAAGGCATTGCGCACCGGCTCGTTATCTTCGACGATGGATACGTTGATGTCAGCCATGGGTTCGTGCCGGGTCCGCGCTTGGCAACGGGAGATTCCAACGCCTGGCGGCGAGACCCGATCAAGAATCTGGCAGCTTCCGGGGGGCGCGTCAATGGCCGGTCGCGGGTTTCGCGATCAACGATGTTCCAGCGGAGCCACCAACCGAACCAGCGTGCCTTTTTCCCGCCCAGGCACTAACGAAAATTGCCCGCCAATGGACGCCATCCGTTTCCGCATGCCCCGAACCCCATTCCGAGTGAGCAGTTTTTTCTCATCCATTTCGGCCAAGCCTTTGCCGTTATCTTCAATTTCAAGAATCAGGTTACCCGATTCCAGTCGGACTCGCACTTGCACTGAAGTGGCCCCCGAATGCCGCACCACATTCGTTATCGATTCCTTCAGCGCCAGAAAAATGTTATGCCGGAATTCCGGCGGCAAAGTTAGCTTGGGCAATTGCTCCGGCATATCCAAACGGTATTGCAGGCCGGCCAGCGATAAAAACTCCTGCATATTCTTGCAGGCATAGGACATCAGACTATCCAAAGTATCGTTGACAGGGTTGACCGCCCAGACGATTTCATCGAGTATCCGGGTGGTATCGCGCGTGTTCTGCGCAATTTGGCGCGCATACGCTTCCACTTCCTCCGGGTTATCCTTTTCCCCTTCCACCAACTCGCTCAACATAGTCACGCTCGTCAAGCTTGCGCCCAGCTGATCATGAATATCTTGGGCAATTCGCTGGCGCTCCTTTTCCAGGGCTTCCTGATGGCGCATTCGCTCCAATTGCCGTTGCAGTTTTTGCGTCGAGAAATAGTGAACGATACCCGCGCCCCCGCCCAGCAAACCCGCCGACACCAAGGTGAGAAACCACCACGTGCGCCAAATGGGCGGCTGGACCAAAATCTCCAAGTTCCGCCCCTCTTCGTTCCACACCCCGTCTTCATTGCAGGCCTTCACCCGGAACGTGTAGGTGTTAGGCGGCAATTTGGTATAGGAAGCCACCCGGTCATTGCCCGCTTCTTTCCAATCCAGGTCGTGACCTTCGAGCATATACTTGAAGCGGCTTTTATCCGCCGCCGAAAGATTGAGCGCGGTATACTTGATTTCGAGACGCCGTTTCCCGGGCGGCACCTCGAGGCGGGCCGGCATTTCCCCGCGCAAGGGCCGCGCGTTCTGAGGTTGGCCGTCGACCAATACATCCTCGATAATAACCGGCGGTTTCCAGGGATTGGATTGGAGCGTTTTGGGATTCACCCCCACCAACCCCTTGGCGGTGGCGAACCACAACTTGCCGCTGGCATCCAAACAAGCCCCGGGCTGGGACTCCATGGTGCATTCCTTGGTGGGCAAGCCATCGGCTTGGTCGTAAGAGCGACAGGAAATAAACCGGGTCGCGCCAGCCGCGTATTGATTCAACTCTTTTTTGGCCACCCGCATGATACCGGACGGCGAGCCAAGCCAGAGATGCCCTTCCTTGTCCTCAATCTGGTACGTTATCCGGTCGCTAGCCAGCCCGTTGGTTATGGTATACCGGGTCCACTGGTTTTTGTGAAACCGGACTAACCCGCTGGCTTTGGTGCCAATCCACAGGACATTGTCCGCATCGCAATAAAGCGAGAGGATGGAGTCACTGGGCAATCCGTCTCCCGCATGCCAGGATTGGAAAGCGCCATTTAAATAACGGCTGAGTCCGCTCCCAGCCGAGCCAATCCAAATTCCGCCCTCGGAGTCGTCGGCCAGAGCGCGAATTTCATCGATGGACACTCCGTCCGTGGATTTGACCAAGCGGCATTCATTGTTTTCGAGCCGGGCCAACCCTTCTTGCGTTCCCAGCCAAATCCGGTTTTGCCGGTCTTCAAAAATAGCGTGGATCTGTTTCGGACCGGCCACCGGCCGAAACCATCCATCTTTGAAAGCATATAACCCCGAACCATACGTCCCGGCCCAGACGTTTTGTTCATGATCGGCGATAATCGACCACACCGGTCTGACATACGTGGGCACCAATCCCAGTTCCCGTCCGGAAGCGGTTACCCGGCCATTCTTCCAATAATAAGCCCCCCCACCTTCATTGAGTCCGATCCAAAGTCCGCCGTGGGCATCGGCGCACACGGACTGGACGGCATTTTTCGATAGTCCCTGGGTTTCGTCGATAGTTTCAAATTGGTTCTGCTTGACCCGGCTAAGTCCGCCACCATCGGACCCCACCCAAAGATTGCCTTCGCGATCCATGCAGAGCGCCAAAACGGCGCCTGGGGGTAATCCCTGCGCGGTGGTAATCGGAGATAAATTGCCTCCCGCATCCAGCCAGAAAACGCCGTTACCACGAGTGCCAATGATCAAATTGCCAGCCAGATCTTCACAAGCGGCCGATACCGCGCCCATCGCCCTACCCCAGGGATAGGGTCCAAATTCGCGCTCCACCACGTTGCCGCGGCACTTTTGAATCCGGCCATCCACCAAGCAACGCCAATACCCACCCAGGCGGCTGCCGAGCAGGTAATCCAGGGTGGCCTGCATTTCAGGATGCTCGACCAAGTTGGTGGCGGTCCCGCCGGCGGGAACCGCCGCCTGCCCCCAATATGCCCCCACCCATACGTCTCCGTCCGCTTCGGCGACCACGGATCGGCAGGCGCTCGCGCGGCCCAAGCCAAATTCAAACCGGGTGATATTCGTCTCCGTGTGCCGCCATAGTTGCCCATCGGCGGTATACAGCCAAACCGCTCCCGCCGCATCCTCACAGGCGGAAACCAGCCGCTGCGAAAACGCGCCATTGGAAGGGCTATTTTCACCAATCCCCAGCGGTTTTACCTGTCCGTCTTTAATCCGAAGCAAGCCGCCGGTCTCCGTGCCAATCCAAAGGCTGCCGTGGCGATCCTCAAATAGCTTGGCAACGCCCGCTCCCCCCAATCCGGGCGTATTGCCCTCATGGAAAAGCTCACAGCGCAAACCATCGAATCGCGCCAGACCGTACCGAGTACCCAGCCACAAATAGCCATCGTGCGATTGAATAATCGAGGTGACCGTACTGTGCGGCAGACCCCCGCCGGTATTGCGGCCGGTATCCGTATTCCAAACATCAACGATATAACGGCGGGCGGAATCCGAAGTGTCTTGCGCAACGCCGGATACGGCGGCGAAGACGCAATAAAACGCCGTGGCGCAGGCTATAGCCCATCGTCTGTTCAGCATGGCTCCGCATGTTTGGCCCGGCGGGGCGTCAAGTAAAGCAAATTAACACCATTAACTAGCCGATATTCCAAATATCTAGGACCGACCCTAATATATACGAGTCAGTCCAGGATATCAGTAATACGAAACCTGCTCGGGGGCTTTCGTCCCAGTCGTTCCAACAAGTTCCGCGCAAATTCGGAGACGTCACCCGCATCCAGATGACGCTATATCAGAGCATTCCCTTACCCGCCCTTGGTTTTTACCCCTTACTAATTATTCATGGCGAGACCGGGGAACGCGTGCTATGAAGAAGTTAGTGAAACGCGGTTTTTATATCTACACACTGGTGGCGGCCTTACTGCTCTGCGGAGTGGGTTGGTGGACGCGCCAAGCGGTGCGGCAAAAAATGCAGCGGGTTTTGGAGCAGGACTTACGCACCATCCTGATGGCGGATGTCACCGCGCTGGATGTTTGGATGGAATCAAGGCTCCAGACGGCGAGCTTTGTGGCCAGCGATTCTCGACTGCGCGCCTGGGTGGGTGAGTTGCGAACTTTGGCGCAACAACCTGACGCGACACGAGAAAGTCTCGCGTCCTCTGAAGTGCAAGCCCAACTGCGCAAACACTTGGCGGAGGTGGAGCAACGCATTGGGTTTCGCGGGTTCAACGTCATCAATCGGGACGGCTTGATCTTGGCGGCGCGCCAACCTTTTTTAATCGGCCGCAAATTGCGGGGACCTCGCGTATCGAACCTATCGCAGCTGTTCAAAACCGGGGAGCCCCAACTGCTGGTGCCCCTCCGCAATGAATTTGGCAGTCCTTTTAGCCGGGAACCAGCCGGTTTCCGACCGAACTCAGAACCCGGAGGCGCCCCTCACCAAGACCCGGACCGCCTCCCGCCAACGGAGATTGAATCCGCCCCACACTTAACGGTCATGCTCAGTAGCCCCATCAAAAATGACCATGGCGAAGTGATCGCCGCCATTGGTTTTTATATCCGGACCGAGGATGAATTTACCCGCATGCTGTCGGCGGCGCGCTTTGGCGAAAGCGGCGAAACCTACGCTTTTAATCGGGAAGGCATCCTGATTTCCCGAAGCCGGTTCGATCACCAGCTCAAATCCCTGGGTTTGCTGACCAAGGAAGTTGGCGTCAACTCGGTGTTAACCCTCGAATTGCTCGATCCCGGCGGAGATCTGACGCGGGGTTATACCCCTTCCCTCCCCCGCGCTCAATGGCCCCGAACCGAAAGCACCACCAGCGCCCTGGCCGGCAACACCGGTTTTAATGTGGATGGTTACCGGGATTACCGGGGGGTGGCGGTGGCGGGCGCCTGGACTTGGCTGCCACGCTACCAAATCGGCATCGCCACTAAAGTGGATATGTCCGAGGCCTACCAACCGCTGCAAGCCTTGCGCAGCATCTTCCTGGTGCTGATTTGCCTGTTGGCGCTTTGCACGGGGGGATTCTTGTTTTATTCCTTCCTGGCGACCAAACTACGCCACGAAATCCAAGAGGCCGAACTGGCGATGCTTGAGTTGGGGCAATACCGGCTGGAAGAAAAAATCGGCGAAGGCGGCATGGGCGTGGTGTATCGCGCCAGGCACGCGCTGTTGCGGCGGCCCACGGCCATTAAATTGCTACTCCCGCAAAAAGCCAGCAAAACCACCATTGGCCAATTTGAAAAAGAGGTTCGCCTGACCAGCCGTTTGACGAACCCCAACACCATCCAGATCTATGATTTCGGGCACACGACCGACGGCATTTTCTATTACGCCATGGAATATCTTGAAGGCGTCAATCTGCGCACGCTGGTCACCCGGACGGGACCGCTGCCCAGCGGCCGGGTCATTCACCTCTTACTGCAAATCTGCGGCGCCTTGGACGAAGCGCACGGGATCGGCCTCGTGCATCGGGATATCAAGCCTTCCAATGTGTTTCTCACCAACCGTGGCGGCCACGCCGATTGGGTTAAAGTGCTCGATTTCGGGCTCGTGGCCCGCTCGGCTGGGGCCGATGCCGGTGAGAAAGAGGGCTTTGACGACGCCTGGATCGCGGGCACACCGGGGTATATAGCCCCGGAATCCATCCGGCCGAACACGCCCATCGACGCCAGAACCGATATCTACTCCGTGGGCGCGCTGGGGTACTTTCTGCTCAGCGGACATGGCCCCTTTGAAGGCATGACCACGACCGCCATTCGCAAAAGCTATCTGAAACTGGACCCGGCCACGCAATTTGATTTTACGGCCTGGGCGGATGGCCCCCTGCAGCGGATTATCAAGCAATGCCTCGAACCCGATCCCGAAAAGCGACCGCAGAACATGCGCGCGCTAGCGGAGAAACTAACGAACTGTCCGGAAGCGGGCTCCTGGACCACCGCCATGGCTGAATCTTGGTGGAGTCAATTCACCGCGGGGGAAAACCTCGCCCCGGAGAAAACCCGGCAAATGGACATTGCCGCCATCGACCGCACGATCAAAATCGAATTTGGCCAACGCCTGCCAAGATCGCTCTCTTAATGGCCCGACGGTCCGCCCGGGCTATTTCTCCGCCGACTTGGGCGGCAACGGACGCACCCGCAGGTTGCGGAAATCGAAGGACTTATTCTCGGCCTGAATGCCGATATACCCCTTTACCGCGTCCACCGCTTTATATTCCCAGGCCCGCTCTCCATCGACGTCCAACGTGATTTCCTGGCCGCGCACTTCTATCCGCATTTTAACCCATTTGTTCAGCGGCAACCGGGGCGTCTCGGCAGGCACTTTGCTTTGATACCCTTTGACAAGCCCGCCGAGCGCGTCGTACCGGAGGTTCACTTGCCAGCCATCGCTCGGCCAAGGTTTCCCTTCGAGCCCGGCGCGCACATAAATCCCGCTGTCATATTGGGCTTCCAGGGCGCGCCATTCGAATTCGAGCACAAAATCCGAATACTCCTTTTCCGTGCGCAACCACCCCATCCCTTTGACCAACCGCAAATTGCCTTCCACGACTTCAAACGTGACGTCGTTGACGCCCTTCCAGCCGGTCAGGTCTTTGCCGTTAAACAAATTCTCCCAGCCCTCTTCGGCGGCTTGGACCGGCGCCCAGGCGCCCAGACAAAGCAACACTCCCGCCAGCCAGCCCAAGGAAAGCAGTCTTTTTATGTTCATGGAGCCAGTTGAAAAGAATTAGCGAGTGGCGTCAAGCGCGGATTCCGGGGTCGAAGCGGTCGCCTTTCTCGCTCCGTCGCAACCGTCCGACGGGCCGGAGGTCTCGGGATAAAACGCTCGTCCCAACCGGAAGACCAACGCATGGACCGCCAGCATGAGCTCGGCGCGCAACTCCACTTCGGCGTCGGACTGGCCCGCGACGGGTTCCATGCGGCCGCGGCAGCGCCGACTCAAAGGCTGGCGGGCATCCGAGCCGCCCAACCGCTCCAGCAACACCGTCACCTGGCTGGCTTGCCGCCGGGTTTCCCGAATTTCCGCGCGCGCCGCCTCCAGGGTGATTTCGCCGCCCGCCCGCCGAATGACCAAGCCACAATGAAACTCGCGGCAGCGCGCCGGACGATCCGCATAGATGGAACAATTGCCCCCATAGGCCGGGCATGGCTGGATAAACGACCAACCACCCCCGGGCTGAGGCTCCAATGGAATGCCTCGCGCCCGCAGGCAACCCACCGGCTCATGGTTGGCGATCCCGACCGAAGCGAACAACACCCCATCACAGCACAAGCCGCAGCCAGGGCATAGCTCCTGGACCGCCTTTTCCAAGGCGGCCGCCGCGTTCCCGGCAGCGTTCGGAACGGCTGTCTCAACATCTGTCATACGCATTCTGTAACATCGCTTGACCCGCGACTCAATGGCGGCCAACGGCAGCCGGTGGTCCCGACTCACAATACCCCCGCATGATGGGCGATTCAAAAGAATCCGTTTTACCATTCCGAACCAGATTCCGGTAATCGAAGTGTTTCCCGGCGAAAACGGTCAAAAGGTGAATTTAAATCTAATTGCGCGGAATGACGAATAACCGAGCGAATCGCCAACGCCTTGATGAATGCCTCTCCGAAGAAAGAGGGACGGTTACCCTGTACCCTTTGACCAAGCTCGACAACGTAGTCGCAGGAACAGGCACCCGCTTTACGGTCTGCCCTTCGCAGCCTCCGGATATACGCGGCTCGCCGGCGCCGGCGCCCCGTGGTAAAATCAGTCTTCCTCTCGAAAATAATCCCGCGGAATTCCTGGCACGATTCTAGCTACATCCTTAGCAATACAAACGGCACCAGGTAGGTGTCCTACAAACACAAGCACGAAACCATTGACTGCGGATTAAGTTTAGCGCATTTTGCGCGGCATTTCACAAAATGAACCGTTTTTTTAAAAGTATCGGTGGGGGATACGTATTTCGTTTGGCGTCGTCAACTCTCGCGTCGGGGTTGCTACTAGCGCCCAGTTCCGCCCGGGCGGAGATCGCCTATGAAAACGTTTCGATCCCGTTTGAACTGTTTTATTGCGACACCCGTGAATTCGGGGACGAAATCAACCTGGGAACCGCGGGCACCACGGTTACCAAGCTGCAATTCGAATATTACGGTTATTTTGAGGACAACGGGAGCCAGACGTTGCGGGTCCGCTGCTACGCCAACGATGGGGAGGGCAACGATTCCTCGGTGGGAGTGTTTGGCAAGCCCAAAACGGTCCTTTACGATAGCGGCGAACTGATGATGACTTCGGGCTATAACGTGGTGAGCCTGACTAATTTAGCCTTCGCCGTGAAAGAGCGTTTCACTTGGACCGTGAAATTCGAAGGCGTGTCCGGCAAGGTCGGCGACCGGGCGGGATTGTTGCTTTTCAACCCTCCGGAGATCGGCTCCAGTTTTAATGATTTCTGGATCAAAACCGACGCTAATGGCTGGGAAACGTTCTTATTCCCGGGGGGCAATCCGGTCTCGAATTTCGGGGCCCGCGTCGAAACCACCCCGGCGACGCTTTTAGAGGCCACCAGCCAGGAAGTTCAAAGCGACGGCAGCCTGCAGTTTACGTTGACTGGCCCCGTCTTCAGCGAGGCGGCTTTGGAAACGGCTTTGCCGGCGAACACCAACCAATGGACCCGGCTCCAAACGTTTCTGTTCCTTGGTTCCCCCATTGTCTGGAAGGACCAAGGCTATGACGCGGCGGCTAACCCGCTCTATCGCTTGGTGCCCACCACTGAGCCGTTGCTTTCGCTAGACGCACCGGTGCTACTCGACGGATATGCGCGAGTGAAAATGACCGCCACGCCAGGCAAAACGGCGGTGATCGAGGGATCGGATAATCTCACCAAATGGGACCGCGTGAAAACCAACTATTTCACGGCGGCGCAATACAGTTTTGTGGACTCGCAAACCCCCAAACACGAGTATCGATTCTATCGGGGCTGGTTCGCCAACGACATGGACATCACCATCCTCTCTTACGAGCGCAAGACCAATGGCATGGTGTCGCTTTCCTTGTTTGGCCCGCCCGGAAAAGACTGCGTGATCAAAACCTCCACGGACCTGATTCATTGGAACGTCGAAGCCGACCACACCTTCAGCTTCACCGGCGGGACTATCCATTATCTGGATACGACGGCCACCAACGCCACCGCCAAGTTTTACAAAGCTGTGCTGGCCCAATAGTCGCGGCCCGGGCGCATCCACTTCGGGAAATTCGCGTAAAACTCGCGAATTTCCACGCGAAAACCCCATCCGAGAGCGAGCTTACCCCTGGTTTTCACAACCCACCGCCTGGGCTAATTCGCGCCATCCCGCCCGCCCCAAACGCGCTTGCAACCCAATGACCAAGGCGCGCGCCAATCCCGGACCTTCGTAAACCATACTGGTGTAGATTTGCAGCAGGCTGGCCCCGGCGGCGATTTTTTCCCACGCGTCATCCGGCGTGAAAATGCCGCCCACGCCGATGATCGGTAAAGCCCCTTTGCTTTGCCGGTAAAGATGGCGGATGACTTCAGTGCTGCGCTCCCGCAACGGTTTCCCGCTAAGGCCGCCCGTTTCGCCATAAATCCGGCGCAAATCAGCGTCCTCCGTCTGGGGCCGGTTAATGGTTGTGTTCGTCGCGACAATGCCCGCGACGCGCCGCGGGGTGGTGAGCGTCAAAATTTCATCCAACGCTTCGAAAGTCAGGTCCGGCGCCACTTTAACCAAGATCGGTTTCGTCTTCGTCGGCCCGGCGGACGCCTTTCCCGACAACTCCGCCTGCCGCTGATTGACCTCCTGCAGGGCCGCCAGAATTTCATCCAACGCGGACTTATCCTGCAGCATCCGCAAATTGGGAGTATTGGGCGAACTGACGTTAACGACAAAAAAATCGCCCTGCGCCCACAAAGCCTCCATGGTTTTGGCGTAATCTTCGGGGGCCTTCTCCAGCGGGGTCACCTTATTTTTGCCTAAATTGACACCCACGGGATGAGCGGGCCAGCGTCCGCGCCGCCGCCACTGGGCCAAAGTTTCCGCCACCGCCGCCGCACCCTGGTTGTTAAACCCCATGCGGTTGACAATCGCCTCATCGGGAATGGCGCGAAACAAGCGCGGCGCGGGATTACCCGGCTGGCCTTGCCAGGTGACCGCCCCGATTTCCACATGGCCAAAGCCCATGGACGGCCAAACCGGCACCGCTTCGCCCTCCTTATCCATACCGGCCGCCAAACCGATCGGGTTGGGAAAACGCAAGCCAAACGCGGTCACCGGCATTTCCGGAGCGCCAAAAAACGCCTCGACCGCGTCGCTAGCCAACGAATGGCGACTCGCCCAGGCTAGCATATCCAGCGTCAATCGATGGATTTCCTCGGGATTCTGGGCAAAAAGAACCGGACGGATTAAATGGCGGTAAAACCAGCTCATGACTCCTTTCTAACCGAACCCCGCGTCGGACGCAAATACTTCACTTGATTCCGGAGAGGCGTTCCCTCCAAATCCGGAAAAGCTGGACGGTCGCGCGCACATCCCGCAAGCAATACTCGGCAATCTCCCGGAACCGCCCCTCGCCCACCATGGTCGTCACATCCCGCCCCGTCACACCTTGGCTTTTGGGAGATTCGATACCAAAGGCTTTACAGTAAAAGTCCAAGTTGAACTTGCGCGCCGCCCCATCGCGGCCGCTCACGTTGTAAAAGGTCAATTGCTCGGCCAGATCGCAATGCGGCTCGGTCTGAAAACGGTAGCCCAGCCAATCTTTGCGAGATATCGGCACTTGGAGCAAGGCCGAGCGCAAATAAAGGAAAGGCACATCGAAACCCCGGCCATTGAACGTGACCGCGACTTCAAAGCGCTTGGCTAGTTCCCAGAATTGGGCCAACAGGTCCGCCTCGTCCACGCAGGGGGTGAACTTCACGGCCCCGGTCTCCGGCAATTCGCTCTCGCTATCCTCCGCAATATAAAGCACTTTCCCGCCCTCGGTTTCCGCGTTCACCATGGCGATACAAACGATTTGCGCGGTCAATGGGTACAAACTTAATTGTTGCGCTAGCTCGGCCTTTCTATGTTCGCGTTCGGGACCTTCGGGCAGCTTGCCAGCATCACGAAACAGGTATTCCTGCTGCCCCTCGTCGAAGGACTCTAAAGGCAAGGCGGACGTTTCAATATCAAACACTAAGCTGGCCATGTTCGACCTTCATACTGGATTTAAGCCTGAACCGTCAATCCAGAGATTGGCCTGTTGCCGATCAGGTGAGCCACCTATCGAGCGGTAAACTGAAGCTTTATACCATTGCACAGGAGATACATTCGACTCTAATAAAGCGCAGGACTTTAAAAAAGAGGGGCTTGGCAAAAAAACGCCACGCCCCCTTGAAATGAGTTCGTAATGCAAATTCATCATCGACCATTGGCTTAAAGCCTTAAGTGCTTTTATAACTTTACCTTATCGAGTTTAGGCGAATGGTAGGTACAAACCCTCAGTCTCATGCCACCGCAAACACCTTGGCATCTCGTTCAAGAACTCAGGAATTAAAACCACCAAAGCCCATCACAACCCTCCAAACCCCACCCGACAAGTCGTTCATATTACATTGATAATTAACTATTTACACATAATAAATTACCCCATCGTCCGACTCGTTTTCGATCTTTAGGTTTAGATGAGCTTGGGGGGAGGACCAACGGTTACCTCAATCGAATCGCTCCTGGATCGCTTTGACAGTATTTCAGCAATCCGGGTCGAACGAATGAGCTATAGCTTTACCCAAAACAAACCTCTTGCACCTCCCTATTCAGGCAACTCAACCTAAGCCTCGAAGACTGCGGGAATGCCTGAGGCAAAACGTCGTTCGACCTAAATACGCGTGGTGAAGCTTGACGCTGCCAGGCAAAAACTTACTATGCTGGAGGTCGGTCTTTTCGGAGCGTGGCCGGCGACAAAATGCGATTTAACTCAATCAGACCGTTGCTAGCTTACGGTTTTGCCGTGGCCACTCCCTGGCTGGCAGCCAATGCCTCGGATATCGAGGCAGGACCGTTCTTGCACCAGTTTTCATTGACGCTTGAAGAGGGCCGGCGCGACGAAGCGATGGGACCCTTTTGGCATCATGAGCAGAATGCCATGAGTGTCACCTACGCGGTTCCCCCCTTTTTCTCGCATGCGCGCAATACGACTTTGGATATCGAGGAATACGATTTTCTCTATCCGCTCGTGACGTACGACCGGCACGGCACCGAATACCGGCTCCAATGGCTGCAACTGCTCAGTTATGCCGGCGGAAAAAACCAAGCGGATAAAGCGAGCCGTCGCTATACTTTTTTCCCCTTCGTGTTCATCCAGCGTTCCCAGGACACCAACGAGAATTACACCGCGGTACTGCCTTTCGGCGGCCGGATCGGCAAACGCCTATTCCGCGACGAGTCCAAATTCGTGATGTTTCCCCTCTATCTGGAAACTCGAAAAAAAGATGTCGTCACCGACAACTACCTCTTCCCCATATACCACCAGCGTCACGGGGACGGCTTGAAAGGCTGGCAATTGTGGCCTTTCTACGGCGCCGAGCATAAGGCCGTGACCACGCGCACCAACTTGGTGGACGAGCCGGAAATCGTGCCGGGACATGACAAATCGTTCGTCCTTTGGCCCCTTGTGGCGAATGAAAAAACCGGTCTGGGAACGGATAATCCCGCCACCAACCGAATTGTTTTGCCGTTTTTCTCGACCCTGCGCTCGCCCAAGCGCGATTCCTCGACGTACCTGTGGCCCTTATTCACCATCACCGAAGATCGGGCGCAAAAATACCGGGAATACGGCATGCCGTGGCCCTTCTACGTATATACCCGGGGTGAAGGCAAAACGGTCAACCGCGTGTTTCCGATTTACAGCCACGCCTATAGCACCAACCTGGAAAGCGGGTTCTGTTTTTGGCCAATCTATAAATACAATCGTTTCCACGACACGGCGGGGGAACAGCGGCGGGATCGGGTCTTCTATTTCATATATTCGGACACCACGGTCAAACCGGCGGGCGCGAAAATCGCCCGGCGCCGGACGGATCTGTGGCCGCTCTTCACCGCGCGCCGGGATGAAAACGGCAATGAACGGCTGCAGTTGCTGGCCCCCATGGAATCGGTGGTGCCGGAAAACCCGGCGATTGAGCGTAATTTATCCCCCCTCTGGTCCGTGTGGCGGGCGGAGCAGAACGGCCAGACTGGCAAGCGTAGCGGCTCGTTGCTGTGGAACCTTTACCGTCAGGAAGACGGACCCAATATTAAAAAACGTTCTTTCCTATTTGGTCTGTTCCACTATGAATCAGGGCCGGAAGGAACCCGCTGGCGGGTGTGCTATATTCCCTTCGGCAAAACCAAGCCGGTGAAATCCGGGGATGCCCCGAAATAAGCTAAAGCTATGTTCCAAAATTTCGGCGAAATGATCGTCCTGCTGTGGCGCGTGCTCAGGCTGGCCCCGCAAACTTGGCGCCAGCGCGGGAAGGTCATGGAGCAACTGTTCGAAATCGGCAATGCCAGTCTGCTCATGGCTTGCATCCTGTCCATTTTCATCGGCGGCGTCATCGCCCTGCAAATTGGGCCGGTGCTCGTGGAGCGCGGCATGCAAAGTTACCTGGGCGGCATCGTCGGCCTATCCATGTGCAAGGAACTGGCGCCGGTGATGATGGCCGTGCTTATCGCCGGGCGCATCGGTTCGGCCATGGCGGCGGAGATCGGCTCCATGAAGGTCTATCAGGAAATCGACGCCCTTCAAACCATGAACATCAATCCCAATTCCTATCTGGTGCTGCCGCGTTTGACGGCCATCAGTGTCGCCCTGCCCTTGCTCGTCATCTTCTCAATCTTGATTGGCTGGATTGGCGGCGCCCTGGTTTGCGTCTATAATCAGCACATCGGCATCTCTTTTCAGGCCTTCTTTTCGGACCTTAGCCAAACGGTCAAGATCAAGCACTTGCTCAATGGGTTGTTTAAAGGTTACGTGTTCGCGGTTATTATCGGCGTGGTATCGTGCCACCAAGGACTCAAAACCATGGGCGGCCCGCGCGGCATCGGCCGCTCGGTGACCAAAGCGGTCGTCAACTCCATCGTCTTGATCCTGATTCTTGATTACTTTCTAACCCGCTTGCTGCAATACTTCGATTAATGAGCGCTACCCATCCAACGCAACGGGGCGTGCGAGTCGACATCCAAGGCCTGCGCAAAAGCTATGGCGGCCAGGAGGTGCTCCACGGCATTGATCTGACGGTCCAACCGGGCGAGATTTTCGCGCTCATGGGGCCCAGCGGCAGCGGCAAAAGCGTGCTGCTCAAACATGTCATCGGCTTGGAAAAACCCGACGCCGGCGAAGTTTCCATCGAAGGCGAGCCCATCCGTTCGCAAGCGGTGCGGGACCGTTACCGCATGGCCATGGTGTTTCAATCCGGCGCGCTACTCAACTCGCTCACGGTCGCGGAAAATGTCGGCCTTTACCTGGTCGAACACCGGCTCAAGCCGCCGGCGGAGATCGTCCGCATCGTGCGGGAGAAGTTGGACCTGGTCGGGCTGAACGGCGTCGAAGCGAAATACCCCAACGAATTATCCGGCGGGATGAAAAAACGCGTCTCGATCGCGCGCGCCTTGGTCATCGACCCGCAGCTCATTCTTTACGATGAACCCACGAGCGAGCTGGACCCGTTGATCGCGGTTACGATCGCCGAGGAGATCGTCAAATTAAAGCGCCGCATTGGCGTGACTTCCCTGGTCGTCACCCACGACCGGGATCTGGCCTTTGGTATCGCGGACCGGATTGCCATTATTCAAGACGGAACCATCCTGTTCGCCGGCGCCCCGGCGGACGTCAAACGCAATCCCGATCCGCTGATCCAGCGTTTCTTGAACGCGGAATTCAAAATCCATATCGAATCTTAGTCATATGAAAAACACCTTGGAAACTCGATTGGGCGTCTTTTTCGCCCTGGTCATGATCGCCACGATTATCATGATCGAGATGATTGGCGGCTTTGAATTCTTTAAGACCGGCCTGACCGGTCAGGCCAGTTTCAATAATGTGCAGGAACTCAAAGTGGGCGACTCCGTCAAAATGGCGGGGGTGCAAATCGGCCGCGTCGAGAAAATCAAATTCTCCCAGGGCAAAGTGGTGGTCACCATGAAGATCACCGACCCGGACGCGGAGATCAAAACCGACAGTAAAGCCACGATCAAATTCACCGGCTTGATGGGCCAGAATTATGTCTCCATCGATCTCGGTTCGGCCACCGCCGCCAAAGCCACCACGCCCTTTTCCCTGATCACTTATGAACAAGCCGACCTGGGCGCTTTGATGGGCCGGCTCGACGCCGTCGCCAGCAGCGTGGAAGGCATGACCAAGAGTTTTAGCGCGGATAACCTCGGTAATTTTCTCGGGCCGTTCACCGACTTTTTGAAAGAAAACCGCGAGCGGCTCAGCGGCATCGTGAGCAACGTCCACACGGTCACCGGCGACATCGCCCAAGGCAAAGGCACGGTGGGCAAGCTCATTCACGAGGACGCGCTCTACAACACCGCGTTGAGCACCGTCACCAACATCAACGCCACCTTCACGGATGCCAAGGGCGTCGTCGACCAAGCCAAGACCCTGGTGGCGAACGCCAACCAAGGCGAAGGCACCGTGGGCAAGCTCTTGAAAGATCCGAAGCTTTACGACGATACCACCGCCGCCATGACCAACCTGCGCCAGATCATGGAAAAAGTGAATCAAGGCCAAGGTTCGGTTGGCAAATTGGTCAACGACGAAGCCCTGATCAAAAACGTCAAGATGACCTTGCAGAAGCTCGACAAGGCGACCGATGGTTTGGAAGACCAGGGCCCGCTATCCGTGATCGGCATTCTCGGCGGCAAACTATTCTAACACGGCCATCCCCTAGGGAACCATGCCTCGGGTTTTCTCCCAGGAACTCCTCGAGCGGCTGCGGTCAGCCAAACACGTGGCTATCTTGACCGGCGCTGGCATCTCGGCTGAAAGCGGCGTACCGACCTTTCAAGGCGGATTTTGGGGCAAATACAGTCCGGAAGAGCTGGCCACAGTCGAGGGATATATCAAAGATCCCAAACTGGTCTGGGATTGGTATGCGGAACGGCGGCGGGAACTCCGGCAAATCAAACCCAACGCGGGACACCTCGCCTTGGCGCGACTGGAACAGCGCGGCCTGCGTTGCACCGTCATCACCCAAAACATCGATGGGTTGCATCAACTGGCCGGGAGCGCGCGCGTGATCGAATTGCACGGCAGTCTTCACCGCGTGAAATGCTTTTCGGAAAACACCTTGGCCTCCGGCTGGGAAAACGCCGCCGAATCCCCGCCACGCTGCCCCGATTGCGGCGCGTGGTTGAGGCCGGACGTCGTGTGGTACGGTGAAACCCTGCCCCCGCTGGCGTTAGCGGAAGCCATGGCGGCCAGCCGCGCCTGCGATCTTTTCTTCTCCATCGGCACCGCGACCCAAGTCTATCCGGCGGCTTCACTGCCGCAAACAGCGCTGGCAGCCGGCGTGCCAGTCGCGGAGGTCAACCCGGACTACACGCCGTTCACCGCGTATGCCACCTATGTATTGCGCGGCCCCGCGGGCCAAGTGCTGCCGCGGTTGCTCGCCGCCACCTGGCCCGCATGATCGGAGAGCCAGCGGGGGCGGATTTTTATGCCCAGGCTTAAAAATCATTGCGGCCGAAGCTAAACCCTCTATTCTAAACTCCATCAATTCAGGAGTTAACCTGGCTTTTGAATTAAGACGGTGCGAGGCAAATACCCCCCCCGGAGCGGCACGCTTCCCGGGGCTATGATTCAAGGAGCAGTGGACCGCAACTGGCGGAGTCCAGCCGCCCCCCTGGGTTTTGCTTCGCCGCGGATAGGCCTATAATCATGCCTTTTCCGGCTTGCTTCCGAGGGATGGGGGCAATCCGCGCAAGCGCGCTGAACACTGGGTTTTTGGAAGAGTGAAACGTGATAGCTAGCGATAAGAGTTTGGAGGAATTGTTGCCTCGTTTGGAGGCGGCTGAATGGATCGCCATGGACACCGAGGCCGACAGCCTACATTCCTACCCGGAACGGCTGTGTCTGGTGCAAATCAGTTATCCTGGAGGGGATGAATTGATCGACCCCCTCGCGGGATTCAGTTTGGAGCCGCTCTGGCATACCCTGCGCCAGCGAGAAATCATCATGCACGGGTCGGATTACGACCTCCGGCTGCTGCACCGTTGCGGCGGTTTCATTCCGCACGCCATTTTCGACACCATGCTCGCGGAGCGGTTTCTGGGCGGAACCCACTTTGGGCTGACCGATCTGGCGTCGCGCTGTTTGAACGTGACCCTGGAGAAAGGCCCGCAAAAAGCGAATTGGGCGCGCCGCCCCTTGACGGAACGCATGGCTATCTACGCGCAAAACGACACCCGGTATTTGCACCCCATCGCGAGCCAATTGCGCGCGCGCCTGGAAGAAAAACACCGCCTGGAGTGGCATCGCGAAGCCTGCGACCAACTCATTGCCGTTTGCACCGCGCCGCGCGCGCACACGCACGAGGATTGGCGGATCAAAGGCGGCGAGCACCTCTCCCGGCGCAGCTTGGCCATCCTGCGCGAGCTCTGGCAATGGCGCGAATCCGAGGCCCTGGGCACCCATAAGCCACCGTATTTTATCCTCAGCCATGAAATCGTGACCGACATCGCCGCCGCCGGCGCGAATGGCGTGGAATCGCTCATTCCCCCGCACGTGAATCCCCGGCGTCGCCAAGCGATCCTGGAAGCCGTGGCTCGCGGATTAAACGTGCCGGAGGACGCCCTGCCCGTGATTCCCCAATTCGTCCATAAAAGAATCCCCGATGCCGCGCACCGGCGACTGGATCAATTGAAAAACCACCGCGACGAGCAGGCGGCGGCGCTCGGGCTGGACCCCTCGTTCATCGCGAGCCGGGCGACCCTGATCAATCTGGCCGAAAACTGGGAGCTGCATTCCAAGGAGCTGATGCGCTGGCAACGGGAACTGCTCAAGCAGGGAATCTAACCGTCCGGCCCGAACGGCTTCCCCCCCGACTCATCCGATCCCAGCCGCATTGCTAATTTGACCCCGCGCCATTTCTCAGCCATGCTACGGGGTATGGCAAGCAGCTTTGGCCGATTATTTCGCATTACCACTTGGGGAGAATCTCACGGGGGCGGAGTTGGCGTGGTGGTGGATGGCTGCCCCCCGCGCCTGGCGTTGACGGAAGCGGACATCCAGCCGGAGCTGGATCGCCGGCGGCCGGGACAATCGGCGATCGTTTCCCCCCGCAAAGAAAGCGACACGGTCGAAATCCTCTCCGGCACTTTTGAAGGCAAAACGCTGGGCACCCCCATCTGCCTGCTGGTCCGCAACCAGGACGCCCGCCCGGAGGCTTACTCGGAGATGGCCACCAAATTCCGGCCTTCCCACGCGGATTACACCTACACCGCCAAATACGGTTTGCGCAACTGGCAAGGCGGGGGCCGGTCCAGCGCCCGGGAAACCATCGGCCGCGTGGCGGCGGGGGCCATCGCCAAAAAACTCCTGCGCGAGCATTTCGGCGTCGAAATCCTGGCTTACGTGCAGCAAACGGGCAAAATCAAGGCTGTGGCCGATCCGGAAACGGTCAAGCCGCGCGAAATCGAGTCGAACATCGTCCGATGTCCGGATATCGCGGCCGCCCAACGCATGATCCGGCTGATCGAAAAGGCCCGCCAGGCGGGCGATAGCGTGGGCGGCATAGTCACCGGCGTGGCCCGCGGCGTGCCGCCCGGGTGGGGCGAACCCGTGTTCGACAAGCTCACGGCCGATCTCGCCAAAGCCATGATGAGTTTGCCCGCCAGCCGGGGTTTCGAGATTGGCTCCGGTTTCGCGAGCATCCTCATGACGGGCATCGAACACAATGACGCCTTCCGCGCCAAACGCGGCAAAGTGTTCACCCCCACCAACCGTTCCGGCGGCATCCAGGGTGGGATTTCCAACGGCGCCACTCTCTATTTCCGAACCGCCTTTAAACCGGTGGCCACCGTGATGGTGGAACAGGATACGGTGGACGTGGCGTTGCGCAACACCACCCTGAAGGGCCGAGGCCGCCACGATCCCTGCGTGCTGCCGCGCGCCGTGCCCATGGTGGAAGCCATGACCGCTCTGGTGCTCATCGACCACGCCTTGCGCCACCGCGCTCAATGCGGCTCGGAAGTGCTGTAACGCGCTCCTCCCGGTGGCATCTCAAGCCGAGGCCAACTCCATCGCTCGGGCGAGAATAATGTCCACTATTCCGGGGTGTCCGCCCACGCTGGCCGATAGCCAGACGCGTTTTCCATTCTTCTCGGTGGGATTCGGCCAGCCAGACTGGCCGGTGGCCAGGCGCGCGCGCACGCGTTCCCGGGGCTCCCCCAGACATACGGGTAGATCCTCCGCCACATGCGGCCCTTCGCCAATAAACGAAGGCACCACCACCAAACTCTTCAAGCGGGTCATCGCGAAACAATCCTGGACAAAGGGGGATTCCTCCAAATAAACCGCGTGGACTTCACCAAACTCACCTTGGGCGCGGATGGTCTGGACGTGGCCTTCAACCGCCAGCCGTGACCGCGCGTTCTTTTCCGTGCCATGACCCGCGATGAACAAGGCCGTTTCCCCGGGCAAAGGCGCGCGCGGAAAGGGTCGACTGGCCAGCGTCTCCCGCGCCAGAGCCGCAATCAACCTGGCAATTTGGGGGTGCGTTCCCACCGGGTGACAATAGATCAGGGTTTGGCTTACATTTCCCCTTTGGCGGGGAAAATCCGCCCCGGTAGCGCTTCTCAAGCCTAAGGCTCGTGGAATAACTTGGTCGGCGAAATAACCGTCGCTAGACAGGAGCGGCACCACAAAAATCCGGCGCTGGGTCAGCGCGGCAATCCGCTCCGCCACCGGGGGCGTTTGCTTCCAAAATAACGGCGTCACCTCGGCGAAAACGCCGCGCCGGCGCAACGCCTCAGCCTGTCGCAAAGCGGTCTCCCCCGCCCGGAGATCCGTGCTCGAACCATGGGCAATCAAGACTAAAACCGCGTCGTCAAAGCCTTTCGCCGTTTCGTTTAAGATCGCATCGCGCATGCTCAAGCGAACACCATAATCCAAGAACGGATTTTTATCGAGCGAAGTTGGACTTGCATGCGAGGGGTGAAAAAGCATAAAAAATACTTGGGTTCGCCGAGTGTCCGCATGCACCGGCCCCCGAGATGGTTATGTTTTGGAAGCCGAAAGACAAAGAAGCCAATCGCTATTACCTGCTCCCCGGCATGGGGCGCAGCAACCGTCGCCATCATAAAAACATGTTTTATGTGGCGATCGGCGTCGGCATTTTCTGCGCGCTCGTGTTCGGCACCCTATTATTTATCCTGGAGCGTCGCTAAATATTCCCCGGTCTCGCTCAGGGGAGCCCATGGGTGGGGAGGTGTTCGCATGGAGTCCCCTTTTCCCTTCGGCGGGGGAAGCTGCGTTTATTCGATCACCGAGCCTGGTTGATCAATAAGTTTGGTAATGGTTACTGTTCGCATAGCCAATCGGCCACGTGACAAAGCCATACCATGGTAGCTCGGCGTCAGGGAATCCGTAGCCAACGCGTCGTAGGCGCATTCCGAATTGGACGCCACCCTGAAACGCTTCGCTAAACGATTGTCCGCGCAATCGGCAGTTCCGTTCGCCCCCCCGCTTAGCTCTTAGATAGGACCGCCATTCACACCTCGGATGGCCGCTCAGCCTCGATCACGTTCCTCGCGTCAAACGGCTTAGGCATTCACCTTAGGTTCCCCGGCTTACCTAACGACCCGCCATGATCCATTATACTCAATCATGACATCCATTTTTCATTGCATTACTATCCATTAATATAATTACAGATACGCCCTATATATATCCGTCCAACCGATAAGCAATGAATACTTTAAAGCCCACGCCATTCGTATATTAAATCCCCGTCTCGGGCCGGTATGATTCGCCGCCGCTGGATTGCCACCCCCCAACAGGCAAGCCATTCAAGAACGAGTCACGCCTTCGCAAAACCCTTGTGAACCTTCTTTATTTTATGTAGGGTCAACGAGTCTTCCAGCAATGGATGTTTTTGTTAACGCGCCAAAGCTGGAATGAGTGAATGTTCTAATGGAACATAATGGCACCGTAAATTATGATAAAAACCAAATACCTAGGCTTATTCCTAACCGCCCTCTGCGCGGCTTCCGCCCCAGCGCAAACCATCATCGATAGTTTTGAGTACGCTAGTAGCGATGATCTCGTCCAAGCATGGGAGCCCAGCGACAATGCGATCGTGACTACGACCGACTCCGTGGCCCCCGGTTCGACGGGGAAAACCGCCATGCAAGTGCAGTTCAACTTTGTTTCCTCGCAGTACGCCACGGAAAGGATTACCGGGAAAGAATTAGCGGAACCCGTTTCCATCAGTCCAAGTCAGTACCTGTCCTTCCGGGTCAAAGGCGATCCCGCGTTTAAGTCGACGAATTTTCGCAACCTCTACCTTTACGTCTCCGATGGGACGTATTGGGGGCGTTGGGGCGCCGCTGTACCCACGCTAGACGATTGGCAGGTCTTTAATTTTCTCGCTTCGGACATCGAAAAACCTTGGGATTCCGATGATGTTCCCGATTTAACCCGAATTAATCGGTTCGCCTTTTACCAATATGGCAGCGGCGAAACCGCCGTCGCCGCATACTCCGCCACCATCGCGATCGACGATCTCACCGTGCGCGACACGCCTTTGATTGAGGCTCCGACGAGCCAGGAAACCGTGGTGGAAAATTTTGAATACGCCACCAGCGCCGGTTTACAGGCCGCTTGGACCGCCGTCACCAATGCGGTAATCTCGGCCTCGGACTCGATCGCGCCGCTTTCCTCCGGCAAGACCTCCATAAAATTGTTACTGACCTTTCCCACTTCCGAATGGTCTTCGGTAGCCGTTAGCGGTCCCGCGCTGACGAACACGGTGCCCATCGGCTCGAAGCAATACATCACCCTGCGGATCAAAGGTGATCCCGCGTTTGCCGCCGCCGATTTCCGCACTTTTTATGTCTACGCCTATGACACGAACGGTAATTTCGGACGCTGGGGAGCAGAGGTGCCCACCAACAGCGATTGGCAAATTCTGAATCTGGCCGTGACCAACATTGACAAGCCTTGGGATTCGCCCGCGTTGCCGAACCTGAGCGCCATTACGCGGTTCGGATTAATGCAATATGGCAGTGAAAAGGCCATCGCCCCCTATTCCGCCACCATTTACGTCGACGATATCATGGTGAGAAACAGCCCGCTGGTCGAGTCGGGACCGCTCGAAGAAAAAGTCGTCGAAGACTTCGAATACGCCTCGAGTGAAGACTTAACCGCCCAATGGATCGGCAGCGTGAACACGGTGGCCGACCTTTCTCAAGATGTCGACTCGTATTCACCCGGCAAGACCTCGATGCAATTACAGTTTAATTTTGCCTCATACGAATGGTCCGCGGAGTCGATTATCGGGCCAACCAATGAAAACGAAATCGTGATCGGCCCCAAACAATATGTCAGCTTCCGCGTCAAAGGTGATCCGGCGTTTAGCACCTCGGATTTTCATAAGATCTTCCTTTATGCTTATGACACCAACGGCAATTTCGGACGTTGGGGCGATGTGGTACCGGCGACCAATGCCTGGCAAAACTTTAACTTCCTCGCCTCCACCATTGAAAAACCCTGGGATTCCACCAGCCTGCCCGACCTGAATCACATCATCAAATTCGCATTCTTCCAATACGGCAGCGCGGCGGCCATTGACCCCTATACCGCCACGGTTTACGTCGACGACATCATGATCCGTAACACGCCGTTTTTCGAGAATCCGTCCAAAGCCCGCGAATTGATCGACGACTTCGAAAGCTACACCTCGACGGCCGAACTGGAAAGCGCCTATTCGTATGTGAATAGTCCCGCCGACACCACGACCGCCGCGTCTCTGGCCACCCCCGCCGCGCAAGGCAATCAAGCCTTGAAATTGGAGATTAACTTCGCCGCGGGCCAATATCCTTGGGGTTCGATCCTTTCCGCGCCGGCGACTCCCTTCGCCTTCCCCACCAACGCCGTGGTTACCTTGAAGTTTAAAGGTGATCCCAGCCTCGCTTCCATAGTGGATGAAGGCTCCACGTTCTGGCTGTCGTTCTACGACACCACCGGGCGCCGCATGGATTACCGCACCACCACTCCCGTCGCCTCCTCGGACTGGGTTACCTTGCAGGCAAGTCTGTCGGATTTTGACAGCACTTCCGCCGTTGATGTGGGCAATCTCACCCAATGGCGCATCCTGGTGCAAGCCCGCGAAGGCAAATCCACCAGCCCGGCAATTACGGGTACGTTCTACGTGGACGACATCCAGATCGCCGTTCCGACGACGCCCACCATCAAAGTCGTGGGCACCGCTCCGAACGGCCTAACGGGCACGACCATCACCGGCATCGTGTTGGATGAGGTCAACAAAACCGTGACCGCCGACCTGCCCAAGACCGGCCAGGGATTCCTGACCATTAGCCCCGCTCAGACGATCAAGAGCGTGACTTCAGAAAATGGCAAACTGGTGATTCGCTGGTAAGCGGACCGCCAAACCAATCGACGGGCCGGGCTTAATTGTCCGGCCCGTTTTTTATTTTCCTCGATCAAACTGTGATCCGAAGCCGCAAACCGCGCCGTCCCGCTACCCCTCCAAAGTTCCACGGCCATTCGTTGGCTGGCGCGACCGCTCAGGCGCGCTAAGCGACGGGCCAACTGGTTTGACGCTATGTTATTGCCTTGCAAATGGGTTTAGGGTAATCGTAGGGGGGTTCAGAACGATGGATAATAAAATCGACCAAACATTAGGAGACTAACATGAGAGCTTCCAATTTAACTTCACGACGCGACTTTTTAAAAGCCTCCGTCCTGGGTGCCGCCGCCTTGAGCATCGGCCTGCCCGAACTGCTGGCGGCCGGCAAAAAAGTGCCCGTAGGCCTGCAGCTTTACTCGATCCGCGAGGCTTGCGCCAAGGATCTGCCCAAGACCCTCGAAGCCGTGGCTAAGATCGGTTACAAGGGCGTGGAATTCGCCGGTTATCACAACCACAGCGCCAAAGACCTCCGCAAAATGCTCGATGATAACGGGCTGGTGGCTTGCGGCACGCACACCGCGTTGGAAACGATCCAACCCGACAAACTCCAGGAGACCATTGAATTTAACCAAACCATTGGCAACAAATTCCTCATCGTCCCCTACATGGAGCCCAAAGGCAAAGAGGGCTGGCTGGCGATGGCCAAGCTGTTCAATGAACAAGCCGTCAAAGCCAAAGCCGCCAAAATGCAAATCGGCTATCATGCCCACAGCCATGATTTCACCAAAATCGACGGCACGTCTTGCTGGGATTTATTCTTCGGCAACACCACCGACGACGTGATCATGCAGTTGGACACATCCAACTGTAAAGACGGCGGCGCGGACCCGGTGGAGGTGCTCAAGAAATACGCGAAACGCGCCCATACGATTCACCTCAAAGAATGGGGCGGTCCCAAGGACGCGGTCATCGGCCAAGGCGAAGTGGATTTCAAATCCGTGTTC
>DBTJ01000193.1:55128-55908 GCA_002306985.1 Verrucomicrobia bacterium UBA1319
TTCGAGCTTTGCGAGAAAAACCACGTCACCAAGTGGTACGTCGTCGAGCATGAGCGCGAAGGCGACGCCATCGAGAACGTGCGCCGCTGCTTTGAGGGCATGAAGAAATTGGGCAAAGTCTAATTCCCTCCGGCTGCTGTTTCACGCCCGCCCGGGATTATTTCGGGCGGGTTTTTTCACGCCCAAATTGCAGGGTCCTTCGGAAATGGCCGCGGGTTTATTTGAAGGCGAGCACCCGGCCGGCCACCTCGGTCCATTGCAGCAGGCTATTCGGAAGCACGCCGATGAATAAAATGCCCGCCGCGCAAGCGTAGAGCGAAATCCGGGCCGCTAGCGGCACGGGAATGGGGGTCGTGGCTTCGGGCTTGGGTTGGCTCCAATAGATCGCGCGCACCACGTTGAAATAATAATAAAGCGATACCACCACACCAGCCAGGGCGATTCCCGCCAGCCAATAATAGCCCGAATCCAGCGGACCTTTGACAATCACGGCTTTGAGCAAGAGGAATTTCCCGAAAAAACCCGCCAATGGTGGAATGCCCGCCAGCGATACCATAGCCAGGGTCAAGATCGCCGCCATCATGGGCGAACGCTTATGCAACCCCGCCAACACCTGGATATCCTCACCTTCGGCATGCCCGGCCAGCACGGATAGAACGGTGAACGCGACGAGCACCGCCAGCACATAGCCGCCGAGATAAAACATACCGCGGTTATTCCGGGCTGGTCCAGCGTGGGCCCCCCCAGTTTTTAAATATCCGCGGTTGGAATGGACCCAGA
>DBTJ01000124.1:0-7174 GCA_002306985.1 Verrucomicrobia bacterium UBA1319
CCAGCCGCAATGGGGAAGTCGTTTCGTTGGTGACCAGCTTAGCGCCCGCCCGGCTCAACGCGCAGGACTGGCTCAAGAATAACCGGCTGGCTTGGGTGATTGAAAACGGGCTCCATCTGCGGTTGGATGTTTCTCAGAACGACGACGGTTGCCGCATCCGTACCCCAAAAGGGCTTTGGATCATGGGCAGGTTTCGCCGCCTAGCCAACAGCCTCTTTGCGCATGGGCAATCTCAACCCCCAAAACCTCAGTATAAAACCACCACCGACTTTCAAGCCCATTTCGAGGAGGAAAACCTGCGCCGCGCTATGATGTTCGTATCTGCCTACCTTACCAAGTCTTAAACCAGCTTCATGAATTTGCCCTGGTGACGCATGGACGTTCAACCTTTTTTCTGGACAAGCCCACTATCGGGCGCTCACTCTAGATGGACAGAATCACCATTAAAGCTTAATTCTCGTCGAACAACGGCAAATCACGCGTAACTTTTCAGGCAGGACGGTGTCTAGCAATTGAATATATGAATCTTTCTAAAATAATTACTCTGGCGTGGGCAACCACACTCGCTTTCACCGCTTCGGCGGCGACGCTGAATATCGGGGATGCCGCCCCGAAAATCGAGGTGTCCAAATGGATCAAGGGGACGGCGGTGGAAACCTTTGAAACGGGCCGCGTGTACGTGGTGGAGTTTTGGGCGACCTGGTGCGGCCCCTGCCGCGCCAGCATCCCGCATCTCACCGAGTTGGCGCACCAGCACTCGGGTAAAGTCACTTTCATCGGAGCCGATGTCTGGGAACGCGGCTCCGCGGACGAAGTGGAAAGTAATGCCCGCAAGTTTGTGGAAAGCATGGGCGCCAAGATGGACTATAATGTGGCGCTCGACACCACCAATCAAGCCATGGCCAACGGTTGGATGAAAGCCGCCGATCAAAACGGCATTCCGGCCGCCTTTATCGTGAACCAGCAGCAAAAAATCGCCTGGATTGGCCATCCAATGGCGGGCCTCGATAAGGCTTTGGACGAGGTGCTATCAGGCAATTTTGACCTCGAGAAAGCCAAAAAACGCATCGCGGCGCAAAACCAAGTGGAAAAATTCTTCATCGCCGTCGTGAAAAACGGTGAAACGGACGCGTTGCGCAAGCAAGGCCAAGAGTTGGAAGCGCTCGACAAGGAGTTGGGCGGCATTCAACCTGGTGAAACGTTCAGCGCGGAAAAAGTGATCAAGTCGGCCAAATTCCAGGCCGCGCTACGAGCCTACCAAAAAGCCATAAAAGAAAAGCTCGACCCCGCCGAGTTGGCCAAATTGGAAGTTCCATTGAAAGAATTCGCTCCCGAACAATTCAATCTCGAACGGTTCAAAATTAAGGTCCAATCCTCGGAAGCCGTGCAACGCCTGGGCGCGGTGTTTAAAAAATACCAAGAAGCCGTGGGTAAAAATGGCGATAAGGCTAAAGCCGCCGAGTTGGCCAAACAGTTAACGGACTCCGACCTCAAAATCGCGGGTCTCTGGAACCAATTCGCCTGGGCCTTGCTCACCGATGAAAAATTCCAAGAACGCGATTTAGTTCTGGCCACCAAACTGGCGCAAAAAGCCTTGGCCGCGTCCCAAGGCAAAGACCCCGCCATTTTGGACACGTACGCGCGCGCGCTGGCCGATTCGGGCAAATATGCCGAAGCGATCGATTCCCAGAAAAAAGCGATCGACCTCTGCAAAGATAGCGCGGAAAAATCCAGCTTGGAAGCGACGCTTAAGAAATACGAGTCCCAAGTGACAAAAGAAAAATAAGCCGAGCCGGCGAACGATGGTATCGCATCCAAGCCGCCGATTTCAATTGCGCCCCGCGGAGGCCGTTGCCTTACCGGGGCGCATCCTGCCGGGCCGAACCGCGCGCGGTTTGATGATTTGGGCCAGCCTTCATGCGCGGGACCTCATCGTTTATTCACGCCCGGATAGTTCGCCTCTATCGGCTTGAAACGACATTCCCGCCAACGCGGAGGCATCGGTGATGGCGGGTCCCCTCGTTGAACACCTTTGGGGTATGATTGATTCTGCCGGAGCGTCAGGGCTCATATTTCCACAATGCTCGCCAAAAGCAAACGCGGGATGCCCAAAGGGGGGGGTGACAGGGGTTTCCTTTAGACATTCCGAGTTCTAGTCGCTTGACAGACCGCACCCCGCGATAAATTGAGGCCCAAAAAAGATCTCGCGGAAATGGTTGGCTGGCTAGCGGCATGCCGACGCGAGTAATCGCCCACGAGCCGGGAATCAGCGCCCCATTGCTCTATGCCTGAAGGCAGCCTTTTGCTCCCGAGGGCGTTGGGGGCGGATCGGTGGCGAGAGCAGAAACGCGGCCCCTTTGAAGCGGATTCGCTCCCCTGCTCCGTTGAACTCATGGGGGGTCGTGTCCGGGATTTGCCGGATCGCCGCTTCGCCCTATCCGCGAGTCCGTTCGCCCATCCTATAGGCCTAAGCGTTCCCCGCCGTGCCGACGCCAGGAGGTTATCCAAGCGGGGAGGTTTGGGGGGTTCCCAAAATGTTCGCCCAGCGGGAAAAGCATTGCGGGTTCACTAAAATTCTAACCGCGATTTTTGAAACATATTTTACTTGATGTATACCTCAATATAGGAGTATTCTGAACAGCGTTCCCAAAGTCATTTCCATAAACCTATGAAACAGGTTATTAACGCTATGCATTTACCGAACCCAAGCATTCCCCACCCCTCGGCGCGCAGGGTCGCCAAGCGGCTGGTCGCCACCATCGCTTCCGCTCTTTTGGCCAGTCAAAGCGGAGCCACCGCGCTGGGCCAGACGGATGATTTTAACGATGGCAATGACGATGGCTGGAGCCGCATCGACCTGAGCGGAGCGGGCTTGTCCGCCGCCAGTTACACGTTTCCCGCCGACGGCCACGGCGGCCAAGCGTACCGCGTGAAAGCCTCGCCTCCCCCCGTGCCGGACGCCGGCCCGGCGCGGGTCATGATGATGCGCGAACCCGCTTACACCCGGTTTGTGACCGCGGCGGATTTTCTGGCGTGGGACGCCACGGTGGACCAAGCGGTGGGCGTGCTCTCGTTGGTCGACCCGGTCGGACTCGGCGTCGCCAATGGTTACACGATGAATTACAACGTGCTGCAACAAACGCTGCAAATCAACGAAATCACCCAGGAAGCTCCCACCACGATCGCGGAAAGCGCGATCGCGCTCAATCCGATGGCCAAGCCATGCCGGTTCGTTTTTTCGGGCTACGGCGGAAATCTTTTAGGCCAAGTGTTTGCGCTGCCGGACACGAACAATCCGGTGGCCTCGGTGGTGGCCACGGACGCCACCCACACTTCGGGCAAATCCGGGTTGCTCATTTTTAGTCGCGCGGATGCCGTGGCGTACACAGCGACGAATTCACTGGCGGACGGCACGTTCGACAATTACCAAGCTAGCGCCCCGGCGGCGGGCTCGCTGCGAGCGGTGGCGGTGACGTTATCCCCCTACCCCAACGCGGTGGTGGGCGTCATTCCCGCCGTGATCCAAGCGGCCATTTTAGATCGGGAGACGGAGGTGGACTTGGCCAGCATCGCCTTGTCGGTGGACGGCCAAGCGATCCCCAGTTCGGCGATCACCCTGGAAAGTGGCGTGACCATGCCGGGCAATTCGGATGCGTTTCCCGGGGTAACGGTCACGTGCGCGCAGCCCACCACAACGTTGCCCGGCGCGCACACCGTACGGCTGACTTTCAGCGACACGGTCGGCGGCGCGCAAACCAACGAGTGGACCTTCACTTACGCCACGCTGTTGAGCGCGAACGCCCATCCGGCGGGGAGCGGCGCCACGCCGGGCTTCAACGCGCGCCTCGTCCAAGCGCCCAGCGGGACGGATCTGGCCAACAGCTTGGCGCGCGCGGAATTGCAATTGGCTCCCAACCCGCCCGCGAGTCTCGTGAGTTTCACCACCAACGCCCTGGTGAGCGTGATTAATTTCTCCCAAAAGAACACCAACGACGAGAGCTACACTCCCGATGGGTCGTTTGGCGACGACCAAAACTTTCCGGGGATCGATCCCGCCGTTCAAACCGATCCGAACGATTTCGCAATGGAAATCCTGACTTATCTGGAGTTGGAGGCCGGTAACTATACGTTTGGGGTGATTTGCGACGACGGATTCCAATTACGCTCCGGCGCCGCCTTCACGGACACCAACGCCACCGTCCTAGGGGTCCAAGCTTCCGGCACTTACAACGGCACGTTCGATTTCATCGTCGAAAGCGCGGGTTTATACCCGTTCCGGCTGGTTTGGTTCGAACGAGGCGGGGGGGCGCACGTGGAATGGTTCAATGTGGACCGCACGACGAGCGAGCGCACTTTAATTAACGCCCCGGATTGCCCAATCAAGGCTTACGCTACCCTCGTGACGCCCAGTCTCGGAGTGGAATCCGCCCCGAACCTGACACCGGGGGCTTTTTCCGCCGAAAGCGGCGCCCAAATCGATTCGGCCGCCAAAACCATCACGATTACGAAAAAAGGGGATCAGCGTTTTTATCGGTTAACCTCGAGCGCGTCGGTGCGCATTACTTCCGTGGTGGCGCAAGGCGACTCGGTGGTCCTGCGCTACGAATAGGATTACCGAATTCGGCGGACCATACTGCGCCAACTTGTCCCAAGGGGGACCGGCTGGCGCTTTTGATTTCTCGCTGTCAGCTAAACTTAGACTGTAGTTCTCGTCGGACCCCTAATCCACACGCAGGGCGTGTTCCAGCAATTGCGGCAATTGCGTAATAATCGCCTCATCACTAGCAACCAACACGGCACCAGCGTCTTGCGCTGCAGTTCTCAGAGCGGATTCCTTGCCTTGCGCATAAGCGATCACTGGAATATGCGAAGTGGCGGGGTTATTTTTCATTTGGCGAATGATCGCGCACGCATCGGATTTTTGCGAAAAGAGATCCATTAAAACCACGAGTGGCATTTCCTTTTGGGCGGCTTCCGCTAGCCCGCCCGCATCGGGCAAAGTCTGTACCCGATATCCCAGATCATGCAAACGGTTAACTAATTTGCTGCCCGGCATCAAATTTTCGTATACCACTAAAGCAAGCGGCTTCGTCATGAATCCAAATTGAAACTTGACGCCCCAAAAAGTCGAATCTATTTTTGAACCGAATAGGAATTTTTAGGCTGGCCAGCCAGCGCGCTGAAGTCGGAGAGTATTCTGCCGACTTTTTTATTCCCCTGTTGGGGACAACGTCTGTGAAGTTATGAACGCCGAATTTTTAGCGGTATTGGATTTTTGGGAACGCGAGAAGGGCATTCGAAAGGATGTCTTGCTCACGGCGGTTGAGGAGGCGTTGTTATCCGCAGCCAAGAAAGCGATCGGGCCAGCTCGCAACTTGCGCTGCGTTATCGACCCTAAATCCGGTGATATCAAGGCTTTCGCCAAACTGGTAGTCTCGGATAAGGTCCTCTCAAAGCATGACCAAATCACCTTGGCTGACGCCAAGCGGATCATTCCCGATGCGGTGCTTGAGCAGGAGATAGAGGTGGAGGTGACGCCCGCCGGTTTTGGACGTATCGCCTCGCAATATGCCAAACAGGCGTTGATGCAACAGATCCGCCGCGCGGAGAAGGACTTGATCTTCAGCGAGTTCAAGGATCGCACGGGCGATATCGTTAGCGGCGTAGTGCGGCGTTTTGAACGCTCCGACGTCACCATCGATCTCGGCCGATACGAGGCGTTGCTGCCCAATCGCGAGCGGGTGCCCACCGAGGAGTACCAGATTGGCGAGCGACTGCGTTGTTATGTCAAATCGGTCGACAACACCGCCCGGGGGCCGGAGATCATCCTTTCGCGCGCGGACCCGCAATTTGTGGTGAAGCTGTTCCAATTGGAGGTATCCGAGATCAGCGACGGAACAATCGAGATCAAGGGCATTGCCCGAGAGCCAGGGTTTCGCTCGAAGATCGCGGTGCATTCCAAGGACGACAAGGTCGATCCGGTGGGCGCTTGCGTGGGCTTGCGCGGCCAGCGGGTGAAAAACATCGTCCGGGAGTTGAACAACGAGAAGGTGGACATCATCAAGTGGGACGCCAATGTCCGCGTTTACGTTAACAACGCGCTGGCGCCGGCCAAATTAAGATCTTTTGAAATCGACGAAGCGCGCAAGAGAGTGTTAATAATGGCGAGCGAAGATCAATTATCGCTGGCAATCGGCAAGCGGGGTCAGAACGCGCGCTTGACTTCGAAACTGACGGGCTGGCAAGTGGATATCGAATTGGAAGCCACCGCCAAGCCGGGGTTCGAGGAAAAAGTTTCGCAAGCGGTGCGCGCCGTGGCGGCCATTCCCGGCATCACGAACGAGCAAGCGGACATCCTGGTGCACGCGGGATTCCTGAGCTTGGAGGATTTGATGCAAGCCGAGCCAAGCGATTTGATGGCCATTCCACAAATCGGCGAACAAGCGGAAGTGGTCTTGGCCGCGGTGCAAGCCGAGATTGCCCGGCGCAACCTCGGCGCAAGCTGAAGTTTGCCAAACCACAGTCGGTTTAACTTTCCCCGGGAACGATCCCGAGGCGCCAAGGAAGATGCTAGCACAGCGTCGAAGTTGGCGGTCCATTGTGTTGAAAGAATAAAATAATATGCCCGTTCGGATTTACGACATTGCCCGAAAAGTTGGTATCGAGAGCAAGGAAGTGCTTGCCAAAGCCAAGGAATTGGGCATTGCCGGCGCCAAGGTTCCTTCCAGCTCGCTCGACAAAATAACCGCGGAGTATCTGGAGCAACAAATCATCGCCGCGCGCCCGCCGCAGCCCGTGTCTCCCCCTCCCGCGCCCGCCCCCACTCCAGAGCCGGTCGCGCCGCCCGCCGCCGCCCAACCGGTGGAAATCCAGACTTCCGCGCCACCCGCGCCAGTGCCAGTGCCAGTGGTCGCGCCCATCGCCGTCGCCGCGCCCGTAGTCGCGCCGCCAAAAGTGGAAACGCCCGCGCCCGCCGCGACGACGGAACCGCCCGTCAAAGCGCCCGCGCCGATTTCCGCGCCGATCGAGAAAATCGAGGTCAGACCCGTGGCGTCGCCCGTGGTGGAAGTCAAAGTGGCCGCGCCCGCCGCCCCGGCTAAACCCGAGGTCCCGCCCGCGCCCGCCCCAGAACCAATCGCGACCAGCGCCCCGGCGCCGAAAGTGGAACCGCCGA
>DBTJ01000124.1:7421-7572 GCA_002306985.1 Verrucomicrobia bacterium UBA1319
GTGGAACCGCCGATCGCGGTGGAGCCTAAAGCGGCCAGCCCGGCGGAAACAAGTCCAGCCGCCAGTCCCGCGCCCGCGCCGATTTCCGCACCCGTGGCCAGCCCGGCCAAACCGACGCCGGAACCTGCGCCCGTCGCCGCCGCCCCGGCCG
>DBTJ01000124.1:7817-8518 GCA_002306985.1 Verrucomicrobia bacterium UBA1319
GCGCCCGTCGCCGCCGCCCCGGCCGCCGAACCGGAGGCCAAGCCCGTGGTAGCGGCCGCTGAACCCCCGGCGCCCCCCGCGCCTAAAGTACCCGGCATTGGCGATAAAGTAGGATTCATCCAACTGCCCGTCAAAGGAGGCAAGCCGGCCGAAAAGCCCGCGCCGCCCAAGGTCCAAGCCAAACCCAGCCGTCCGGAGCCGCCCCGGCCGCATCAGCAATCCCGATTTAACTCTCCGCACGGCGTCGGCCAAACCGGTGGTCGGCCGCAATTTGGCCGCGGCGGTAATTCAGGCGGCGGCCGCTATCAGCAGCCCTTCCCACCGCGCCCGGGCCAGCCAAAGCCGGGCGTGGCCGCGCATGACCGTTTCACGCCTCCCGCCTCGGGCGAGTTGCTGACCATGAAGCCGCCCATTATTGTGCGGACTTTGGCCGACCAATTGAAGCGCAAACCGTTTCAATTGATCGCCGACCTCATGGAATTGAACGTCTTCGCGACGGTCAATCAGTCCATCGAGGAAACGGTGGCGCAGCGCTTGTGCGCCAAATACGGTTATCGCTTCGAGCTGGAAAAACGCGAACGCGGCGCCGGGTTGGTCCACGCGCCGGTGATCAAAAAAGAAGTCGACGCCGAGGAAAAAGCGGAGGATCTGCGCCCCCGCCCCCCGGTGGTTACGATCATGGGGCACGTCGACCATGGCAA
>DBTJ01000124.1:8837-12612 GCA_002306985.1 Verrucomicrobia bacterium UBA1319
GCGGCATTACGCAGCACATCGGCGCTTACACGATCTCTTTTCCCCATCCGGAACGGCCGAAGGAAATCCAGCAGATCACCTTTCTGGACACTCCCGGCCACGCGGCGTTCAGCGCCATGCGCGCCCGCGGCGCGAACGTGACGGATATTGTCGTGCTGGTGGTGGCGTCCAATGACGGCGTCATGCCGCAAACGATGGAGGCCATTCACCACGCCCAAGCGGCCAAAGTGCCGATCATGGTCGCGGTTAACAAGTGCGATCATCCGAACGCGAACCCGATGCGGGTGCGGCAGCAATTGCAGGAGCACGGTCTCGTCTGCGAGGAATGGGGCGGCACCACGATTTTCCAAGATCTATCCGCGCTGACCAAAAAAGGCGTCGACAAGCTGCTGGAGTTGATTTTGCTCCAGGCGGAAATGCTGGAGCTTAAGGCGAACCCGACCCGGCGCGCCAAGGGCAACGTCATCGAATCCGGTTTGGAACCGGGCGGCCCTACGGCCACGGTATTGGTGCGCAAAGGCACGTTGCGTTTGGGCGATGTGATCCTGTGCGGAACGTTCTGGGGCAAAGCCCGGGCGTTGATCAACGAGGAAGGCAAGCGGCTTAAGGAAGCGGGCCCCTCGGTTGCCGTCAAACTGCTGGGCTTGAACGGCGTGCCCGAAGCGGGCTTGGAGTTCAACGTCGTGGAGAACGAAAAACTCGCCCGCGACCTCAGCGGCCAGCGCGAGGATGAAAACAAATCCCGCGCCGCCGAGGACCGGCCGAAAGTCACGCTCGAGAGCTTGTTCAAAACGCTTTCGCCGGACAGCGCCAAGGCGCTTAAAGTCGTGGTCAAAGCCGACACGCAAGGCTCGGTGGAGGCCATTGTGGAGGCGCTCAAAAAGATCGAGTCGACCAAAGTCTCCCTGGAAATCATTCAAAGCGCGGTGGGCATCATCACCGAGTCGGACGTGTTGCTGGCCTCGGCTTCCAAAGCCATCGTCATCGGCTTCCACACGCGGGTGGACGGCGGGGCGGCCGATGCCGCGAAACACGAGAACGTGCAGATCAAGCTCTACTCGATCATTTATGAATTGATCGACGAGGTAACCTTGGCCATGGCGGGGTTGCTCGATCCGATCTCCAAAGAAGTGGTCTTGGGCGCGGGCGAAGTCCGCAAGGTATTCTCGATGTCCAAGGGCGGCAATGTGGCGGGCTGCATGATCACCAGCGGCCGGCTCACCAAGGGCCGCTGCCGGGTGTTGCGCAAGAAGGACGTCATTTTCGAGGGCGCCATCGGCGCCATCCGCCGGTTCCAGGACGAAGTACCCGAGGTGCGGGCGGGACTGGAGTGCGGCATTCGGGTGGATGGCTTCGCGGACTTCCAGACCGGGGATATCATCGAGAGCTATCACATCGAGAAAATCACGCAAAAGCTGTAAGGTTTTTGCCCGACCGAAACTCACGAGAAAGCGGATATGCAATCCCGGCGTCATGAACGTGTGCGCGAGCTCCTAATACGGACGCTTGGGGAAGTGGTGCGGCGAGAATTTTCGGTCGACGAGATCGGCGTCATCACCGTCACCGATGTGGGCGTGGCTAACGACATGCAGTCGGCCATGGTCTTTATCAGCGTGCTGGGCACCGAGGAGCAACAGCTCAAGTGCCTGAACCTGCTCAAAAACAACCGCAAACACCTGCAAACCCTCCTCGGCCAAGCAGTCACGTTAAAGTATACCCCCCGTTTGATGTTTCGTTTGGACAGTTCCATCGAACGCGGCGACCGGGTATTGAACATAATGCAGGAATTGGAAACCTCCGATCCCTCAGAAAGTTCCTCCCCTCCCGAATGAAGCCCCGTCTTAAGATCCTCGAGCGAATCCTCACGGAGATTCGCAATAGTAAAACCGTCTGCATCGTGGGCCACGTGCGGCCCGATGGCGATTGCATCGGCTCCCAGCTCGGTTTGGCGCAAGCCCTGCTCAACGAAGGCAAAAACGTCGTTTGCTGGAACGAGGACGCCATCCCGCAAAAACTGTCCTTTCTGGATCCCGGCCACCTCATGACCAAGCCCAAGCGGGATCAAAGCTTCGACTGCGTCATTTCCCTGGATTCGGCCAGTCTGGAGCGCATCGGCAAAACGGTGAATTACATCCAAACGCGGCGGATTTTCATCAACATCGACCATCATCAAAGCAACACCCGGTTTGGGGATGTGAATTGGGTCTCCTCCCTGGAGCCCTCCACCGGCGAACTGGTGTTCCGGCTCATGAAATCGGCGGGCTGGCCCGTGACCGAATCCATCGCCGATTGCCTCTTCACGGCGGTGTCCACCGACACGGGCTCCTTCCAGTATTCCACCACCCGGCCCAACACGTATTACGTGGCGGGGGACCTGGTCGAGCGCGGCGCCAACTTGGCCCGCATCTGCGACGAAGTTTACCAATCTTACCCGCTGTCGCGCGTGCGCCTCTTGCAGCACGTGTTCAACCATTTCAAGCTGACGTGCAAGGACCAGCTCGGCTATTTCTGGCTGCGCCCGGCGGATTTTGAGCGCACCGGGAGCGATCCCAACGACAGCGAGGGCCTCATCGACCACATTCGCGCCATCGAACCGGTGGTGGTGGCCTGCCTCTTCGAAGAGGTGGGGCCGGAGTTGGTGCGCGTGAGCCTGCGCTCCAAGAGCGACCAGATCAACGTCAACGCCGTCCTACGGGAGTTCGGCGGCGGCGGGCATCCGGCGGCGGCCGGCGCGCGGATCGTGGGCAAACCCATGTCCGTTCAACGGCGAGTCCTGGCCGCCATTAAAAAAGCCATAGCTTCAGCCAAACTTTAATCATGCACGCATTCGACGCCCTGGATGGCGCCCTCCTGATCGACAAACCCTGCGGCTGCACCTCGCACGACGTGGTGGACGCGATCCGCCGGCAGTTTCACTTCGAAAAAGTCGGCCATTGCGGCACCTTGGACCCCAATGCCACGGGCCTGCTGGTGCTGGTCCTTGGCCGGGCCACGAAGCTGAGTGAACGGCTCATGGCTTCCGATAAAGTCTACGCCGGCACCGTCAAGTTCGGGGAAACAACGGATAGCTACGACGCCGACGGCCAACTGGTCGCCTCGTTACCGGTGCCGCCCATGACGCTCGCGGAAATCAACGAGCAAGCGGCCATGTTCGTGGGCGACCTCATGCAAACGCCGCCCATGGTGTCGGCGGTCAAGCAAGGGGGCGTGCCCTTGTACAAACTGGCGCGCAAAGGCATCGAGGTGGAGCGCAAAGCCCGGCTCGTCCACGTGTATCGCTACGCCTTTTCGTCCTACCAGGAGCCGGAAGCGGTGTTTGAGATTCGCTGCACCAAAGGCACGTACGTGCGCAGCTTGGCGCATGAACTCGGCGAAAAGCTCGGTTGCGGGGCGCACTTGCTGACCCTCCGGCGGCTAAAATCCGGGCCGTTCGAAGTAGCCAACGCTTTGCCGCTGGATCAAATCCGCAAACTGCCCCTCGCGGAGCTGGAAAAACGCGTCATTCCCTTTCTCAAGCTGGCCGAGCTGGCCAAAGGATGATTGCTAGCCGGCTCGATGTTTTGCCGCCAGCCGGCGGCGCGGCCCAGAAACATGAAAATCGCCCATTCCGCCAGTGAACTCTTCTCCGCCGACCAGTCCGTCCACGCGGCGATCGGCGTGTTCGACGGTTTGCATCTGGGGCACCAGGCGATCATTGGCCAGCCCTTGCGGGAAGAGCGAGCCAGCGGCGGCGCCGCCACGGTCAGCCCCTTCTGCCAGCACCCCAATCACGGTG
>DBTJ01000096.1:0-362 GCA_002306985.1 Verrucomicrobia bacterium UBA1319
GCCGTAGATATGCGGGATATATTTTTCGGGATGTTCCGCGAGCCGTTTTTTAGCCTCCTCAAGCAATTCGCCGCGCTGGCCAAATTTGATGGCGCCCGTCGGGCAGGTTTCCGCGCACGCGGTAGTGCCCTTATGCACCAGATTGGTATTCCGGCAAAGATCGCATTTGACGATTTGCGGTATTTGGCGATCCCACTGAAATTTGGGAATGGTGAAAGGACAGGCGATTTGGCAATACCGGCAGCCGATGCAGGTGTTTTTGTCATAATCGACAATCCCCGTGGTTTTGCTCTTAGTCATCGCTTTTACCGGGCAGGCGGAAACGCAGGCCGGATTTTGGCAATGCATGCACGAATACTTGA
>DBTJ01000096.1:422-37349 GCA_002306985.1 Verrucomicrobia bacterium UBA1319
GTACATTTCCTGATCCAGGGTACCGGTTTATCCCATTCAAAACAGGGAATACCGAAAGGGCAAGCAACCTGGCAGTAACGGCAGCCGATGCAGACGTCTTTGCTGTACTCGACGATGCCGGTCACCGGGTCCTTGGTCATCGCGCGGACGGGGCAGACAGAAACGCAGGAGGGTTTCTGGCAATGCATGCACGAATACTTGATGTACGACCAGCGCCCGCTTTCTTTATAGAGCTTGATGATGGTGCGAGTGTTGCCTGACAAATCCTGGGGTGTATCCCAGACTTTATCGGTGTCGAAGGTAGCATGCTCGGAGGCGAGACTGCCATAGTCGCCATTGACCCGTTTGCAGGCGGACATGCAAGCTTTGCAGCCAACGCATTTGGTGGCGTCATAGAGCATGCCATACTCGGCGTTATTAACGGGGGCTTCCGAAGCTTGCGCGCCGGCCGCCGCCGCCAGCAAACCCGCGCCCGCCGAGCCGGCGGTTTTGAAAAAGCTCCGTCTATTTTGCATGCTTTGATTTCTCCTTGGTGGCTGCGGCACCCGGCAGTTTGCGCGCCACCATCACGCCGGCTCCCAATACCGCTCCCGCCGCCAAGCCCACTAAGCCGGTGGTCAACGCGTCGGGGCCCTTGCCTTTTTCCTTCAAACTCACGGGGGCATAACTGTCGAAGGGCGTGGGCTCGTGAATTTGGACTTTTTCCTCGATGGTTTTCTTGAATAGAATCTCTGGTTCGGTGCAGCCGATACAGGGATGGCCGATGGAAACGGGCCATACGCCAACATCGTTAAAGCGTTGCACGGAACAGTTTGCGTAAGTGGCCGGGCCTTTGCATCCTAATTTGTAGAGGCAATATCCCTGGGCATGACTATCATCTCCGTAGGCCTGGGCGAAGCGGCCGGCGTCGAAATGCGGTCGGCGTTCGCAATGTTCATGGATTTTGCGCCCGTAGGCAAACTTCGGCCGACCCAACTCGTCCAATTCCGGCAATCGCTTGAAGGTGAGGTAATAAAGCACGGTGGATAAAAAATTGTATGGGCTGGGAGGACAGCCGGGAATATTGATTATGGGCTTATCCTTCACAATGTCCCGCACGCCCACCGCGCCGGTTGGATTCGGGCTGACTGATTGAATGCCGCCGTAGCTGGCGCAAGTGCCAATGCAAAGAATCGCCACCGCGCCTTCGGCCGCCTGGTGAAGCGAAGCCAGCGCGGTTTTGCCGCCTACTTTACAGTAAATGCCGTTTTCCGCCGTTGGAATCGCCCCTTCAACGACTAGAATGTATTTCCCTTTATTGGCCGTGATCGAATCATGAAGTGATTGCTCGGCTTGAGCTCCTGAACCCGCCATGAGGGTCTCGTGGTAATCCAGGGAGATCATATCCAAGATCAAATTGGAGATAACTGGATGGCTGGATCGCAACAAGGATTCCGAACAGCCGGTGCATTCCTGAAAATGCAACCAGATCACCGGTGGATTGTTGTTGGCGGTTGCGGCCGCCATGACTTGGTTGACCATTTCAAACGGCAATCCAATCATGGCCGCCGCCGTCACGCATGCTTTGACAAAGTCCCGGCGCGAAACTGCTTCACAAAGACTGCTCGTACCCATATTGCTCATTTTGTTGGCGGCAAATAACGATAGTTAATCTATTTTTGACCCAAGAATGCTGTTTTTAAGAGTATTAATGGAAATCAATACGAACGAACAAGGAAGAATTTTAACTAATTATTCGTCAAACTCTTCGTTTAAACAATCCGCCGCGTGAGATCAAGCCTAATACGCGCTAAAAGTGAAACAGGGTGGCGTTCGCTTCTCATTGATAATGAACAAATTAATTGAAATTATAAGGTTGAATTGACGTCCTGTCGACCGCCGGTGGCCAAGCTTGTTTTTTTTAGCCGTTAGGAAAATATTTTTTCGTGAGTTGTTCGGGCCCCGGTATCAATCGCGCATCCGGTCAAATCTTCCCCGGGGAGGAAATGGATCGATTATCGAGTTCCGGCTCACTCGTTAACCAATTCCTGTTTACGGTTTTGAGCCACTTGTGAGACACTGGCCTGGTGGGTGTTAAAAACACAATTCGAATGCGTTTTATATCGGCGGGCGTGTTGATCGGCTTAGCGTTGACCCTGCAGGCTTCAGAAAAACCCCGTAAGCGCGAAATTCCGCGTCCGCTGCCGAATCATCCCGGTAATGTCTTTTTGGCCGGGGAAACGGTATCCGTTCCGCTGCGGCCGGAGTATTTGTCCGGCTGGGAATTACGCGATTGGGAAGGTCGGTTATTGAACGGAGGGCAATCCCATGTCACCGCTGAATTAGGTCGCTTGCCCACGGGATACTACGAAATTCGAGACCGGACGCAGGAAAGCCGGATTTCTTTGGCGGTATGTGAACCATTGCGTCGGCCGACTCCGCTCGATTCGCCTGTAGGCTTGGATGTTGGTATGGCCTGGTTTTGCCCCGCGGATCGCATGCCATCGATGGCCAACCTTTGCGCGCTGGCGGGAGTCAACTGGGTGCGGGATCGGCTGAGCTGGGAAGTTCTTGAACCTCAACCTAATCGGTTTGCGGGAAGCGAGCCGTATGAATCGGCGATCCAAGCCGAGTTGGACGCGGGCTTGCGGGTTCTGCTCGTGAACCATAGCAGCCCGGCGTGGACTCGGTCTGAGGGGCCTCGATTCCCCAGTGATTTGCGTGATGTGCGCCATTTTTACCACGAGGTAGCTCGTCGTTGGCAAGGCAAAGTCAGGGCCTTCGAGCCGTGGAACGAGGCCGATATGAAAGTCTTTGGGGCGCATACCGGTTCAGAAATCGCCGCCTTTCAAAAGGCGGCCTATTGGGGGTTAAAAACGGGCAATCCCGGGGCAATCGTGGGCTTGGCTCCGTTGTTTTACCATGACCGCAATCGCTTGGCGGATTTGGCCGCCAACCAAGCGTGGACTGGATTCGACACGTTCAATTTCCATCATTACGCTCCCGTTGCGGAGCTTGCTGGAATTTACGCCGATTTTCGCGCCGTTTCCGGAGGCAGGCCATTGTGGGTTACCGAGGGTGGACGGCCGCTTCCTTGGTCAGGTGACCTTAAACAGGCCGCTTCGGATACGGCCAGCTTAAGACTCCAGGGGGAAACGCTCGGCAAGCTTTTCGCCGTGTCTCTGCACGAAGGCGCGCAGGCGTTTTTTTATTTTTTTCTGCCGCATTACGTGGATGGCAAAGATCAATTTGGATTGCTTTGGCCCGATCTGACTCCCCGGCCTAGCTTTGTGGCGCTCGCGGCGGTGGGACGATTGATGGCTAGCGCCAAACCTTTGGGACGTCAAACCTGGCCGAGCGGCGACGCGTATGGGTTTTGGTTTAAAGCGCGGCCCGATGGGCAATCGCGGGAGGTCTTGGTCTGCTGGTCGGATCAGGATACCAGCCTGGATTTACCCGCCAAGCCACGGGCAATCTATGATTTCCTGGGCCGAGAAGTTCCGGTTTCCGGCCGTTCGTTGCGCCTGGGCGCCGGGCCGCAGTATGCGCTTTTCCCGTTAGGCACAGCGGCCAAAGTGGCGATGGTACCCCCCCCCGGTCCGGCTCCGGTAATCAGCCGCAAACCTTGTCCAGTGGTGATACAAGCGGTTATACCCAAAGCTCGGATTTTGGCGGATCGTTCAGCGTATCAGGTTTCGGCTGGGAACGATAAATCAATCGCGCTTTGTTTATATCAATTCGGCTCCGGCCAAGCCCACGGCCAGTTGCGAGTGATTTCGCCTCAACCGGCGCTTTTGGCGGAGCGGGTGGAAATTGCGCCGGACGAACGGCTGGAATTAGGACTGGATTTGTCGAGGCTAGACGCGACTCATCCGGAGACGGTGCAAACCGTAGAAATCGAAGGCGATTTTGGTTCACTCGGCAAAGCGCGGCTTTCTCTCCGGCTAGCGGTGGATCAATAGACTGGCGGAATTCGCGGCCCCTACGCGGCGCAAAAACCACCGCTATTATTTGGCCGGGGCGTGTTTCGCCTGGAGGGCTTCGACTTGAATTTGCGCCAAGCGGGCCAGTTCTTTGCGGTCCAAGTGAGCGGGAAGAGGCTCGCCAAAAGCGACGTAAGCATGAATTTCACGCCGCGCGATCAGTTTGAGGAAATGCGGGCCGAAAGTCATGTCTCCCCAGTAAGCGACATCTTGTTCCACCGTGCCGTCATCAACTTGGTAACCAATCCAAGCCGGGGTCACTTGCCAGGTTTGGTTTTCGGCCGGCGCCAGTAAGGAAGAATGAAAGGGCCGCACTTCGTGGCCATCGCTGCTGGTGCCTTCGGGGAACATGGCCAGGATGACGTTGCTTTGGATAACCGGCTCGAATTCTTCAGCCACCCGCTTAACGTCGGCGCGTCGCTGCCGGTTAATAAAGAGCGTTCCGGCGCAACGCACACACCAGCCGATAACCGGCCAATCTCGGACTTCCTGTTTGGAGAGAAAAACCAGCGGTATATGCGAGGCCATTACGACGATATCCAAATAGCTCAAGTGGTTGCTAACCAGCAGGCCGGAGGTTGGCGCTACACCGATGAAATGGCATTGAACATTGAAAACGCGTAGCGTCCGGCGAGACCATCGCCCCAGCCACGCCGCTCGGGCTGGATAGGAGCCAGCCCGTTTGGGGTTGCCCACGCGCAGTAAGGAATCCGCCAGGGAACCCAACACAATGCCAAGAAACAGGCACAGCCGAATCGTTACACGAAAGGGGTGAGACCTCATAACTTGCAAACCGCCGTTAAGCTTCCGATACCTTAAGCATGCCGGTCGCCTAAGAAAGGTACCTTTGCACGGTGGCGAGAGGCAAAGTATCCAGATCCATCACGGTCAGAAAATCGATGGTTTTGAAGTCGCGGTCAATCGCGGGTGGACCGCAGATTTTTGCGCCCACCGAGAGATATGCCGCCAGTAACCGGGGAATCTTCGGGGACTCCGTGGAGGGGTGCTCCATGGGGCAAGCGCATTGCGGCAAAGGCGTGGCGCGCAAATGTTCCTCGGCCAAATGGCGGGTTTTGAGCGCCTCATAGGCCGCCGCTCCCACCGTCGCATCTTGTGAGGTGAGCGAACTGCAGCCGATTAAATAACGAGCGGCATTCACCTTGGCGTAGTCGGCGATGCCTTTCCAAAGCAATCCCAGCACGGCTAGGTTACGGTGGCGGCCATCCACACAAGCCCTGCCCAGTTCCACCATTTCGCCGCGTAAGGGTTCTAAAGGGGAAAAATCGAATTCCTGCGCGCTGTAATACCCCCGGTTGGCGGCTGCGCGTTTGCCGGTTTGCAGCCGGTAGGTGCCCACGACCTTTTTGGTCTGCACTTCCTCGACGACCAAGTGGTCGCAGATGGTATCGAAAGGATCTCGATCCAGGCCGGTATCGAAAGATTCTTGCAACCCTTCCTGCAATTCCAGGTTGAAGATTTCAAATCGCAGTTTTTGCGCCGACAACAGATCCTCTTCCGTTGACGCTAGGCGTACCCGGTATGGCTGCTGCGTCCCGGTGCGTGAGAGAATTCTCTCCCCCATTTGAGGTGGCGCGCTGGGTATATTACGACTCGAATGCTGCTGGCTCATCACTTATCACCGTGAAAAACACGGTGCAATCTTGTCTTTATCATTGCGATTTGTGGGGCGGAAGCAAGCATTAACGGAGAGCAAACGGCGGCTGAGGCCTGCTTTCACCGGGTTAAGCCCCTGGGATTCGGGCTCCCAAGGTTGTTGTCGCGGCAAAAGTCTTTGAATAACGGCTTATCCCAAAGGAATCCCTAGCGGCCATTATTTTACGGCGTCGGCCAGCCAACGCAAGTACGCCGCCGACCCTCCTGGGATAGGCAAAACCACGAATTCGGGGGTCTCATAGGGATGCAGACCCAGAATGCACTGTTCCAGCGCAATGAGTTTGGCTTCCGTAGTTTTAAAGAGGAGCAAGCATTCCGGGGCTGATTCGATTTTTCCCTGCCACCAATAATGGGACTCGATTTGGGGCAAGATATTGGCGCAGGCGACCAGCCGGTCCGTCAGCGCGGCGCGGGCCAGTTTCCGGGCCGTATCTAAATCCGGCGCGGTCACTAGCACCAGCCGGCTATTGGGACTCGTTTCCATAATCGTTCTCCCAAAAGTAATCCGTCGTTCGGCTATGACAAAGACATGGCGTCTCGAGTGATCCAGCCACCTCCTAGCACGACGTCATCGTCGTAAAACACGCAAGCTTGACCTGGCGTGATCGCCCGCTGTGATTCATGCAATCGGATGCGCGCGCCGCCATTGGGGAGCGGGGTGATGGTGGCTTGAGTGCCCGGGTGCTGGTAGCGGATTTTTACCATGGCCTCGAGCTCTGTCGCAGGGGGATCGTAAGCGATCCAGTTGCAACGTTCCACGACAAAGTCGGTCCGGTCCAGGTCTTCGGGACTGCCGACGACAACCCGGTTTCTAGCGGGATCTAACTCGATTACATACAACGGTTTAGGCGCTGATAATCCCAGGCCTTTCCGTTGGCCGATCGTAAAAAAAGCCACGCCGTTGTGGTGGCCGAGCACTTTGCCATTGCGGTCCACGAACTCGCCCCGCCGGGAGGGCACGCCCGCTGTTTCAGTCAGGAACTTGCCATAATCGTTATCGGGCACGAAACAAATCTCCATGCTCTCGGTTTTGTCGGCGGTTTTGAGGCCCCGTTCGCGAGCTTCGGAACGGGTTTGATCCTTGGTAAGTTCTCCTAACGGCATGAGCGCGCGGGAAAGTTGATCCTGTTTGAGGGAAAACAGAAAATAACTTTGATCTTTGCGAGGGTCGCGCCCGCGTTTGAGCAGGGTCCGGCCATTAGGGGCTTTTTCTATGCGGGCATAATGGCCAGTGGCCACCCATTCCGCGCCCATTTGCCGGGCTCGTTCCAGCAGCGAGCCAAATTTCAATCGCTCGTTGCACATGACGCAAGGATTGGGGGTGCGCCCGGCTTGATATTCTTCCGAAAAATAGCGGATCACCTGCCGCTTAAACTCCTCGGCTTCGTCCACTAAATAGAACGGAATGCCCAGTTTATGGCAAACCCCGCGGGCGTCGGAAACGGCTTGGGGTCCGCAGCATTTATCCTCCGCGCGGGAAGAGCAATCCTGCGGCCACAATTTCAAAGTGACTCCGATGACCTCGTATCCCTGCTCCAGCAGCATCGCCGCGGCGGTGGAGGAATCAACCCCCCCGCTCATACCGACAAGCACTCGCGTTTTATTGACTGCGCTCAACATGACCTGACACTTGTCGCACTGATCGGGCAAAGAATCAAACCTGAGGAATAAACGGAAACTTAAAATGGATAACGCCAAGTATCGGGGTGAGGCTCGTGGTCGCGATTCCAGCGGCGGCGCATCGAGTCGGTTTCCTCGACGATTTTGGTTTGTTTTATGAATTCAACATGGCCGTCACCAAAAGCGATATTGGCGCCATCATTATGCCGCTTTCCCGGCCAAAGTTTGGGGAAACTATGCTGCGGGGAAATGGAAATATCGTAATAACCATCCGAGGTGGTATCGCCCAGGGCGATCATATCGCTGGGGTATTTGACTTCCCAATCCGGTACGGGTTTCAGGTAATCCGGGTCAGTCAGTTTCTGGCTCCAACCTAAACCTAGGCTTTTATCGGGCATCGCCAAGCCGCTGCCGGTGGCCCCTTCGGGTTTAAGAATGCCGCCGCCGCCTTCGTTATATCCATAGCTAAAGGGCGTGTAGTAAATGTTAATCGGAGAATTCGTCCATTGAAATCCCAGCGGGTTTGCCGGACATAGAAACACGTTTCGGTTGCTGGAAACGTAGGGTAACAGTAAATCGGCCCAAATATATTGAATCATGCCTCCAGAAGATCCGGCGGTTTGGTAGCCCGCTACATGGACGGGATAATAGGTGAATTCAGTATTGTAAAGGGACAAGGCAAACGCCAGTTGCCGGACATTGCTTAAACACTTGGTGGTCCTAGCTTTTCCCTTAGCCATGCTCAAGGAAGGCAATAGCATAGCCGCGATAATCGCAATCACCGCGATGACCACTAAGAGTTCGATTAACGAAAACCCCCAGAGGCGCACAGTTCGAGCAGCCTCGGATGGGCTTATGAAGATTGCGCCAGCGCGATTCGGATTACCTTTAACGTTATATACACTCATGCCAAACTCGATCTAACCTTCGCCGCCAGCCCAGCTTGTGTTCGGAAAAAAACGCACATTCAGATACGGCCTGGGGCAATTCGCGCAATCGTAATTCGATGAGCGCACCCAATCCAGTAAGAGTTCCAGGACTCTCTGGCTAATACTATAGCTATATTGTTCATTCAACACAAGAGTGAATAAGGTGCCGACATGGACCAGCCTTTTGGCCCCCAGCGGTTGCCTAAATGAACGATAGCTGGAATCATGCCATCTGGACCAAAGCCAGAGCCGGTTTGATTGTCGGGGGCTCAAACGGCCGGGTTGCGGAACATCGCCGCTCGATAAATTTGGTTTTTACGCGGATGCCAGCGCGCCAGGTCCCTCATCAATAGTGGTGAGAAGTCCTTGGAAAAAGGCCAAAATCCTGGCATGATGCGAAGGTGAGCGCAGCCGATTCATATGCGAGTGGCGTTGCCCGATCCAGGCATCGAAATACGCCGATTCGTGGGGCGACCCATTCGCCCGATATCGAAGGGTGGAGTGGTCGTTCCTGGTTAAGCCAAGGGGTTATATGGGGAATATTTTTCCTATTCTTTTCACTGGGAGCGGGTCCCGTTTCGGCCCAGTGGAATGCTTCGTGGCGGGTTTACAAAGCCGCCGACGGTTTGAGTGATTCGCATTGTTCGGCGATCGCCATGGGACTCAACGGCAAAATCTGGGTTAAACATGGGTTAGGCGAGATGGTCAGTTGTTTAGACGGTTATGAGATCACGAATTATCCGAGTTTAGGCGATCCCAAAAGCCGGTTGCTGGAAAATCGGTTTGGCCAGGTTTGGACCACTTTTCCCGGGGGGATTGCTCGTTTGCGCAACGGCCATTGGGAAAAATTTTCGCTTCCCGATCTCGAACGCGAGAATCACACCAATGCCATGCGGCGTTTAGTCACTCCGGTTCCTTTGGTCCCGATTTATTCCCAACTGGCTTTATTTGCCCTGCCGGATCTGTTGATGTGTTTTGATCCCAGCAAGCCTGCAAGCATTCCTTTAAAGGCGGCCGCCGAAACGGGGATCGGCTTATTTACCGATATAGTGAATGGTCATGACGATGTGACCTGGATTGCGGGGACCAAGGGAATGGCCCGTTTTCGTTTATCCGCGTCGAAAAACATGACTCTCTGGGAAGAGTTTGTGTGTCCTGAAGAGTATGGAAATTTGCAGCACCTATCGGTGGATGACCACGGCGGCGTTACGGCGGTCGCCGAACAGGTGAAACGGAAAAACAGCGTGGTTGCTTATTTCGATAACGGGCGTTGGGAGTTTCATGACATACTGCAAGGCAATCTGCATTACGCTTGGGTCGGTCCCGAGAACCGCTTCTGGGCTTGCACCATTCACAACCTAGGCTGGCTCGATTCGGATCATACTGAAATGATCGAACGGGAAAGCCAGGTCACGGGATGGATTAATGATGTGGCCACCGATTCTAAGGGGGTGTTTTGGCTGGCAACCTCCGAAGGCTTGGCGCGTTTTGCGCCGGCGGCTTGGCGAACCCCACCTGAAGTAAGCGGCCATTCTTCGGGAGTGATCGGCATGGTTCAGGATCTGGAAGGACGGCTGTGGTTTGCCACCGATTCAGGTCTGCTCTGCTATAATCGGGGCCAGTGGAAGCGGCATTCCTATGTCGATAGCGTTGATCCAGGCTTCCAGCCGACGGACGAAATCGTTTCGCTATCCACCGGTGAGGTTGTCCTAAAAAGAGGGGAAAAGCTGCTATCGTTCAATCCTACCGCCGAAGAGTTTAGTCTGGTTGCGCATCCCTCGAACCGCAATCTGAAACTGTTGGGACAATTGCGCGATGGAGCCCTATGCCTACAAACGACCGAAACCGAAGCGCCCCCCGCCTCTCGGCGTCCATTTCGGCTTGAATCCTATGATGGCAAGGAATTCCGCGTGCTGGCGGAGGCCAATGCCACGCGCAATTTGAAAGGGGATCTTTATTTTTGTCTCGAAACGACGAATCGCGACCTCTGGATCGGTGGTTCGCAAGGGGTGGGATTGTGGCGAAACGGGAAAATCCAAACTTTCAGCCGCGCCGATGGCCAAGTTCCCGAATCGGCCCTCTGCATGCTCGAAATGCCCAACGGACGGGTCTGGTGCGGGGGCGTCTCGAAAATATACGAGTACGATCATCAGCGTTGGTCGCTCGTCGAATCGGGCTTCGACCGGGTGAATTGTCTCATGCGGGCTCAAGATGGCACGATTTGGGCGGCTTCCAATGATGGGGTTTATCGTTATCTTTCCAACACTTGGCTACTCAACAATACCGAAGATGGCTTGCCCAGTTCGGCGGCTTACGAGTTGTTGCAGGATGATCAAGGCACGATCTGGGTGGGGACGGCCAGAGGTCTAAGCCGATGGCACCCTGACTCGGATATCGATGCGCCGCGCGCGTTTATTACCAGCCATAACGGACAGAATGTGTATTCGCTTGAAACCCCCATTTCCTTGTCCTTGCGCGGGCGGGATAAATGGAAATACACGAGTTCGAACCGATTGCTCTACTCGACCCGAATCGATGGGGAAAAGTGGACGGACTATAATTCGGAAACTACTATTCCGCTGAAAGATACGATTCCCGGGAAACACCGATTCGAGGCGCGAGTGATGGACCGTAACGGCAATGTGGATATTGTGAACCCAGCCGTGTTTGAGTTTACCGTGATTCTCCCCTGGTATCTGGAATCCCGCCTCATCATCATTGTGACAGCAGGTTTAGTGGCTTGCTTGTTGCTGGCGGCTTTGGCCATAAACCGTCACTGGCACCTTAAGAAAAGCTACGCCCAAGTCGAATTGATTGTGGAAGAGCGTACTCGGGAGTTGAATCAAGCCCATGAAGCGCTACTGCACAGCCAAAAAATGCAAGCTTTAGGCGCGATGTCGGCGGGAATCGCCCATGATTTTAACAACATCCTTTCCATTATCAAAGGTTCCGTGCAGATCATCGAGGAGCATCTGGATAACAAGAGTCGCGTGCTCAATCGGCTAGATCGGATTAAGACCATGGTGGATCAGGGGGCGAGTGTCGTGAAGGCGTTGTTGGGCTATAGCCGCACTCAGTCTCGCGAAATGGTATCCTGCGATATCAACCCCGTGGTTGATGCGACCCTCCAATTGCTGGGCGACCGTTTTGCAACGGGAATCGTGCTGCGGCGCCAGCTCCAGCCCGGATTGCCTGAAGTATTCTGCATCAAAGATTTACTTCAACAGATTCTCCTAAACCTCATTCTCAATGCGGCCGAGGCGATGGCGGGGGAAGGGAAAATCTTAATTGTAACCGCTTTGGCCCAAGAGTTTCCCGCTAACGGCGTGTTGGTTCCCGCCAAGGCGGATACCTATGTCACTGTGGCGGTGCAAGATAATGGTTGCGGGATTAACGAAGAAATTCGTTCGCGGATATTTGAACCCTTTTTCACCACCAAGGCCTTATCGACTCGTCGAGGAACCGGGCTAGGCTTATCCATGGTTTACGAATTCGCTCGCACTCAAGGGTTAGGCGTTTATTTCGATTCCGAAGTGGGTCGCGGCAGCAATTTTATGATCTATTTACCAGTGAATCCCCAATCCACGGCCCGTCCTGCCTGATCGGAGTTTCGATTTCGTTCCCGCGCAATCGCTTGTGCGGCCGGTCTTTTAGGGTTTACAGAGGGGGGGGGCCTGTTAAGGTTTATGGCGAAAGGCCTCACGCATGAAAAAAATCGAAGCGATTATTAAACCATTTAAATTGGAAGATGTTAAAGAAGCGCTAGCCGGCGTTGGCATCGAAGGAATGACCGTTAGCGAAGTCAAAGGGTTTGGCCGCCAAAAAGGGCATACCGAAATTTATCGTGGCAGCGAATACACGGTCGATTTTCTGCCTAAGATCAAGGTCGAGATCGTGGTTGCGGATAATCAGGCTTCGGCGGCGGTCGAAGCGGTCTTGAAATCCGCCAAGACCGGGAAAATCGGCGATGGCAAAATCTTCATATACAATGTGGAAGATGCCTTGCGCATCCGCACCGGTGAAAAAGGAGAACAAGCGGTCTAAAGCCGATCGAGCCGCCCTTGCCCCTCGGCGAGCGCCTTTTTAGGCGGCCTTAGCAGTCCCCAAAACGCGATTTTTCTCCAGGTAAATCAGGGATCGACTACTTTACCGCATTAGTTCCCTTAACAACTCGAAGAAAAGCAAAACGCCAGTTCCCGCCCCATTCACAGGCGAAAGGGCCGATTTTTGAGCGGGGCATTCAGTCGGTGAATAACTTGTGTAAAAGAGTTAATATGTTGTCCTAGGCACGGAACGGTTTTTACGATAAAAACTGCCTCCGTAATTGTTACAAAACAGTGTGCTTAAAAACGATGGCTTAGTTCGGGGGTTTTCAAAATGGCACCTTATTTCATAAACTGTTCAGATTTAAAGTATTATGTTTATGCTTATGGTGTTCATTGGGTTGGCCCTAGCGGTAAAACTAAGCGATCGGCCAAGCGGATTGGGTTTGATGCCGGTTTCCCGATTGGCAGCGTGTGTGACACTGCGGTAACAAGCGTTAGTGAATAAATCGGGCATTTTTTAGAATTTAGCCGCCATTCATGCATACCTCCGTGGAACAAATTTGGAATCCAGCCTTGGCCACTTTGCGCTCAATGCTGAATTCGGATATTTACAATTTGTGGTTCGCTCCTATTCGCCCGGTCCAGTTGGCGGGAGAGGAGTTAACGTTAGAGGTGGCTAACGATTTTTGCGAAGTCTGGCTCAAAGACAACTACCTTAGCCTCATCCAAGAGGTGCTGATCCACGTCTCCGGGCAAAAATTAAAAGTCAAATTTCAAGTCAATGGCGGTCTCGCGCCGACCGCTTCCCACGCCGTGGCCGCCACCCCCGTGGAAGCCCCGAAAAAAATCCGTCCCAAAATCGAATCGGAAGCCTCGCAGGCGGTTCAGGAAGCCAGTTTTAACCCCAATTACACTTTCGACACGTTTGTGGTTGGCAGCAACAACAGTTTTGCGCATGCCGCCTCTATGGCGGTGGCCCAAACTCCGGGCAAATCCTACAATCCGTTATTCCTTTACGGAGGCACCGGTTTGGGTAAAACCCATCTGTTGCACGCGATTGGCCATACGGTGATGCAGAATAAGAAGGGAGCCAAAGTCGCCTACTTATCGTCCGAAAAATTCACTAACGAATATATCGACGCGATTCAAAATAACCAGTTGGTGCGATTCCGTAAAAAATACCGCCAAACCGAAGTGCTGTTGATCGACGATATTCAATTCCTGGCCGGCAAGGAGAGAATCCAAGAGGAATTTTTCCACACTTTCAATGCTCTGCATGAGAATCATAAACAGATAGTATTGACGTGCGATCGCCCCGCCGGCGAAATCCCCGGTCTGGAGCACCGCTTGGTGTCCCGGTTCGAATGGGGTTTAGTGACGGATTTGCAGCCACCCGATGTGGAAACACGGCTCGCGATTTTACGTAAAAAGGAGCATTTGCTGGGCATCGCATTGCCCGAGGAAGTGTTGTTGTTTTTGGCCGACCGGATTCGGACGAATATCCGTCGTTTGGAGGGGGCGCTGATCCGCGTGACCTCGTATTTTTCCCTGACCGGCCGACGCCCGGATCGCGAGCAAGCCGAAGAATTGCTTCGCGAGTTGCTGCACGAAGAAGGGCGGTACACTCTCAATATTGAAATGATTCAAAAGCGGGTGGCCGAACATTTCGATATCCGGTTGGCCGATATGACGAGTAAGCGCCGTCCGGAAAACATCGCTTTTCCCCGTCAAGTGGCCATGTATCTATCACGGCAAATGACCGATAGTTCCTTGAGCGTTATTGGCGAAGCCTTTGGTGGGCGCGATCATGGCACCGTCCTGCATGCCTGCCGTTTGGTCAAAGACCGGATGGAGGTCGATCCCAGCGTGCGCCAAGTGGTGCAATACCTTGAAAAGCAACTCATGCGATAGGGGGCCTGTGCCGGTAATCGAAGTTCAAGCGCTTAGCAAAAGCTACCGGCAATATCAGAAATCACCCGGACTGGCCGGGGCGATCAAAGGCCTGTTCCATCGGAAATACACCGAGCTTCCGGCGGTTAAAAGCGTGAGTTTTCAAGTGGAGGAAGGCGAGTTCGTCGGATTCCTCGGCCCCAATGGGGCAGGCAAAACCACCACGCTGAAAATGCTTTCCGGCCTGCTATACCCTACCAGCGGTTCCGCGCGCGTGTTGGGGTATGTGCCCTGGCGGCGCAATGACGAATACCGCCGCCAGTTCGCGCTGCTGCTCGGACAGAAAAACCAACTCTGGTGGGACTTGCCCGCGCGCGAGTCGCTCGAATTGAACGCCCGCATCTACGGGCTTTCGCCGGAAACATTTAAGCAAACCCTCGACGCGCTTTCCACCCTGCTGGCGGTGGGTCAAAAACTCGATGTCCCCGTGCGTGAGCTTTCCTTGGGCGAGCGGATGAAGTTCGAGTTGATCGCCGCGTTGCTCCACCAGCCCAAAGTGTTGCTGCTGGATGAGCCGACCATCGGGCTCGATGTAGTGTCCCAAAAGACGATTCGTGAATTCTTGCGCCAGCATAACGCGGAGCAGCACACGACGATTCTGTTGACCAGCCATTACATGGAGGATATTTCCGCGCTTTGCCCCCGCGTCATCATCATCGATCAAGGCGCGATTTACTTCGATGGCAAACTGACGGAGATTCTGGATCGCTTTGCGGACTCCAAATTGGTGGCCATCCAATTTTCACCGGAAGCCGGTGTGCGCCAGGAAACTCTGGCTAAGCATGGGGAAATTCTCCAAAGCGAACCCGGCCGGGTGCAGCTCAAAATCAAGCGTGAGCAGGTGATTCCCGCCTGCAAATCCCTCTTGGATGAACTGTCGGTTACCGATATCGATATCCAGGAAGTGCCCATTGAGGATATTATCCGCCAAATATTCGCCCACTAACTAGGCGTGGTTCCCGTTGCCGCCAGCGCGGCGTAAGCTATCCAGTTTTCTCCAGCCTTGCGTTTGGAGCGAAAGGCCGCGTTAGCGGAGAGTTAGAATTTTTAAAATCATCCTTGCGCGCCGAGGGCGTTTTCGCGGGTGATTTGCGGGCGTAGCCTTGGTCGTTCATCGCTTTGGCGGCTGGTTCCCGGCGGTGCGCGAAGGTCTCGGTTTTTCGGCGGGTTTCCCGGGGGCGTGGGGAATGGGTGTAGACGGGTGTTTCGGGGTTGGCGGCCGCGGTTTGGCGGGCGGCCACCAGGCGCAATAAATCGGCGACCGCGTCTTGCATCGCTTCCGCTTGCGCGTTGAGTTCTTCGGCCGCGCTGGCGCTTTCCTCGGCGTTAGCCGCGTTGTTTTGGGTCACCTTGTCCATTTGGGAAACCGCGACGTTGACTTGGTCGATCCCTTGATTCTGTTCTTTAGAAGAGACGGCCACTTCCGATGCGAGTTCGTCGACGAGCCGTGCTTTGGTGGCGATTTCCGCCAAGCTTTTGGCGACTTTGGCGCTGATTTGCACGCCGTGGGCGCTTTTTTGGACGGAATCCTGGATTTTGGCGGTGGTATCTTTGGCCGCTTGGGCGCAGCGTTGGGCCAGGTTGCGCACTTCGTCGGCTACGACCGCAAACCCCGCGCCGGCTTGCCCGGCTCTCGCCGCTTCAACCGCCGCGTTGAGCGCGAGGATGTTGGTTTGAAACGCGATTTCGTCGATGGTCTTGATGATTTTGGCGATGTCATCGCTCGACTGCTGGATCGCATCCATGGCGCCGCCCATCGTTTTCATGTCGTTCATGGCCACGTCGCCCGCCAACCGGGCTTGGTTGCCCAGTTCCTTGACCTTCTGCGCGTTCTCGGCGTTACGTTTGGTCATGCTGGCCATTTCTTCCAGCGAGGCGCTGGTTTCTTCGAGGGAGGCGGCCTGTTGACTGGCGCCCTCCGCCAGGGATTGGCTGGCGGCGGATATCTGGCTGGCCGCGCTGGCGGTCTGACTGGCGCCCGAGGATAAGGCATCGGTGATATTTTGGATCGGTTTGGTGATGGAACGGGAGATGAAAAACGAGGCCGCCACGCCCGTGATTAATCCGGCGATCAGGGCCAGAATGATGATGCCTTTGGATCGGGCGACAATGTCATTCACATTGTTGTTACGGTCGTGGGAAGTTTTCCAGGCGTCGTTCTCCGCGGATTGCGCGGTCGCCACGACGGACACGCCGATGTTATTCATTTGCGGCAAGATATTCTGGCGTAAATTCGTATCGTTGGCCACCCAGTTTTTGGCCGCGGCGAAATACTCTTGCGTGGCCGTCTCCGCCCGCTCGATCCGCCGCAAATCGTCCGGCGTGAGGGATACTTTTCGCAACTCCCCGTACCGTTTGTTCAGGGCGGTGAGGTGGGCGTTCAAGGCCGCCCAATGCTCGGGGTTTTGGTCGTTAAGGTATTGTTTTTCATTTATCCGCGTCGTCAAGGCTTCTTGAGCGATGCCGGCCACAATGAACACCGCGTCCGCGGTTTTGTTTACCTGGGTCTGTTTGGTGGACTGGTAACTAGCCGCCGCGGCGCCCACCGCACCGCCTCCTTGATCCATGGTTTTGCCCGCGGATTTCATCCGCTGGTCGTTTTCCACCCAGGCTTTGGCGGCGGTTAAATATTCCTTGGTCGCCTGGCTGGCGCGATCGATTTTTTGGATGTCTTCGGCGTTTTGGGACACTTGGCGCAAATCGAGATACAATTTTTCCAATTTAGCGAGGTGTTCGTTGAGGCTGTTCCAGTGTTTCTGTTCCTGGTTCAACTGGTACGCTTGCTCGAATAATCGGATCGTCAACGCTTCCTGGGCGATATCCGCCACAATAAAGGTGGCGCTGGCCGTTCGATCCACCGTCGATTGTTTGGCCGCCAGATAGCCCGCGGCGGCCTGGCCGACGGCGCCGCCGGCTTCATCCATAGTTTTGGCTAGCGCCGGTAATTCTTCGCTGACTTGGTTTTTTTCATAGGCGGCCACCCAGGCTTTGGCGGCGGCAAAGTAATCTTGGGTTGCCTTGCGCGCGGTGGCGATCTGCTGCTGTTCTTTGGCGTCCGGGCGCAGTTTGCCCAACGCGTCATAACCTTGGAGCAGTTGCGCGATATTGGTTCTGATCACGTCGAAATACCGGGGTTCTTTGCTCAGTAGATACGCTTTCTCGCTCAGGCGGGTTTCTAGCGCCAGGCGGTTGATTTGATTGACGACGCTTAAAGCGTCTTTGGCTTCCAGATATTCCGTTTTTTTGGCGGCCAGGTAAGCCGCCGCCGCTTGATTTACCGTGGCGCCGGTCTTTTCCAACACGGCGGCGGCGGCGGCGTTCTGTCCGCTGGCGGCGACCCACGCTTGGGCGGCGGTGAAATAATCCTGAGTCGCTCGGCGCGCTTCCGCGATTTGCTTCGTTTCCGTGGCGTCCGGGCGCAGTTTTTCCAACGCGGCGTAATCTTGGAGCAACTGGGTAATGTTGGTGCTGATGGCGTCGAAGTATTTCGCCTCTTTGAAGAGCCGATAGCCCTTTTCGTTCATGCGGGTATCGAGGGCCAGGGCGTTGATGCGGTTGACGATTTCCAGGGCGGTTTTGGCCTCCAAGTATTCGGCCTGCTTGGCGGCTAGATAGCCATCCGCCTCGGTTTGCACGCTCCGGCCTTTACTATCCATGGTGGTTTGGGCTAATTGGTTGGCCTTAATCGAAGCCACCCCTTGCTCATACAAATCGGCCCATTGCCGGGTGATCCGGCGGACTTCTTGCGCTTGACTTGCGAGTTTCGAATCGTTGAATTTCGTCGCCACTTGATCCACTTGATCCAGGCATTTCATCAATTCCGCGACTTTGGTTTTGGCCAGTTGGCGCGTCTCGTCGCGCTTTTCCAGCACATATTTTTTTTCCTGTAATATGCATTCGTAGGCGGAACGTTCCACCCCGGTGCTATGCTCTACCGCCGGCAAGGCGTGTTGGCTCAGGGTGCCGACTTCGCGAGATACCCGGGTAAACATGGCGTAACCCGTTATGCCAAGAATGGCGGCGACGGCGGTGATGAGCGCAAAGCCGGCGGTTATCTTTTTCCCAATGGTCCACGAAGTCATAAGTTGAGTTATTTAGGGGTTTCGATCGGCAACCCAACGGTGTTAGAAGGTAAAGGCACAAAGAATTTCGCGCGATTGCTCCCTCCGGGGATTTGAACGCAAAACGAAAATAACCGCGCGCGCCCCGGTCGAATGGCGACAATCGACGGATGCAGGCGGCCATTGGCATATTCCATGATCCTCAAATCAAGCCAACCGTGTAGGTTTGCGCGGCGGCCTATTTTCATATCGGCAGGGCTGGGAAAAGCTTTATGTTTTTTTTCGACAATCCCGGCCCGGCATTTAGACCGTATTCGCCGGAGCGTTCTCCGGCAGCATGGCGTGTAATTTTTTGAGCAAAACTTCGGCGTTGAAAGGTTTGTCCAGAAATTCGATGCCTCCCTGGCTTGCTAGGCCGGATTTGATGGTGGGGGTTGCCAAACCGCTCATGACGAGGATGGGGATCTTCCCGTCGACCGAGCGCACTCTTGAAATCAATTGCTGGCCATCCTCAAAAGGCATCATGAGATCGGTCATCACCAACTGGATGGTCGCTCGATGGCCGGAAAAGAGTTCGAACGCCTCCCGGGCGTTGTTGGCCGTTAATACCTGGAAACCGTGGCTGGAGAGCAACCCCGTGGTTACTTTGAGAATCGCCGGCTCATCGTCGACGATCAAAATGGTTTGGCCCAAATGCGTGCGTATGGCAAAAGTGTCAATCTGGGTGGTGGTGGGCTCGGTTTCCGGCAGAGCGGGCAGATAGACGCTAAAGGTCGACCCGTGTCCCATTTCGGAATCCACCAGCACAAACCCGTCATGATGTTCCACGATGCCAATGACGGTCGATAAGCCCAACCCGGTGCCTTGGCCCAAGGGCTTGGTGGTAAAAAAAGGATCGAAGATTCGTTCTATGATGGCCGGGGGAATACCGCTACCGCTGTCGGCCACTTTAAACACGACATAGGGGCCGGTTTTGGCGCGCGGATGAAGTCGAAGGGTTTGATGGTTCAATACGTGATTGCCCAGTGATAAATACAAAATACCCCCCTCGGGCATAGCGTCGCGCGCGTTCACACTCAGGTTCATCAGCACTTGATGAATTTGGGAAGGGTCCGCCATGATGACCCATGGCTGGTCGGAAAAGTCGGTGTAAATTTGAATGTTTTTGGGAAAGGTGCGTTGCAAGAGCTGGCCCATTTCCTTGAGCAGATGTCGGGGTTGGATGATGCCTTTTTGGGATTCCGCGCCGCGGGCGAACGTGAGCAGCTGTTTGACGGTATCCGCCCCCCGGCGGGCGCAATCGAGAATCATGGAAATGAGCGCCTTGTTTTCGCTGGAACCGGACTCCTCCTTGATAACCCCCAAACCCATGAGAATCGGACTGAGAATATTGTTCAAATCGTGGGCGATGCCGCTGGCCAGGATGCCGACGCTTTCCAAGCGTTGGGCGCGCAGAAATTGGTTTTTTAGCCGATTGGCCTCGGTCATGTCGGTGTTGACGAGCAAAACGGCTTTGGGCTGGCTTTTTTCATCGCGCACGAGAGTCCAACGGCTGTCGATCTGGATTTGTTTTAACTGCCGATTTATGAAGGTCAGTTCTCCGACCCAGAGTCCTTTTTCCAAGGTTTCCTGGCTGGCGGCCTGCCACGAGATCGCATGCGGTACCACCAGCACCTCCTGGATGTTCCGAGCTTTCGCCTCTTCATAGGTCCAGCCGGTGATTTTCTCGGCGGCAAGGTTCATGAAGAGGATGTTACCGCGCAGATCCTGCACCAGGATGGCGTCATGGGCGACCTCCAGCAGCGCGGCTTGCTGCCGCATGGTGGCTTCGGCCTCTTTGCGCTCGGTGATGTCGAGCACGGTGCCTAACATGCGCATTGGCTGGCCCGTGGAATCCGACAGGATTTCCCCGCGCTGATGGACATGGCGCACGGCTCCGCTGGGCTGGATAATTCGATGATCGACGGAATAGGTTTTTTCGCCCCGCCAGGCGGCTTGGATTTCCTGCAACACCAACGCTTGGTCGTCGGGATGAATGCAATCGTAAAAGGCCTCGAAAGTGGGTTTGAAGGATTCGGGAGACCGACCAAAGATGCGGTAGACCTCTTCGGACCACCACAGGTGGCGGTTTCCGGCCTCGCGCTTCCAGTGGCCCAGGTGTGCCAGTCGTTGCGCATCGGCCAGCAAGGCTTCGCTGCGCACAATTTCCTCCTGCGCTTGCCGATGGGCGATGGCGGTGGCCAAGCTATCCGCCAACCGTTCCATCAAGGCAATGCGTTCCGGCGTGAAGCGCCCCCGCTGGCCATCATTGAATTGCAGTAGACCATACGGCGTCTGGTTTCGGCTCAAGGGTATCAAAGCGACCGATTCGAATCCTTCACTTTGGCAACGGTTGCGCGTGGCGGTCTGCAGTTCGGCCGGGGTTGCGGTACGCAGTAATTCGGTGGTTGAATTGGTCCAAAAACTGCCCTTGGCCGTGAAAAACGGCAAGGCGGGGTCGAATCGGCCGCTCAGGACATTGCCGCACATGCATTCGAGGATGGGGTTGCCGCGCGCGTCGCAAACCGTTTGACCGGAGGTGTCCTTTAGGCAAAGCTGGTTTTCCTTTTCGACGAACGCGGGTTCAAAGCCCGACGTTTCAAAATAGGGGTAATCACCGCCGGATTGAAGCCGAATTCCCACCGCTTCGCAGCCGGACCAATCACGCAGCAATAACGTGAGTTTTTTCATCAACTCGCGCAGATCGCTATGAGCGTTGATTTCGCTTAAAATCCGCAGGGTGATCTCCCGTTCATCCTCCAACTGCTTGCGAATCGTGATGTCTCTTAAGAAGAAAAACAAGCGGCCGCCGGAATGGGGTAGGTAATTCACGCTGACTTCATAGTGAATCAGCGCGCCTTGTTTGGCCCGATAGATGCGTTCGAAGCGGCCGCAGCCCATTTGTTTTAATTCGGCGAGGTGGGCCTTCATTTCCTCCGGGCCGTATTCGCTGACGATTTTGCTTACCGGGTGGCCCACCAATTCCTCGCGCGCATAACCGATTCCCCGACAGAAAGCCTCGTTCACCTCCAGGAAAAGGCCATCCATATCCAAAAGCCAGAACCCGTCCAACGCGGTTTGCAGAATGACGGCCATTTCCTCCCGGCTATTGCGCAGGCGCTGCTCCGCCTCATGCTTATAGAGCGCCATTTCCAGCACGGTGCCCAGCTCGCGCTCTTCAAACGGTTTGAGAATGTATCCGAAAGGTTCGGTGAGTTTGGCCCGCTGCAGGACTCCATCCCCGGCAAAGGCCGTAAGAAACACGACCGGGATGGCAAAGCGCTCCCGGATGGTGCGCGCCACCTCAATGCCGTCGATTCCTCCCGCCAATTGGATATCCATGAGCACCAAATTCGGGCGCAGTCGTTCCGCCAAAATCAGGGCCTCTTCCCCCGTGGCGGATTGCCCCGCCACTTCATATCCCAGAGTCTCCAATTGTTGGGTGAGATCTCGGGCCACGATGGCCTCGTCCTCCACAATCAATATGCGGGATTTAATCATGCCTCCTGTTTGTTTTTTATACTCGATGGAACGGTTGGTGGCGAGCAAAACGTGCTTTTTATTCCGTCGCGTTGGGTGTCACGCCCGTGGAAAAGGATAATTCAAAGGACGTGCCCGGCCCGGGGCCGATCGTTAATTGGCCGCGCAATTGGATGGCGAGATCCGAAACCAACTGCAAACCCAGGGAGTGGGTTTTGGCCAAATCAAAGTCCTTGGGCAATCCCACCCCATTATCGGCCACCCGCAAGCGCAACTGGGTGCCCGCGGAAACGGGTTCCAATTCCACCCGGACTTCGCCGTCGCGGCCGTCCGGAAAAGCGTGTTTGAGCGAGTTGCTGACGAGTTCGTTGACCAGGAGTCCGCAAGGGATGGCTTGGTCCATCACTGTTTGCGTTGGCGCCAGTTCCAAAACGAGTCGGATGTTCGCGGGCGGGGCGGCCAGGGAGCGGAATAGCTGCTGGCATAGGCTTTTCAGGTACAAGGCAAGATTGACTCGCGCGAGGTTGTCCGAATGGTAAAGAGTTTCATGCAGCAAGGCCAGGGAATGAATGCGCCGCTTCATGTCTTGCAATGCTTCTTTAGCCAGGGGATGTTCGATTTTACCCGCCTGCAATCGCAACAGGCTGCTGATGACTTGCAGATTGTTTTTCACCCGGTGATGCACTTCTTTGAGCAGCGCTTCTTTTTCATGCAAGGAATCCTTCAAGGCGGCTTCCGCTTTTTTAGATTCGGTGATGTCAAAGCCAACGCCGATTAAGTATAGCTTGTCCCGGGCTTCAAAGCGGACGCCAGTCAATAGGAAAGGGATTCGCCGGCCATCTTTCGCCAGCAAGCAAGCCTCGGCCAAATTAAAGCCCGTGCCCATGGCCGATTCCACCGCTTTACGCACGCTTTCACGCATTTCGGGTAAATGCCAATCCATGATGGAGCGGCCCTTCATCTCCGCCGGCTTGAAACCCAGCTGGGTTTCGTGGTTTTTATTCCACAGCTCCAACCGCAACTCGGGATAACTGTACAGATAGAAGATGCCCGGCAAGCTATCTAAAATCGCGTTGGCAAACAGTTGCTGCTGGCGGAGCGCTTCCTCCATTTGTTTGCGCGCAGTGATGTCCCAAAAGATGCCTTGCACGCCGATGATCTTGTCATTGGCGTCCCGGAGCGGGGATTTGAGAATTTGGACCGTCCGGTTCGCGCCGTCGGACGCGGGATGATCCTCGACCGTGTCCAGTAACTTGCCGGAATCCATGACTTGCAGATCGTCGGCGCGGTATTTGGCGGCCAAATCCGAGGGGTACAGGTCGGCGTCAGTCTTGCCGAGGAGTTGTTCCAGCGGTTGCCCCGCCGCTTCGCAATAACGCTGGTTGCCAAAGGTCAAGCGGCCGGCGGTGTCTTTGCGGAAGACGCATTGCGGCAGGTTATCCACCAACGATTGATAGAGTTGCTTCGAATCCCGCAAGGCCGCCTCCGCGGCTAGGCGCGCGCGCCGCTGGTTGGCCTCTTCGATGGCGCGCTGGATGGCGAGTGGAAGCCGATCCAGGCGGTCCTTCCGAACGTAGTCCGTGGCGCCTTGTTTGAGGAGTTCGACTAAACCGCTATCATCAATGGCCCCGGAAACGCAGATGAACGGAGTGCCAGGACAAAGCGCGTTCACGCAGTCCAGCGCGGCGGGCGCGTTAAATCCCGGGAGTTCGTAATCGGCCAAAATCAAGCCATACGGTTTTTGACGCAGCAACGCTTCAAATTCTTCCCGGTTGGTGGCCCAATCCAATTGCAAACCAGCCACCACGCGGGCCAGGCGTAAACGGATGATCTCGGCGTCGAAAGGCGAATCCTCCAGATGCAGGATAACCAAGGGTAGCGCTGGGTCCGGCGACGGTTTCATCCCGGGTTGGTTCCTGGTGGCAGTTCGTTTAGGATGGCCCAAAACGCGCCCACTTGTTTGACGGCTTCCATAAACTGGCCGAATTCGACGGGCTTGACGACGTAAGCATTAATGCCCAGCTCGTAGCTGTGTAGCAAGTCTTGCTCTTCCCTGGAGGAAGTCAGCATGACCACGGGCAGGAGTTTTAAAGCCGGGTCCGCGCGGATCGCCCGCAACACTTCGATGCCGTCCATGCGGGGCATTTGAATGTCGAGCAGGACTACGGCGGGCGGACCGGACGGGCGGCCGGCATAGGCCCCCGTCCCGCGCAGATAGTCCATGACTTCAACTCCGTCTCGGACTACCGTGACGTGGTTAGCGAGGTTATAGCTCGCCAGCGCGGTGAGGGTAAGCTCGACGTCTTTGGGGTTATCCTCGGCAAGCAGGATGGGTCTAGGTTGATTCATAGGGTTAAGGCTGGGTAATCTCCATAGCTTAGATCTGATTTTGGCTAAGGGAAACGGTTTTGGGGAGGGTGAAATAAAAGGTGGCGCCTTTATCCAACTCGGCTTCGGCCCATACCCGTCCGCCATGCCGCATGACAATGCGCCGCACGGTGGCCAGGCCGATGCCGGTGCCTTCAAAGGCTTCGAGCGGGTGCATCCGCTGGAAGACGCCAAAGAGCTTTTGGGCGTATTGGGGGTCGAATCCCACCCCGTTATCCCGGATGTAAAAAATGGTTTCCGACGGGGCCGTCTGGCTGCCGATCTCGATGCGCGCCGCCGGGCGCGTACCGGTGTACTTGATGGCGTTATCGATTAAATTGATCCATACTAGGCGCAATAAATTGTAATCACCGTGGGCGGGCGGCAAGTCGCCGATGAGCCACTCGATGACTCGGGACGCGCAAGCGGTTCGCAAGGGCGTCAGCGATTCGGTCAGCAACTGATTCATATTCACCCCGGTGGGGCGCATTTCCAGCCGCCCGGTCCGGGAGAATTGCAGCAAATCGTCGATCAAACACCCCATTTGGCGGGCGGCGTCCGCAATGATGTCCAAATAGTGGCGACCCAGCTCCGGCAAGGATTCCCGGCACAGGTTACTGAGCAGTTCCGCGTAGCCGTTGATATGCCGCAATGGCGCCCGCAAATCATGCGAAACCGAGTACGAAAACGCCTCCAATTCATTCATGGAATTTTGCAGTTGCGCGGTGCGTTCAGCCACTCGTAACTCTAAGCGGTCGTTCAATTGGCGGATTTCAGCTTCCGCGCGTTTTCGATCGGTGATGTCCAGCACGATGGTGGCGAATTGACCCGGGATGGGGGAGTACGCCGTGACCTCGTAGTGTTTGCCTAAAAGCGCGCTGTAATTCTCGAAATGATCCGGTTGGCGGGTCAGGGCCACCCGGCCATAGCGTTCGAGCCATTCACTTTCGAGACCGGGAAAACACTCCAAGGCCGTGTGGCCGATCAAATTCGCCACCGTCACTCCGCAAAGTTTCTCGAATCCGGAATTGGCTTCCAGAAAACGATAATCGCGCGGAACGCCTTGGGCATCACAGATAATTTCGTGCAAGGCAAATCCCGAAGTTAGGTGCTCGAATAGTAGCCGGAAACGTTGTTCGCTGGCCTTGAGGTTTTCCAAAGCGCGTTTGGTCTCCGTGATATCCTGGACCATGCAAAGATGACATTGCCGCTTCGCGTTAGCCATTTTGATCGGAGCCGCCGTCATATGAACCCATACGGAGGAACCATCGGGTTTCGTCAAATGCCGTTCGAAATTACCCTCCGGGACTTGATCCGGATCGAGCGACGCTGGTTGCTCCGGGGTGTCGCCCCGGCGGAGTGACTGGATAATGCTTTTCCCGCTGGTTGACGCGATGCTAACCATGGATTCGCCAGCGATCTGGCCAAACCGGCGATTGGCCGCCAGGATCTGACCGGTCGCCGAATCGACCAAGGCAACGCCTAGCGGAGCTTGGTCGAAAATGGATTCGAATTTCGCTTCGCTGGCCCGCAGGGCCTCGGTGGTTTCGTAACGCTCCCGGTAAAAACGCGCATATTGCTGGCGCCAGACGAATCCGAGGCCCGCCGCCGTCGTTAGCAGGAGCAACCCTCCCAGGATCGATAGCAGCCAAAGCCGTTCACGGAGCGGCGCGTAAACTTCGGCCGAATCCATGCGCGCCACCAGGAACCAGGGGGAATCCGGCACCGGGTTCAGAGCCGCCACCACCGGCACCCCGCGATAGTCGAGGCCTTCGACGATCCCGGTTTCTCCCAGCGCGGCCTTTACGGCGGGCATGGTTCGAGCGGTTAAAGGTACTCGGAAAGTCAAAATCCTATTCGTCGAGAATCGGAGTTGGTTGAGGAATAGGGCTTCGTTTCCTTCTCGGCGGATGATTAGGGTCTCGGCAGTCTTACTTTGCGTAGGCCAGCGGCGGATGAAGGGATAGAGGTAAGTGTCCGGATTCATGCGAAAGGCTAGAATGCCCACGGCTTGGCCGCCATTTTCCTCATCATGTAGCGGAACAAGCATGGCCAGCCGAGGGCGTTGGTCGCTCGATTCCAGATAAAAATCCACCATTGTGACACTGTTGGATTGAAGAGCGTTTTGAATTTGTTGAGCTAATATTGGGCCGGTAGGTTCTATCTGCTCGGGGATGGATATTCGCTCGTTGCCTTGGGTGTCCAGGAGGAAAACGCGCTCATATTGGTAAAATTGCTGCAACCGTTGCAGCCAGGTAATCAGCTGCTTTTTTAGGCGCTGGTCTTGGGGGTTTTCCAAATATTGACGCACTTCCGAGGCAAAGGCGCTGTTGTGATAAAAAACCGAAGCGTCCCCTTGCCGTTCTTTCCGCCATTGCGCCAGCTCGTTTACTTTTAATTCCGAGATCGAAGCAAGCTGACGATCGACTTCTTCGCGAAACTGCCGCTCATAATCCTTGAAATAGACCGAGCCGATAGCCAACAGGCCGATCGTAAAAAGAGCGAAGATGAGGGCGAATAGCAAAAACGCCGGCCGATCGGATTTAAGCGCGGTGCGCTGGAGCGAACTCATCGTGGTGCCTGCAGCTGGAGCTGGCTGCCATACATAGGTTGGATCTTATTGATTGGCAAGTTGTTCTCCATATTGAGCTTTCCTTACACTCCGCCTGTTAACCAGCCCCTTCAGTTCCTTGATGGGGTGCAATCGGATTACCTTTTGCAATTTCCCGCCGCCCTCGCTTGGTTTAAATCCGCAGATGGAGATTGTTAAGAGGGAATGCTATCAGTAGGTGTTATTCTGTCAAATCCAGAACTTGGTGTGAATCTGAAAATGAGCGCGGGACTGGGGGCATGACGCGGTGGGCGGTTGGGCTTTAACTTTGATTCGCGGAATCGAAACATGCCCGGATAGTTTTGGCCAGGACGGGTGCCTCGCAGGGTTTGGGCAGATAGTAGACGCCTTCCAATAAGCGTCCGTTTTGGTCTAACAAATCAGCGCTGTAACCTGAGGAAACGATCACTTTCAAGGCCGGCTTTTGCGCTCTTAGCCGGCTGGCTAGATCCAGGCCAGTCATGCCTTCCGGCATTACCATGTCGGTTAATAGCATTTCGATGGTTTGCTGGTGTTGGGTCCACAGCCGTAGCGCTTCCACGCCGTTAGCGGCCTCGATGATATGGTATCCTTGTTGGCGGAGAAAATACGCAACGGTGTGGCGCAGGATGGCGTCATCCTCTACGAGTAAAATAGTTTCACTGCCGCCCGTGACCCCGGAGGTAGTTTCTGCCACCGTTTTAGGCTCGGTTTCGTGGATGGCGGCGGGCAAAAAGAGGGTGAAAGTGGTTCCTCCGCCAACGGTGCTTTTGACTTCGATCCACCCTTGATGCTGTTTGATGATGCCATAAGCGGTGGCTAAGCCCAAACCGGTGCCTTTACCGATTTCTTTGGTGGTGAAAAAGGGATCGAAAATCTTTTTGCGAGTGGCATCGTCCATCCCGCAGCCGGTATCCGCCACTTGGAGACAAACAAAGTTGCCGGGGCGCGCTTCAATGTTGGCTTGCGCCTGACTGGCATCAAGCTGTTTAACCGCCACACTTATGTCCAAGTAACCGCCCTTCGGCATGGCGTCGCGGGCGTTTACACAGAGATTCATCACCACTTGTTCCAGCATGCCGGGATCGGCTTCCACATAGACTGGGCCGGTAAAGGCATGAAACGATAATTGGATCTGCTCTCCCAAAAGCCGGCCCAGCATCTTTAATAAATTATCGATCAACCCGTTGAGCTCCAAAGCCTTGATTTGCATGACTTGGCGGCGGCTATAGAGGAGTAATTGCCGGGTCAGATTCGCCGCTCGTCGGGCTTCATGCTCCAACTCCAGGAGGGGTTCCAGCAACTTGGTGGGAAGAACGGGGTCCTGCCGTAACAGGCTCAATTGCATTAAGATGATGGCCAGTATATTGTTGAAATCATGCGCCACTCCGCCCGCCAGTTGCCCCACCGACTCCATTTTTAGGGCTTGCCGCAATTGCTCCTCCATCCGTTTGCGCTCGGTGATATCTCTTACCACTCCCACCGCGTGCCATTCCTCACCTACCCGGACCGCGGAGAGGGACATTTCCACGGGAAATTCCTCGCCACCCTTCCGTAGCGCCATCAACTCCAGGGTTTTGCCTATGGCTTTGCCTCGCCCGGTCGCCACAAATTGGGCAAAAGCTGTTTCGTCGTCGTTTCGAGGCGGAGTGGCGGTCAGCAGTTGGAGCACTTTTTGCCCGCTTATCTCCGCGATTGGGTAGCCGAACATTTTCTCGGCGGCGGCGTTAAAAAAGTAAATGCGCCCTTGACCGTTCATCATGATCAGGGCGTCCATGATCGCCGCCGCCATGGCGCGTAATCGCTCTTCACTTTCCCGCAGCGCCACCTCCGCTTGCTTGCGCCAGGAAATGTCGATGCCCACCGCAACCATGCAGCGCTGGCCGTCGATCTCGGCGCGAATGCCCGTGAAGTAATAGGGGGTCACCGCGCCGTTTTTGGATACTAAACTAGCCTCCATTTCACTCTTGCCGCCACGTTCGAATAAAACTCGAATGCGGAGCATGAGCGATTCCCGTTCCGCCACGAGGGAAAAATCCGGCTGAGTCATTCGAGAAATTTCTGCGCTACTATAGCCGGTGACTCGTTCGAAGTTCTTGTTCCAGTGCAAGAATTTCAGGTCTTCGTCATAGCAATTCAAAACCCCCGGTAGGCTATTGAGCACGGCGGCGGAAAAATCCCGCTCATGTTTGATGGTTTCCTCGGCTTGTCTGCGCGCGGTGACGTCGGTGGCCACGCCGTCCCAAACCACTTGGCCGCTAGGTTTTAGCCGTGGACGAGAGCTGATATGTAACCAGCGCCATTGCCCGTCGGTTCGCTGGAAGCGCAGTTCCATTGCAAAATCACTCATGGTTTTGCGACTGGCGTCTTCCATCGCAGGCATGGCGGATAGGGCTTCCGGATCGTTCTGTTGGAGCAAGGCGTTGGCGTCGCGCATGGCTGTTTGCGCGCTCACGCCGTGCACGCTGGCCACGCCAGCGCTCATATGCAGGAAGCGGATGGAACCATCGGCGTTGCGAATGAATTGATAAACATAGCTATCGGGAAGATTATCCCCGATCAGTCGCATCCTGGCTTCGCTTTCTCGCAGGGCGTCTTCTACTCGCTCGCGCGCCGCCAGCTCAAATCGTAGTAGAAAAGCGAGCAAAAGAGCGGTGACCAAGACAAATGTCCAGCCCTTGTAAATCGACCATTGCACTCGCGCCGCCGGGTCCGTGATCAGTGATTCAAGCAATCGATCCGACAATAATATCCACAGCGAGGCGAACACGCCATAAGGCAACACTATGCGAAGTATCGGTTGGAGAGAGCGCATTTTCATGTGTCAATGTCTGGCGGTGCTTGAGTGTCATCCGCTGAACAGCGAGCCCAAGGCGAGCCTCCTTTCATGGTTCCATCCGGGTTGATACACGCGCTTTTATTAGAGTATTCCGCCGCAATATACAATGGTTATTCCTTTTGAAATTCAAGCGCCCGACGCGAGCGATGCATGCGCTGGCTTGAATGCGTTTCGAGTTTGGCTAATACGAACGGCTGACAAGGCTTGCGCCAGGCGGATGCCCCCCACTCCGAAGCGGGTTAATGAACCCAGCCAATATTCCGGCCACCGGCCAGTTTGATGGGGCCCCGCCGGTTCCCCATCGAAGCCGTCCGTCTTCATCGGTATTTCTTAAGGAGTTAATAGAGCCGCTTCGGGTTGTGAAAACCCTTAAAAGGGTGAAATGGATTGAAAGATTCATGGCGAATTTACGATTATGTGGTATGCTGGAGCACTTTTGACGGCGGCTTTGGTGGAGGCGTTTTTTTACTCTAAAATGAATACAATTAGTCCGAATGTGCGTTTTTTTGCGGGTCAAGGCGGGCTTTTGGGCGGTTTATTACGTTTCTTTTTTCCGCTGGTAATGGGTGGGCTATGCGCGGTCTCAGCTAGGGCTGCCACGGTGGTTTGGAGTGGAGGAGGCGGGGATAATTCCTGGCATACGGCGGCGAATTGGATCGGCAACAAGTTGCCGTCTTCCGGTGATGACGTGGTCATTGGGCTGCCGGCCTCGGGATCGGTGGTCTATAGCGCGGATTCCAGCCAGGTTAAGAGTCTGCAATGCGAGAAAAGTTTGGAAATCTCGGGGGGATATTTAACGCTAAAGGCCGGACCGTCGTTTGTTCACGGCGCGTTGCGCTTGCTCGGTGGTTCTTTGAGTGTGGGTGGCGCTAGCACCACATTTTCCGCCAGTGGCACGGTGGAATACGCCGGCGCCAGCTTGAACGCCAGCGACGGGGCGCAATTGAGTTTGCCAGCCTTGGCGCATCTGGTTAAGACCGCCAATGGCAATATCTACATCAGCGCCAGTGGCGCGGGGAGTCTGGTGGATCTGCCGGCGGTTGCTGACAGCGCGGTTCAAGACTATTACCAACTTTCGCTCTACGCCTACGATGGCGGCCGCATTAACCTGCCCAAGCTGGGCCAATTGGCGGGGGCGATCGATGCCCGCGCGAGTAGCGCCGACAGCGTTATTGACTTGTCCGGATTGCGGGGGGCTTTTTCGAATCCCGGCCCGGGCTCGGGTAGCCTTGAGGTCCGTGACGCCGGAACAATTCTTATCGCGGGCGTCACTTCGCTGGATCGCATCGATCTGACTTTGCGCAACGGACAATTGGCCACCGAACAACTCGTGGCGATCACGCGCGCCGACTTGACTCTGGATGGCATGACGGCGTCGTTCCCCAAGCTTACCAATGTTAACGGCAACGACATCACCTTGAAAAATGGCGCCCGGCTCAATTTGGCTGGCGTGACCCAGTTGGCGATGACGAACAATGGCAGTTTGACGCTGACGGCGAACGATGCCGGCAGTGTGCTGGAATTGCCGAATGTCACCAATGGGATCGTGCAGGCGTACTACCAGTTCAATTTGCGGGTATACGCCGGCGGACGGATTTCGTTGCCACGCCTGGCGGCGATCGACGGGGGCATCGGCGCCTATGCGCAAGGCGAGGGGAGTGTTATTGATTTGCCCGCATTACGCGGGCGGTTGGTCAATCCCAAGGCCGGCTCCGCTTCGCTGGAAGCGCGGGAAGGTTCCTCCATCCTGATTTCCAATGTCACCGCGCTCAGCCGGATCGATTTGACCGTGCGCGACACGGGTTTTATTCCCCTGGCGCAGCTCGTTTCCTTTGCCGATGCGGATCTCACGATCGATCATGCCACCCATGCGCTGCCGGCGCTCGTCGACCTGCGCGCCACCCAAGTGATCGTGCAAGATCAAGCCCGGCTCACTTTGGCCGGGGTTACTCAGCTCTCGCGGACAAACTCGGGACATGTCGTGTTGAGAGCGTCCGAGGGGGCCTGGCTTTCATTACCGAACGTCGCGCGCGCGCAGGCGGCGGATTATTATCAGCTTGCGCCGCAAGTGTATTCAGGCGGGCGCATTGATTTGCCCAAGCTTTCCCTCTTGGATGGCGCGATGGGCGCTTACGCCGAAGGTGATGGCAGTGTGCTGGATTTGAGTGGGTTTGTGGGAAGGCTAACCAATCCGATGCATGGCCAAGCCGACCTGGAAGTGCGCGCGGGAGCCTCGATTTTGCTGCCGAAAGTCACCCAGCTGGATAAAATTAACGTCACCATCAGGGGAAATGGCCAGATTGATTCCTCGAAATGGACCGCTTTCAGGCAGGCGCGCTTAATGTTGGATGGCGCGACGGGGAACTTTCCTTTGCTCGCGGAGGTGCCGGATAGTTCTTTCAAACTGGCCAACCAAGCTCAATTGACCCTGCCTTTGGTGACGCAGTTAGTGCGAACGAATTCTGGCGGGACGGTGTTGGAGGTCTCCGATGCCGGCAGCGTGTTGAGTTTTCCCAATCTGGTCTCCGCCTCGCAATTGCCTTACTATAAGCTCGAACTAAACGCTTATAGTGGCGGTCATATGCTGCTGCCTAAGCTGACGGCATCAGCCGGGGCGCTGGCGATTTACGCGGAAGGCGCGGGCAGTTTGATCGATTTGTCCGGCCTCACGGGCCTGGTGACGAACGATCATCCGGATGATTCCTACTTGGAAGTCCGCTCCGGGGCCAGCGTGTTAATTCCGAATGTCACCGGGCTGGATCGCTTCAATCTAACGATTCGCGGCACCGGTTTCGTTTCCGCCACCCCAATTCAAGCGCTCACCGATTGTGTGGTTACGATTGATGGCGCTCAAGTGGCGTTCCCCAAATTGGTGGATACGACGGGGACCGTTTTCAAATACCTCAATGGGGGTTCCTCGGTGTTCCAGCCGGCGGCGGATTTTGTGGTTAGCGATTTGCGACTACCCGCGACGGTCGTGGCGGGGCAGCCCGCCGTTTTGGTTTGGGAGATCACTAATCAAGGCACGGCGGTTACCAACGGTAGTTGGTCAGACGCGCTTTACCTTTCCGCCGACGCGGTCTTTGGCGGAGACCGGGAGATCGGATTGGTGGCGCAGACGGGCACGTTGGCGGTTGGGGCCTCGCGCCGGTTTACCAACACGGTCATTTTCCCGGCGGAACGGGCGGGCGCCTGGCATGTGGTGGTTACGGTAAACCAATCGCAGACGGTGTTTGAAGGCACGAATTACGCGAACAACACGCGCATTTCCAGCGCGGTCATGCAGATCCAAGCGCCCGACCTCATTGTGAATCCGGTTACCGTGCAACCCGCTTCCGTCCGTTTTGGCGAAACCGTGACGGTCACTTGGAAGGCGCAAAATGCGGGCACCGCGACCGCCGTCGGTGGTTGGGTGGATCGGGTGTGGCTGTCCAAACAAGCGGGCAATTTAAGCGATAGCTTGTTGTTGCTGAGCCGTCCGGCCACCGAGTCCTTGGCGGCGGGCGGCGGTTACACTCGCACGGAGACGGTTTCGCTGCCCCTGACGCAGGGTTTTGGCGCCGGGCAATATTACCTCGTGGTGATGGCGGCGGCCAATGGCATCGACGAAGCTACCCGGACGAACAATTACGGGAACACCCCGCTGGCGCTGACACTGCCGCCCTTGCCGGATCTTGCCGTGACGCAAATTGTGGCGCCGAACACAGCTTTGCCGGGGCAAACCTTGAATGTTGCCTGGGCCGTGACGAATCGCGGCCCAGCGGTCGCCAAAGGAATTTGGAGCGAGCGGTTATCCATGGCGGCCACCAACTCAGGATCAACCCGGCTGATTTTAGGCGGTTTCGAGTACACGAATAACCTGGCCGCAGGCGCGGTGCTATGGCGTACCCAACAAGTGGTCATGCCGGCGGATTTGCGGGTGGGTTTCATGCGGTTGTTCGTGGAAGCGGATAGCGGCAAGGAAGTGGCGGAAGAAAACGAGGCCAACAACGAGCTGGCGGCGAATTCGTTGCTCGCCGTGCCGGCCGTGCTTACGTTGCGCGCGCCCGTGGATAGCATTGCCGAGAATGCGGCGCAGCCCGCTTTTTCAGTGTTGGTGAGACGCAATGGCGATTTGGCTTCGCCATTGTCCGTAGCCCTATCCAGCAGCGATACCCGCCGCTTGGCGGTGCCCGCCAGTATGACCATCCCAGCGGGTTTGGCTTCGGCGCCGTTTACGGCGACCGCCCTGAATGATGGCATTCCGGCGGGTGACCAAAATGTTGTCATTACGGCGGCGGCTTCGGGATATACGGCGGGTAAAACGGCGGTCACGGTGATCAACACTGAAATGCCCAAACTCGCTTTGGCGCTGAATGTCACGAATGTGGAAGAAGGGAAAACCTTCCCCGTAACGGTGTCTCACAATGGCCCCACCAATCAGGCGGTGTCCGTGTCCTTGGTGGGGCCGGCCACCGGGCGGCTGTTGTTACCTGAATCGGTGATCATTCCGGCCGGTCGCGCGTCGCAGTCCTTTGCCGTGCTGGCGGTGGACGACACGGCCATTGAACCGACGCGGTCCAGCGAGTTCGCCGCGAATGCCGCCGGTTTTGTGGGGGCCTCGGCTTCGGTGCGGGTGTTGGACAATGATCTGGCGGACTTCACGCTGGCCTTATCCACCACTCGAGTAAGTGAAGGCGCCGGTTCGGGCGCCGTCAGCGGCACGGTTTCGCGCGGGGTCGCCAGCCCGCGATCGCTGGTGGTTGCGCTCGAGAATACGAATTCGTCGGCCGCTTGGGTGCCCGTCACGGTGACCATTCCCGCCGGCCAAGCCTCGGTAAGCTTTCCAATCACCCCGGTGGATGATCAACTGGTGGGCGGCTCCAAGCAAACGCGGATTCAGGCGTTTGCCTTAGCCACGGTCTCCGGCGAACGCGTGGCGCAAAGCCTACCCGTCACGCTTACGGTGTCGGACGATAACGGGCCGGCTCTGACGGTCGCCTTGGCTCGCGAGGTCGCGGTCAAGGGTTTAGCCTCCGCGGCCACCCTCACGGTCGCGCGTAACACGACGACAAATCAGGCGTTGGTGGTGGGCTTGCATGCAAGCCCCGCGACCCTGGCGACGGTGCCCGCGTCGCTCACGATTCCCGCCGGCCAAGCCTCGGCCACGGCGGTGATTTCGACCCCGGTGAATGACACCGTTCATGGCAATCAAAGCGTCCGGATCACGGCGACCGCCGCCGGCTATACCACTGGCAACGCAACTTTGATAGTCACGGATGTCGAGAAACCCGACCTGGTTGTCGCGGAAGTCTCCGGGCCGGAAGCGGCGGAAACGGAAGCCTATGTCAATCTGGCCTATCGCATTTCCAACCAAGGTTTGGCGCCGGCGGGAACGAATTGGATGACGCAGATTTATTTGTCGGCCGATCCCGTGGCGGGCGATGACGCCTTCATGGCGGACTACAGTTTTACGGGCACTTTGCCGGTGGGCGATACGTATGGCCAATCGCGCCAAGTGCGGCTGCCTAAGGAGGCGGGGGATTATTGGGTCGTGGTCGTGACGGATTCGGGCAACCAAATCGGCGAGATTCTTGAAAATAACAATACGCGAGTTTCGGCCAAGCCGATCCATGTGGCCAGCGCTTATACCGCGACGGTGCGGGCCGTGACCAAGAAAGCGCTGGCTGGCACCCCGATAGGGTTGCGGGGCTCAGCCTTGAAAAACAAAACCGGCGGCCCGGCGCCTTACGTTTTGGTGAACATTCACCTCCAAGTGCGCGGCACCCAGCGACTCATTTCGGCGCTGACCGATGCGGCGGGGAATTTTAATGTTACCTTCCAGCCCCTGCCCGGCGAAGCGGGCTTGTATGAAATCGGCGCCACGCATCCGGGCACGACCCAAGCCACCATCCAAGATAGCTTCACCTTGATTGGCCTTAAGAGCGAGCCGATCGAAACGGTAAAAGTAACCGAAAAAAGCAGTGTCACCGGCCAAATCACTTTGGAAAACTTGGGGGACGTACCGTTGAGCGGCCTGGCGGCCACGATTGCGAGCAAGCCGGCTAATCTGGATGTCAACCTCACCTTGGCGGGGAATGGCCCGCTGGCTGGCCTAGGCTCCACCACGCTCGGATTTGCCATTACCGCGCGCGATGCTTCCGTGGCGCGGGGAACGGTGGTGGCGCGGATAACCACCACGGAAGGGGCGCAGCTCGATATTCCCATGGCGGTCGCGGTGACTTCCTTGAAATCCCGCCTCGTGGTGTATCCGGCCGAATTGGTGGCCGGCATGAAAGTGGGCGGTCAGGCATTCGTGGAGTTCGATGTTGTCAACGCGGGCGGCCTCGTTTCGGAGCCGGTGAATGTGGCGTTGCCGGATAACATGCCGTGGATGCGCGTGGCTTCACCCAACCCCGCGCCATCGCTGCCCCCTGGCGCCACGAACCACGTGACGTTGCACTTGCTGCCCGCGGCGGATTTGGCGCTCGGCGCGTACACGGGCAACTTGGTTGCCAGCGCGGGTGATGTTCAAGTGCGGATTCCTTACACCTTTCGCGCCCTCTCGGAAGCCAAGGGCGATCTCCGCCTCTCCGTGGTGGACGAATACACGTATTTCGCCCAAGGCGCGCCGAAAGTGGCCGGCGCGGCGATCACGGTGCGCGACGCCGTGAATGAACAAACGGTGGCCACGGGGGTGACCGCGGCGGATGGAATTTTCACGGCCCCCCAATTACCCGAAGGCTATTATGTGGTGGAAGCCCGGGCCGATCAGCATGCCACCTTCCGCAACGTGGTATTGGTGGTCGCTGGCCTGGCCAATGAAGAGCTCGTTTTTATGCGCCGCCAGGCGGTGCGATATATCTGGACCGTGGTTCCGACCGAGGTGGAGGACCGCACTAAAGTGACCATCGTCACGGAGTTTGAAGCGTTCGTTCCGATGCCCGTGGTGACTATCGAGCCGCCGTTGATCGACTTGTCGGATTATCCGGCTGAGGTTACGCAAATCGATTTAAAGGTGGTTAATCATGGATTGATAACCGCCAAAGACGCCAAACTCAGCTTCAGCTCCCATCCGGATTGGTCCCTGGAGCCACTGATTAATGATTTGGGAGACATTCCGGCGCGGGGTTCGCTCACCATTCCGATGATCATCCGGCGCACCTCCGGCGTGCTATCGCCCCAGCCGAAGAAAGCGGGCCTCGTCGCCCTGTCGGGCGGAGGTTGCAGTATTTCCGGAAGCTGCCGGTTTTCTTTCGAGTGCGGCGGCATGAAATTAGGTGGCGGCGCGGGGGTGGCGGTCATCAACGCTAGCGCTAGCGGGGATTGCGGGGGCGGTGGGGGCGGCGGATCCGGCGGCAGTGGCGGCGCGGGGCGAGGAGGTGGCGGAG
>DBTJ01000096.1:37553-37989 GCA_002306985.1 Verrucomicrobia bacterium UBA1319
GGGGGGGGGGGGGGGCGGGGGTTCCGGCGGCAGTGGGGGCGGGGGGCGAGGAGGTGGCGGAGCTAGCGGGGGTGGCCCCGGCAGCAGCAGCGCCTCGCCTAAATCTTGCGACAAATGCTTGTTGGCGATCTTTAGTTGCGCCTTGGATTTTGCCCTGCCCGACCTCGGTAGCTGCCTCAAGGATTTGGCGGGATGCGCCAGCTCCTTTGGCGATGCTGACACGGGGGCGGCCGAAACGACGTATAATTGCCTCAAGCCGTTCCTGAGTTGCGCCGAGGCGGCGGGTAAGGAAATCCCGTATATCGGCACCGCGCTGGATGCGGCCGAATGCATCTATGGCCTTTCCCAAGCTTGCGGCTCGCCCCGGGGCGGGGGGGGGGGGGGGGGGGGGGGGGGGGGGGGGGGGCGGGGGGGGGGGGGGCGTGGCGGGGGGGGG
>DBTJ01000096.1:38214-48280 GCA_002306985.1 Verrucomicrobia bacterium UBA1319
GGGGGGGGGGGGGGGTGGGGGATCCGATGGCGGTGGGGGCAATCAGCCTAATAGCCTCAGAAAAGCCTCTTTTGCCCGCGCCGCCGTGAGCGGCACGAATCGGGTGGAACGCGCCGAATTGGCGATTCTCCGCCAGCGCGCGGATTGGCTCATAGCGGAGTCCGCGCCGTTGCGATATCTCTTTGGTAATGACGCTTGGTTCCACGATCCCGATTATCGGGCCGCGAGCAACTGGCTTTCGGGATTCGTTCGACGAATCGAGGCGACCTCGGATGGCGGTAAGAAAATCTCCGCCGCCGAAACCACCCAGATGCTCGCCTTAAAATTGCCCGCCACCGTCTCGGCGGCCATTGCCCGTTCCATGCTCGAGCGCTGGAACCGTTCCATCGATTACTGGAACGCGGGGATCTTTCGCGAAGATCAGGTGCCCGCCGGCCAGAGCGCGGATTTTATCGCCCTCGATATTCTGCGCGATTTGGCCAAGGACGCGAAGGAGATGTTCGCCGAATGCGCGGCCGCCGGGTTCCAGTACCCGGAGGATGCCCTGCGCCAGGCGCATGCCGACTTGGTGAAATTCGTCGGCGAAGGCGATGGCGGGGGAGTATGCGCGCATGTGAAAATTCAGCTCGATCAAGAGGCGGTGGTTACCCGCGACGCCTTCAACGCGACGCTGGAAATCCAGAATGATTCACCCGGCCCGCTGGAGAATATCGCCATCGAACTCGCCATCCGGCGGCGTTCCGGGGAGGATGCCACGCAATTCTTTGGCGTGCGCGCGCCGACGCTAAAAAACCTGACCGCCATTGATGGCGCGGGGGTGATCTCCTCGAACGCCACGGGTTCGGCTTCCTGGATTCTCATTCCCACTACGGATGCCGTGTTGGATACGCCCGAAGAATTTTTGGTCAGCGGCGTGTTGCGGTATCACCAAGGGTCGCTGGATTTGACCGTGCCTCTGGCGGCCAGCAGCATCACCGTGTATCCCAGCCCCAGCCTGGCGGTGAAATATTTCCATCAGCGTGATGTCTTTGCGGACGATCCCTTCACGGTGGAGGTCGAACCGAGCATTCCGTATTCCCTGGCGGTCATGGTGCAAAACAAAGGCCATGGCGTGGCGCGTCATGTGACGATCCAGTCGGCTCAACCCAAGATTGTGGAGAACGAAAAAGGGTTATTGGCGGATTTCAAGATCATCGCGACGGAGGTGGCCGGCAAGAATCTGGATCCTTCGCTCACCGTTGATTTTGGCCAGATCGATCCCGGCACCAACGCGATCGGTCGCTGGTTGCTCACGTCCACCATTTTGGGCGGGTTTATCGATTACAGCGCCAGTTTTGAGCACCAAGATGACATCGGCAACCAGAAGCTGTCTTTGATCGATGGTGTCGAAATTCATGAACTGATTCACCTCGTAAACGCCCCCGCGCCGTTTGACGATGGGCGGCCGGATTTCTTGGTGAATGACGTGCCCGACTTGTACGATGTGCCGGACACCTTGCACTTGAGCGATGGCTCCGTGGTTCCGGTAAGCGCCCTCGCCGATGCCACCTTTGATCATAAGCCCGCCCCGGGCAATCTGGAGGTGCAAATGACCGTTCAAGCCCCGGCTGGCTGGTTTTATCTGAAAGTGGCCAATCCTGGCACTAACCAATTCCGGCTCAACCGGGTCGTGCGTTCGGATGGCTTGGAAGTGTTCGTCGATGAGAATGTATGGACCACTGACCACACGTTCCTGGGCAATGCCCGCCGGCCTTTGGTGGAAAGTATGCTGCACCTTTTCGATTATAATGGCGGCGGCCGTTACACCCTGTATTACACGAACAATCCCGATGCGGACACGGTCGCTCCGATGAGCGCGGTGGCGCTATTGCCCGCCGAGAGTTCGGCCTTGATCCCGGTGCGCTGGTCGGCCGAGGATAACGCTGGAGGCAGCGGTATTTCCTTCTTCGATATCTATTATTCCGTGGATGACGGCCCGTTCGAGCCGTGGATCAAAGAAACGATTGATCGGAGCGCCTTATTCCAGGGGGCGTTGGGTAAAACCTACGCTTTTTATAGCGTGTCGACCGATATCGCCGGGAACCGCGAGGCGGGGCATTTAACGGCGGACGCGCGCACTAAAGTCACCCGTTCGAATCATGCGCCAACCCTGGCTGCCATTCCCGACCAAGCCATCCAAGGCGGCGCGACGTTGACGTTACAACTCGCCGCCACGGATCCCGATGGCGACGAATTGGTATACAGCCTCAATGCCGGCGCGCCGCCGGGTATGGTGATCGAGCCTTACTCGGGAAACCTCCGCTGGGAAACCGCCGAAGGGGTGGATTATGGGGCGAAGGCCATCACCGTGCAGGTGCTGGATAACGGCTTGCCGCGCCTGGGCGCCACTCGCACTTTTAAAGTGACCGTAAACAGCACGAATTTGGCGCCCGTACTTTCATCGATTGGCGATCGGAACATCAGCGAGGGTGAATTATTGGCGTTCTCCGCATGGGCGACGGATTCGGATTCGCAAACGCTCAGGTACCAGTTGGGTTCGGGAACTCCCGCCGGCGCCTCGATCGATGCCGCCACCGGTTTGTTCAAATGGCAACCCACCGAATACCAAGGCGGCACCACGAACCTCCTTTCGATCGTGGTGGCTGATGATGGGGTTCCTAGTCTGAGCGCCACGCAAACTTTTAAGGTGCTTGTTGCGGATACGCTGGCGGATTATGTGCTGGCCCTGGAAACGACTAATGTGCTGGCCGCTGAAATCCTAGAACTGCCGCTCCGCCTGACCTCGAGCGCGAATTTGACGCAACTGGCTTTCGAGTTGGAAGCCATCGATGGGCATTGGGGGACGCCGCAGTTGATCCCCACAGGCGAGGAAGTCGATAATATCACTCTCGAACCCGTGGCTGCCGGACATTACCGCATCCGGGTTGATTTTAATGCGGCTCGGGTTTTCACGGGTACTCGCGAGATCGGCTCCATTCGATTGCGGACGCAAAAAACGGGCAAATCATCGATTGCGCGCTTGGGCCTAAGCGGACTGCTCGGACAACGATCAAATGGCTCCTTGCTGACGAATGGCCGGGGCGAAAACGCGCGCGTTTTCATTATCGAAAAAGAGCCTTTACTCGATATTGACCAGAGCATACCCGGAGGCGCGTCGCTGGTGCTTTATGGCTTGCCCGGGCGCCGGTATCGTATCCAGTCCAGCGCGGCGTTAGGGAAAACGGCTTCGTGGAAAAACGAAGCGACGATCTCTTTGATCGGTACCTACGAGTCTTTCGCGGCCCCGAACGCGGTTACGCCGAATCTGTTTATCCGGGCTGCTTCCGAATAACCGGGCTCTGATGGGTGAAGCCAGCCAAGCTCGGTTTCGCCTTACGGGAAGGTGGAATGAATGGACGGTTTGACGAACTAAACCGTCCGGATTCAACCTTTATTGGGTTGAATATGTGGCTGGGTGTTGGCTGCCGTGGGGGGCTTTTGCCGCCTTTGGGTGGTTCATAGAATACGGACTCGCAAGCGGCGCACTCGCGCCGGTGCGCAGCGGAATGGGGTCCACCGCGTTTGAATAGTCAGTTTTTCGGACGCTCTGTTTTTGGCCATGCCGGTGCGGCGGGAAGGGGCATCACATCTGCGCCTCATGCGCGCCTCGCCACCAAACATTATATCGACGCCATCTTGCCGAGGCTATTAATTGACGACACCTAACCAGTGTCCTGGGCCACCACCGGAGGGAAGTGACTCAATGGTTGCGCCAGGCTTGGGGTGGGCTTTCACCCTTGGTAAAAGAGGCTGTAACTTGCGGGCTAAACACCATGGGGCGAGTCATGGATTCGCGATCGCGGGTTGCATTCTGCGTTTGCATATTTACCGGATAACTGGTACATGGCTGGCATGATCAAGGACCCTAAGGCGGCTGGACCGCGTCTTGCGGGGAAGGGGGATGCCTCCGTAACACGCTTGCACTCGCTGGACGTTTTTCGCGGCTTTGTTATCGTGATGATGATTTTCGTCAATTACCTGGCCGGGGTGGCCCAAATCCCTGGTTGGGCCAAGCACATGCCCGATAAGGTGGATGGCTTCACGTTCGTGGATCTCGTATTTCCTGGTTTTTTGTTCATGGTCGGAGTTTCGATTCCGCTAGCCCAAGCGAGCCGGTTTCGCCACGGTGATACGTTGCCGGGATTATTGAAACATATATTATTACGCACCGTATCGCTGCTGTTTTTGGGGGTGATTTTCGTCAATGGCGAGACGTTTTCGGCTGAAGCGACCGGCCTGAGCCAAAATGTGTGGTTTTTGCTGGTGCTGCTATCGGTCATCGCGATTTGGAGTCCCCAGCCCAAGCTGGCCGAAACGGCCAAACGGCATGCCGTCTTGGCGTTGAAAGGGGCAGCCATCTTGCTGCTGGCCTTTCTTCTGTTTCGTTACCGGGGCAAAAACGACTCGGGCCAGATTGTGTGGCTGAAACATTCCTGGTGGGGAATTTTAGGGATGATCGGCTGGGCTTACTTGAATTGCAGCCTCATTTACCTGGCGGTCAAGGGACGTCTTGCGGCTTTGATGGGAGCCCTGGGATTTCTGATCGCCTTGTATATTGGCGGACGACATGGCCGCTTGGACTGGCTGGGATCGATTAATGATTGGGTCGGGGTGGGGGAAGTGCTGGGCAGCACCTCGGCCAACGTCATGGCGGGGGTTATTGTGGGCTGCTTGTTCACGGGCGAGAAGGCTAGTTTACCGCCTAGCTCGCGCCTACGGTTTTTGGCCGTGTTCGGCGTGGGGCTTTATCTTACGGGTATGCTGTTGCGACCCTTGCACGGGATCATTAAAAATCAGGCCACCGACTCGTACACCTTGGTGGCGGCGGGCTTGTGTTGCCTGGCTTTTCTCGCGTTTTATTGGGTGATCGATGTGCGGCGCTGGCGGGGTTGGGAGTTCGTATTCATGCTGGCGGGGCAGAATGCGTTACTCGCTTATTTGCTGCCGGACATTGGTGAGTTTCTGTCCGGCGCGCTAGGGGTCTCCCATTGGCTGTGGCCGTATCATAGCGGTTGGCCGGGCGCGCTAAACACCTTTGCGGTTACCATCGTCATCCTGCTGGTGAACGCCGTTCTTACTCGCGCCGGGTTGCGGCTTAAGATGTGAGGTGCGCGGCCGTGCCGGGGACGGGGGATTTGGCCGCGATTCGCGCGGCTTCGGCCGCCAGGCTGGTGATTTTGGGCCAGTCATTCGCGTGAATGAGTTTGCGCTCGACCATCCAGGAGCCGCCCACGGCGATCACGAGCGGTTGGGCGAGGTAATCGGCCAGGTTGCCCGCGCTGATGCCGCCGGTGGGAATCAGTTTAAGCCCCAAATGCGCGTACGGGCCAGCCAACGCTTTGATCATGCCAATGCCTCCCGCCATTTCAGCGGGAAAGAATTTCATGGCGGTGCAGCCTAGTTGGAGCGCGCGCTCAATTTCCGAGGGAGTCATGACCCCGGGAATAAACGGCATCGCGCAACGCTGAGCCGCGGCCAATACGGACTCATTCAAGCCGGGCGCCATGGCAAATTGCGCGCCGGCGGCTTTGGCTTGCGCCACTTGTTCGGGGGTGAGCACCGTGCCCGCGCCCACCAACATGCCCGGCATCGCGGCGCGGATGGCCGCTATGCAGCGGGCGGCCTCGGGCGTGCGGAAGGTGACTTCAATCGTTTTGAGTCCACCGGCGAACAGGGCTTGAGCCAATGGCACGGCGGCGGCGGCGTGATCGATGGCGCTGACGCATACGATGTGGGATTCGGCCAGTTTTTGGAGCATATTCATTAGATACGGCAAGCCGACTGGGCTGGCAAGCGCCGGGATTGAATCCCACCTGACTTGCTGGGTTTATATTAATCGGGCCAAACGATCGCTAGCGGGTTGCATGGCCAAATACACCCCGACGGAGGTATAGCGCCCATCGACGGGATGATACCAAAGTGGCGTGGGCCGGTGCGTGCGCTTAGTTCTCGCCCGTTGGGAAATGGCGTTCTATGCCATCTTAGCCGGGATACGTGCCACGAATGTAGTCTTCCAGCTGGCCGATGGCGGCGTGCTGGGCGGAAATAACCCAATTGACCAGGTTACCGATCGAAACCAAACCCACCAATTTCCCATGATCCAGCACTGGCAAATGTCTCACGCGGTATTCCGTCATCAAGCGCATGCCTTCCATCACCGTGCTCTCCGGGCTGACTGTGACCAGAGTGGTGGACATAATATCCAGGACGGGAGTTTGCTTGGAGCTTTTGCCCTGCAAGATGATTTTGCGGGTGTAATCGCGTTCGGAAATCATCCCGGCCAGCCGGCCGGCTTGCAATACCGGCAAGGCTCCGATGTTTTTTTCGGCCATCGTATGAATGGCGTCATACACCATCGTTTCCGGGGTAACGGACCAAACTTCGTGCCCTTTTTGATCTAGAACCGCATTGATGGAACCGTCGATTTTCATAATTCGCCGCTTTGTCGGTTAAGGCCCAAAACCATCCGGCGATAGCTATCCAACCAAGTTCAGGTGGGAGGCGAAAATGTCGACGCCACGCAAATAGCCAATCCCGGGGTGGTTTCCTAAACATACCCATCGCACGTTTTGGCGGGAGCGCAAATAAATCCTGGGCGCTTTTTGGCGATTACCGAAACCACTGGGTCAGATCAAAGTGAAAGATCAGTTCCACCCCGGCGAGAAACGTAAAAGCATAGATCAGGTTAAGGAACTGGGCTTCGGAAAACTTCCGGTTCAACCAGACGCCCAGCCAGACGCCCAAGGGAATCAACGGCAAATAGAGCAGGCTGATTAGAAAGGTGTTTTGAGTGATGATGTCCTTCGCCACAAAGAACGGCAGCTTGATCCAATTGATCCAGGTGAAAACCAGCACGTTGGTGCCCACATAGATTTCTTTAGGCAGTTTTTGGGGAATCAGGAATACGCTTACCACGGGGCCGGCGCCATGGGCGATGGTGGAAGTCACGCCCGCGCCAATGCCGCAGGGGATACCGATCGCATGATTGGGCGCGAATTTCTTGTCGTTGCGAAAAATCCTCTCTTTGCCCACCTGAAACAACACGAAGGCCACCGCCAACACCCCGATGGCTTGGTTGAGTTGCGTGCCGTTTAGGTAGCCGATCAATTGCACGCCGCATAGCACCCCCAACACGACTCCAGGCAGCAAGAAGCGCAAATTGCTGCGATCCCACTTGCCCCAGTAATGGTAGAGCGAAAACACATCGCCCGCGCAAAGCAGCGGCAAGAGCACGCCGATGGCGACTTTGGCGTCAAATGCCAGCACGCACAAAGGCGTGATGAGCATGCCCAAACCACCGCCAAATCCCGCCTTGGCCAGCCCGATAAACAAAACCGCCAGCCCGGCAAACAAATGTTGCTTCCACTCGATCACCCCTTTCGTTTACGGTGCGGCTCCCGGATTGTCAGCAAGAAACGCCGCGCGCTCCATGGGGTTGGCATCGTGAAATCAGTCCCAACGGCTAATCCAGTTTTTGACCAGCGGAAAGGATAATGAACCCCACCAAGCCCGCCGCCAGCGTTAGCCACAAGGTTTGATAGCTTTCAAAGGATAGCAGCCAGCCGCCGGTGGCCGTTCCCAACCCGCCGCCGCCGAATAAGCCCAAGCCGATAAGAGCCGAGGGCAAACCTTTACTTTCGGGGGCGACTTCAAAGGCGATAGTCGCCAGGGTGGATTGAATTCCCAGGTAACCCACCCCAAGGCAGAGAGTGGCCAGGAGGCTGGCTGGCCATAGGGGAATGAAAGCTAGCAACAGGGTTGCCAGAAGCGCCAAACCCGCTCCGGCGATCAGGGTGTTGCGGCGCCCCAGCTTTCGGCTGACGGCTCCCACCCGCGTGCCGGAACCCAAACAAGCGAAACCAAAGCACATCACCACCAGGCCCACTTGAAAGAAGCTCAATCCCGTTTCGGTGTGCAGATAGGCTCCGAGGTAACTATAACCGCCCAGCAGCAACCAGCCCGTGAGCAACGCGAGCGGGAAGATCACCTTGCCTTTGGGAGTGAGACATACCCGGAGCGTTTCGGAGAAAAAAGGGCGGGATTCCCGGTTTCGGCGGCTTTCCGGCAGACGCCTCATCCGGCAAAGGGCCCCGCATGACACGATCGCCAAGATGGCAAATGTGATTCGCCAATTGACGAAGCGCGCCAGCGCCCCGCCCAAGCCGACGCTGAGCCCTTGGCCGAGGAAAACCATCCCCATAAACCGTCCCACATAGGCCTGTCGTTCTTGGGGTGGAGCGAAATCGCCGATCGACGCAAGCGAGACCGCCACAATTCCCGAGGCGAACAATCCGGTGACGGCCCGCCATAAGCAGAGCATGCTGAATGATCCGGCCAGCGCGCAGGCTCCCGTGCCCAGCGCCAGTCCCGCTATCATGGTTTTCAATACGCGGATTTTGCCGCAACGATCGCCGGCGAATCCGCAAACCGGTTGCATAACTCCATAAGGGATAAGATAAGCCGTGATGATAGCGCCAGCCATAGGGATCGAAACGCCAAATCCCGTCGCGATGGCCGGCAGGATTGGAGCCACAACCCAATTGTCCGCGGCGGAGAGAAATCCCGCGACCCCTAGAATGGACGCGAAATCGCGTCCGGAAACAGCCGACGAGCCGCTGCTCGGCGTTTGAAAACCATCAACCATGCTTCATGCCATACCTGGCGAAACTGGCTTTGGCAAGCGCACCGGTTACCCGGCGAATGGAAGATCAGAATCCCGAAAACCGAGTACACGTCCGTCGGAACACCGCGCGCGCCATGGGCTGGAGGGGGAGTTTCAAGCCCATCAAAGATTCGGCGTGGCCGACGAAAAGGTAGCCGCCCGGTTTGAGCTGGCGGCACATTTTGGTTAGCACGGCTTGCTGGGTTTCGCGTTCAAAATAGATCATCACGTTGCGGAAGAAAATGACGTCGAACAACTCGGAAACACCGAAATGGTCGTTCATGAAATTAAGCCGCGAGAAGCGGGTTTTTTGCCGCAGCTCGGGCACGATGCGCACGTTATCTCGCTGGGCGCCCTCACCACGCAGCAGATAGCGGCGGCGCAGCTCGGTGGGCACGGGGTCGATCTTGGCTTGCGGGTAAATCGCCGTTTGCGCCAGGGCTAACACGCGGGTCGAGATGTCGGTGGCGAAGATGGAATAATCGAATCCGGGATGGCTTTGGGCGTATTCGGATAACGTCATAGCCAAGGTGTAGGTCTCCTCGCCCGAGGAGCAGCCCGCGCACCAGAGTTTTAATTGCCAGGTCGGGCCGCGCGGCGCGGCCAACGCGGGCAAGACCGTGCCGGACAGGTAATCGAAATGTCCCGGTTCCCGGAAAAAGTCGGTCTTATTGGTGGTGACGCGATCGATGAACTCATCCCATTCGGCGCTGGAATCCGGCAGCTCGAACAGGTAACGCTGGTAATCTTCCAAGCCGCCGAGTTTCAAATCCTGGATTCGTTCGCGCAGTCGGCTCATGAGTAAAGGCGACTTTTCCGGCGGCATTTTGATGCCGAGTTCGCGGGCAATGAATTGGCTGAACCGGGCAAAAGCCGGGTCGACATTATTATCGGGTATCGGTGACGGAGTTGGCTGCATGGGCTATCGAATTAAAACGGGATCTCAAATGGCCGGCTGGCAGCGGAGGCTGGCCGCTTGGCCGGCTTGGAGCGTGAGCCCATCCGGGAAACGCGCCACGAGGCGCTGGTTTTCAAGCCCGCAAGCGCCCTGGGCGGCGAGGTCGGTAAGTTCGATTTTTCCCGGGTGGAAACCGGGCGGCGGTTCGATTTGAAGCGTTCGCAAAGCCAGTTTGCCCCATTTCAACGCCACGGTGGCGGTGAATTCGCCGCGCGCGTTGATTGCTTGCCGGTAACTGCCCCAGCCTTCGGCGGTGGTGAAAGCGGCCTGGAATTTTTCCGGATGTAATTTGGGCGCGAAGGCCAGGCGGCCTTGCGGTCCGTGGTAATCGTAACCGCAGGCCGTGAGAAACACGCCGTAGCTTGCCATGGCCCGGGCGTAATGATCGCCGCACTCGACTTCGTTCC
>DBTJ01000096.1:48639-54874 GCA_002306985.1 Verrucomicrobia bacterium UBA1319
GGCCACCTGGTACTCGAAGCCGGTCATGCATTCGTTGAAATAGAAATCGAAACTTTCCTTGATTCGCTGGGTTTCGCCTTTGGGCCAGGTGCACATCAGCAGTCCCGCTTCTCCCGCCATGGCATACCAGCGGCCGGGTTTGTAAGCCTTGCGATAAGGCCCCACGTCCGGGGTGAAATTGTATTGCCAGAGCGAACGCAAGGCGGTGCGCACTTTGTCTGGAGCTAAAATATCGCCCAAACCGACTTGGCAGGCCCAGCTGGGGCCGAAGACTTGATCGATTTCGCAACCGTCATACGATCCCACGGTCTTATCATGGGCGGGATCTTTTTGCTGGATGAAATATTCGCCGTTGAACAATTGTTCGCTCACGGCTGGGCGGCCTTTCTCGAAGATCGCCCGGCAGCGCGCGGCGAAGTCGCTATCCCCCATTTCATTGGCCATTTCCTCGCCCGCTCGCAGCGCCGCCAAGTACAGGCTGCTGAGCCAGGCGACCTTGCCCCACCAATCCGCGTCCAAGGTGTTGTGTTGCGGACCGTCGATGATGCCGTCTTCGCCTGTATCTTTTTGAATGAGGAATTCCAGCGCTTTTTTAACCTTGGGCCAAAGCGGTTTTAGAAACTCCGAATTGACGGACATGCGGTGCTCGCGATAGGTGCGCAGGATGCAGCCCGATTGGCCATCCACCGCCCAATGGTCGTTGTGCTCGGCGCGAAAACGAATGCGGCCGGTGGGTTCGTCGAAGCCCGCGCCGAAATCGGTGCGTTCCCGCAAACGCCGTTCCAGTAAAGGAAAGAGGCGGGCCACCGCGTGGGCGTAATGCCAGACATGGGTGCAAGTGCCTTCGCAGCACCCCACGCCTTCCCAAGCGTAAAACCGGCCATTGCCGAACCAGTAACAGGTATTGGTGGCGAGGATTGAGGTGTTGAGGAACGTACGGTCTAGGAACCAATGGGGCAGCGAGGAATCCAGCCAAGTATCGCGCCACAGCACCGTATCCCTTCGCAGCCGGTCAAAGTTCGCGCTCACGTAATCCGCCACCGCCAAGGCATTGGCGAACCGGGCACCGTACCAGCGCCCGCCCACCTCGGGCAGGCCGCCGAGCCGGATATTGGGGAAATGCCAGGTAATAACGAACGTGATCGTGACTTCTTGCCCGGGCTTGAGCGTGAAGGCGCGGCCCAAGGCGCCGGTTAACTTTTGGCCAAAGGGCAGCTTCGCCTCTTTTACGGTGGTGGCGACGGTCGGGAAGGCGCCCGCCGGAATGGCGGCGCTGGCGGCGTCCGCGTTGAAGAAATCGTCGCCCGTGCCGAGCAAGGCCAGCCCCATCGTGCCGAAATCCGGCTGCTGTCCCAACGCCCAGCGCGCGCTTCTCGGTTCATCGCTGAAAACGATGTCATCCACGCCGATATTGCCCCAGGCGCCCGATTCCTGATCGACGATTTGCAACCTGGCCTGGCGTCCTTGCCAGGCGCGGACGTCGAAACAGCCGGGGGCCATGAGGTTGCTATCTTTGCCGGTGGCGCTGGCTATCACCCGGCCGTCGATGACAAGGTTGACACAGGTCTTGCCTGGGTGGTTGCCGCCGCCGATGAGGTAGTTGAGGTAGTCGCGTTCGATGGTGAATTCGCGGCTGGTGAGCGTGCCGGTGTGGGCGTCGGCCTCGTTCACGTTTTCGCCGTGGCGGGCATTGTGAGTGTTAACCAACCCGGGGCCATGCGATCCGATTTCGCCCTGGTACGCGGGCATTTTATCCCGGGTCATGGGGCCATCGCCAAAGGCCGTGCCGGTGGCTTTCCAGCCTTCATAGGCGGCCTTTTCGAAATCATCGAAGAGAATATCGTCGCGTTTGACTTTGCGAACGGCGGCGGGGATCAGCTCGGCGCCGCATTCCAAAAAGGCGTGGCCGCGCCGGAGCGCGATCCGATTCCGGCGGCGTCCCAATCCGGGTTGGGCCGAATATAAGCAGACCGCGTTTTCCAGCCAGCCGGTCAATTCACACCGCGCTTTTTCGCGGCTTGGGTTGCGCACGGTGAAACGCATGACCGTGGCGGGCAAGGCGGAATCTTCCGTGTTGAGGGGAATGAATGGGGAAAACGCCTCCAATGACACGCGCACGGGCGAATCCGCGTCGCGGTATTCCACCTGACCAATGGGGTATTCCCCCACGAATTCGATCTCACGCCAACCTTCCCGATCCAACGTGCGGGTCTGGTCTCCGCCAGCCGAGTGGATGCGCAGGGCAAAACCTTGGTTTAGCGGCGAGGCGGGCTGGGGGGGATTGGCGTAATGGCCGTCGCCGGTGTTTTTGACCTGGTTAAAAATGTCCCAATGCCACAATTTACCGTCACCGCCCAGATACAGTTGGCCGGAGCAGATGCCGCCCACGGGCATGCCGATTTTATCCAAGTCCGCCCCGCGGCTCACGCGTCGCTCCCCGCGTTCGAAGAGGGATTTTACCCAATCGGGGTCGAGTTTTTTATCGGCGGGAACTAGTTTTTCAACCTCCGAAATCTCGAACGGCCCAGCCATGACCGGCATGGGGGTCGATAGCCAGCCCGCCGCCGCGAGGGTGGAAAGGCGAAGAAACTCACGGCGGTCAAAACCATGACAGCCACAATCGGCGGATGGGCAATCAGTTCTATTGCGGTTGGGGCCGGATGGAATCGTGTTCATGAAAGCAGTTTAGACTAGCGCACCCATGGGGTAAAGCGCGGAATAATCGCCCCATAAACGGGGGCCGGATTCTCCGCTGGCAAGAAACGGTGGAATGGCTATAATCACGCCATGAAAACGATCGACAATTTAAACGCGGCCCGGAGCGGCGAAGCCAATGCCTGCCACCGCTATACGATTTTTGCATCCAAGGCGGAAGCCGAGGGGCATGCCTGGGTGGCGCGATTATTCCGCGCGGCGGCTTACGCCGAGGGACTTCATCGGGATGGGCATCAGGCGGCCATTATTAAATTAGGCGGCAAACCCAACGCCTTGACACTGGACGAAGTCAAAATTGGGACTACGCGCGAAAACCTGGCGGTGGCCATTCAAGGCGAGATCCACGAACGCGATGAAATGTATCCCGAGTTCCTCAAAGTGGCGGAAGCCGAGGGTGCGTCCGTGGCTGTGCGAACCATGCGCTATGCTTTGGCGGCGGAAACGGAGCATGCCCGGCTTTATCAAGCAGCCCTGGATAATCTGGGACGTAACCAGGACACACCCATTTTTGTTTGCCCGGTCTGCGGCTATACCGTGACGGTATTGCCCGAGGAGAAATGCCCGCCATGCGGGGTGAAGAAAGAAAAATTCATTAAATTCTAATGCGTCCGGCGTAGCGTTGCCAAAGCGTGGTTGTTGGCGTAAACTAGGCCTAGTAGCCGGCCGAAATGAAACATGAGCGTTAATATCAAAGCAGAGCCGGTTAAAGTCCATAGCGACGCGCGCGGGACGGTTTTTGAACCGGTCGGGCTGGATCTCCTACCCGGGCAACGGAATGTGCATGTCGCCGTTTCCGAACCCGGCAGTGTGCGGGGTAACCATTACCATCAACGCGCCCAAGAAGCCCTGGTAGCCGCCGGGCCGGTTTTGGTGCGTTTGCGGGAAGATGGACGGTTGCGGGATGTGCCGGTGCCCGAGGGGGCGGCTTATCGTTTCATCATTCCGCCCGGGGTTTCCCACGCCGTCCAAAACACCGGCTCCCGGCCCAGTTTCTTGATTTCTTTCAGCTCGGAAGTGCATGATCCGGCCAATCCGGATGTGGTGATGGATAAACTAATTTAACCTAGTGCGGTGGCTACCGGGGGAGAGCCATTAGTTTAATTGAACGCGATGAAGATTTTAGATTATTACCTGAATCTGCGCGCTAAGGGCGTTCAGTTATTAGGGCTGCTTTTGCTCGCCCTGTTTTTTGGCGTATCGTCGCGGGTTTCCGGCCAGGATGGAATCGTGGATTCAATACCGGGTTTGGAACCGCCGCTCCCGTTTACACCGGCCCCTTCGCCATTGGCTTTACCAAAGGCGGCGAGCGTAACGCCCACCAATGGAGTGTCGTTGGCCTGGGATGCCATATACAAGGAGTATGTTGCTCAAACGAACGAACTGGCCACGCACCTGGTATTTAACGTCACCAATATTTCCAACCACGAAGTGGCGATCCTCCGGTTGCGCCCTTCTTGCGGTTGCACCGTGGCCAAGATGCCTTCGACCCCCTGGCGTATCAAGCCGGGTGAGAGCGGCCAGATCGATGTATCCACCGATTTGCGAGGCAAGCGAGGAGAATTGAACAAAAACGTGGCGGTCGAAACGACGGATGGTTTGCTTTGGCTGCGTTTCAAAATTGTGCTGCCCAAGGTGGCGGGCATGCCGGGTAGCTCGGGTATGCGCGGCCGCAACCTGATGGTGGCGCTGGGGGATCGCCAGGCGGTCTTCAAAGGGGCCTGCGTTCGCTGTCACGTGGCTCCGGCGATCAATAAAACGGGCGAGGATTTATATGACGCCGCCTGCGGCATTTGCCACGATACCCCGCAACGCGCGACCATGGTGCCCGCTTTGAAAAACCGCAAATTGGAGGTTTCGCGCGAGTATTGGGATCGCTGGATTCGACAAGGCAAGGAAAACACCCTGATGCCGGCGTTCGAACAAAAAGCCGGCGGGCCGCTTACCGAGGAACAAATCGTTTCCTTGGTGGACTATTTGACGAAAAAATCCGCCGAACCTCCGCGGTGAAATTCAGCGCAGCCGACGAAAGATATCCGGGGATACGCCCAGCACACTTTTGAAGGCGCGGGAGAAGTGGAACGGATCGCCGAAACCGGCGAGTTCGGCCGCTTGTTTGACTAGCGTGCCTGGCTGCCGGAGCAATTCCGCGGCTTCATTCATCTTTAGGCGCAACAGAAATTGATACGGACTTTGGTGGTCGAAGCGCCGGAACAGACGGCACAGATAAGCGCCGTTGACGTGGCATTCGGCGGCGATTTGCTGGAGGTTTTTGAGTCGCATGAAATGTTGCCGCACGTGTTCCCGGCACTGTTGGTAAGTCGCAAACGCCAGGGATTCGGCCTCCGCCATGGGCGCCCGCCCGGCCGCGATTTTTAGGGCCAGGCATTCCAGCAGCTTAACGCAAAGCTCGTCGCTGTGGGGCGATCCTTTGAGGCCGCTGGCGATCAATTCATCGAACACGGCCCGGAGTTCGTCGGGCGGGAATACCTGGGTGGCTTGACCCGGCGTCAGACCGCATTTGCCGAGTAAACGTCGGGCTTTGGTCCCGGCGAAATCCACGAAATATTTCACCATGGGCTCGGCCGGGTCGGCCACAATTTCATGCCGGACGCCGGGACCGTAGGAGAAGAGTCGACCCGGCAAGAGCGGTTGTTCCCGGCCTCGCAACTTCACCGTGCCGCGGCCGCGGGCGATGTATTCAATCGAGTAGAAATGGAAGGTCTCGCGCGTCACGGCATAGTCCGGGGTGCACTGTTCGCATCCCCCGCAGACCACCGCCAGCGCCCGGGATTTGGCCGGGTTCATGTCGAGGTAAAACCGGCGCGCCTTGGAAACGCGCGTCGAGAAAAACTCCGGGGAAGTTTTGGCGGCGGACTGGCTGGGAGGTTTCATCTTCCAAAGTCAATATTCGTCATGCGATGGCCAACATTTGCCATTCCTAAAGCGGCGATAAAAAAATATGGTTTATTGTCATGAATTTGAGAAGCTAATTGTGCATGGCCACCTTGGGCGGCCGCGGTAAAACAGTCCAAAAGAGATTTTATGGAAAAGAAACGATTGATCGAGCGGGATCCTAAATTGAACAAAGATGATGTAATCGTGATTGGCGGCGCCGGCGGTTTCATTGGTGGCTCCCTGGCGCGGCACTTCGCCAAGCAGGGGTACACCCACATTCGCGCCGCGGATAAAAAGCCCCTTTACGAGTGGTATCAACGAGTGCCCGGTGTGGAATGCCTGCATTTGGACTTGAGCGTCGAGGACAACTGTAAGCGCCTGTGCGAAGGCGCGGTGGAAGTTTACAACTTGGCGGCCGATATGGGGGGCATGGGCTTCATCGAGCGTTTTCGGGTGGAATGCCTCCGCTCCATCCTCATCAACACGCACATGGTCGAGGCCGCCTACCGGGCGGGCACGCGCCGCTATTTTTATTCCTCATCCGCCTGCGCCTACAACACGGACCTGCAAAAGGACCCGAAGGTGCGCGCGCTGAAGGAATCCGACGCCTACCCGGCGATGGCCG
>DBTJ01000096.1:54976-55145 GCA_002306985.1 Verrucomicrobia bacterium UBA1319
TGCGCAGCATCCTCATCAATACCCATATGATCGAATCCGCCTGGCGCGCCGGAGCGCGGCGTTATTTCTATTCCTCTTCCGCTTGCGCTTACAACACGCTCTTGCAACAAGACCCCCAAGTGCGCGCCCTCAAGGAAAGCGACGCGTACCCCGCCATGGCCGAGCGCGG
>DBTJ01000130.1:0-6235 GCA_002306985.1 Verrucomicrobia bacterium UBA1319
CGCATGGTCAACTCCGGCACCGAAGCCACCATGTCGGCGCTGCGCCTGGCACGGGGCTTCACCGGACGTGACAAGATCGTCAAATTTGAAGGCTGCTACCACGGCCATGTCGATTCGCTTTTAGTCAAGGCCGGCTCCGGGGCTTTGACCTTCGGCAACCCGGATAGCGCCGGGGTGCCCGCGGCGTTTACCCAACACACAGTGGTGGTTCCCTTCAACGATTTAGCGGCGGTGGTGGCGGCCTTTAAAGCGAACCCTGGCCAAATCGCGGGCATCATTCTGGAACCGGTTCCCGGCAATTCGGGGGTTTATCCGCCGGAACCCGGATTTTTGGCGGGATTGCGGGAACTCACGAAAAACGCGGGGGCTTTGTTGATTTTCGACGAGGTGATGACGGGTTTTCGCCTTGCCTGGGGCGGCGCGCAGGCGCTTTACGGCATCCAGCCGGATTTGAGCTGTTTTGGTAAAATCATTGGCGGCGGCTTGCCGGTGGGGGCGTTTGGCGGGCGCGCGGAAATCATGGATTGCCTGGCTCCGCTGGGCCCGGTGTACCAGGCGGGCACGCTCAGCGGTAATCCCTTGGCCATGGCGGCGGGAATCGCCGCGCTGGAGGATTTGGCCTCCGGAGCGGTGTGTCGCCAATTGGAAACGCTGGGGGCTCGGTTGGAGCGGGGTATGAAAGAGGCGGCGGCGCGGACGAAGATTCCCGTGCAATTTAACCGCGTGGGCTCCATGTTTTGCGCGTACTTTTGCGCCTCTCCGGTGCGCAATCTGGCGGAAGCCATGGGCGGCGATCGCGCGCGTTTTTCACGGTATTTTAACGGCATGTTGCGGCAAGGAATTTATTTGGCGCCATCCCAGTTTGAAGCGGGTTTTATCTCCTCCGCTCATACGGTTGAGGATATCGACCAAACCGTTGCCGCCGCCGCTCGAGTGTTTTCGACCTTGCACGAGTGATTCATTAAATATGCGTATTCTGGCCATCGATCACGGAACGACCCGCATGGGTATCGCCATTAGCGATGAAATGCAAATGATAGCCCAGCCATTGGAGTTCATCCCCGCCGATCCCTTCGACCGCTTTATGGTGCGGTTGAAGGAGATTTTAGCGGAGAAAGAAGTGGGGTTAATCCTGGTGGGTATGCCGCGCAATATGAATGGCAGCTACGGTCCCGCCGCCGAAAAAGTGCGTGAATTTGTCGCCGTGCTTAAGGAATCCCTGGTGACGCCCATCCAGACCTGGGATGAGCGGCTTACTTCGGCCCAGGCCAATCGGTTTCTGATTGGCGCCGATGTGAAACGGGAAAAGCGCAAAGAGAAAGTCGATAAAACCGCGGCCGCCATCCTACTGCAAAGCTATCTCGACCGCGGGGTGTAAGCGGGCGAGCTAGGCCTTGGCGCTAGCCCGCGCTTTACCTTACCCGGCCCGACCGTCGCATGGAAGACACGCTCAAATTCAAGTTCGTCATCGCTTACGACGGCTCGGGTTATTCCGGCTGGCAAACCCAGAAAAGCGGGGTGGGCGTGCAGCAAAAAGTGGAGGCCGCCCTGGCGAGTTTGTTTAGCGGCGACCCCAGGCTGCATAGTTCCAGCCGCACCGACACGGGAGTGCATGCTTTAGGGATGGTGGCCCACGTCGAACTGCCCCGTCAGCGGGTGCGCATGACGCCCGAGAAAATGTTGCTGGCGGTGAACGCGCACTTGCCTCCAGATATTCGCGTGCAATCGGTCTGTCGGTGTTCGGCGGAATTTCACGCGCGTTTCGACGCCACCGGCAAGCAATATCGCTATTTTGTCTGGAACCATAACGCCGCCAATCCGCTCTTGCTCAAGCAAACCTGGCAGGTGCCCCAACCGCTGGATTTGGCGGCGATGCGGCAAGCCGCGCGGCAGTTGGTGGGACGCCATGATTTCCGGTCGTTCGCCGCCAATCGCAATTATCCCACTCCGGACACGGTGCGCACTTTGTTCCGTTGCGATATCAAGCGCCAGGGGCCGTTGCTGACCTTCATCATCGAGGGCGGCGGCTTCTTATACAAAATGTGCCGGGGCATTGCGGGCACGCTGGTTCAAGTGGGGCAGGGGAAGATCGCGCCGGAGGAGATTTTAAACATTTTGGCAAGCAAGGACCGCCGGGTCGCCGGTATGACCGCCCCCGCTCACGGGTTGGTGTTATGGAAAGTGCTTTACGGAGGGTCCAAGACCGCCAAAGCGGGCCGGGAGGCGACGCCGACCACCGATGAGGAATAAGCGGGCAGACGGGCCATTCGACTAGGGGAGACCCGGTTCATTTGGATGCCCGTGCGCCGCCAAATGCGCTCGAACTGGGCGCGGGTGTAATGGGCTAAACCGGATGAAGGATCGCCCACGATCAAGCCTTGATCATCCATGCGCAACACGGTCAGGTAATGGTCTTCAAACATACCGTAGCGCGTGACCGCTAGCACGGGGCCGCCCCCCGCCAGTTCCTCGAGGGAATGAAAATACCGGTATTTGCAGATTAATCCCTGGCTGCCGTATCGGCGTTGCAAGGCGTCGCTCAACACATCCGGTGGCGTCCCCAAGGACGCGCTGCAATGCGATAAAATGGCGATTTCACCCTCTTTGGCTTGAAACCCGAGGAGACCCAAAGCCGTCACCGCCGCCGCCGGCCCGCAATCGTAATCGGTCCTTTGCCTGCAAATATGGTTCCGGTCGAACCGCGTGGGGGTGCTCAGCCAAAAGGCGCGATTGAATGCCGGTGCTAGGAATGGGGTGATCGATTGATAGCACAACATCAGCCACATGAGAGCAACGACGGCGCGGCGATCGCGCGCTTGCGGCAGCCGGGTGAGCGGGGTGATCAACAACAGGGTGATCACGAGAGCTGACAAGGCAAACTCGGTCCGGCCAGCCATAACCCAAGAGAACGGTGGGATAAACTCCAAGCGGCTGAAACCGCGAGTCGCCACCATCATCAAAACCAAGGTTAAAGGAATGGCATAACCTAAAATCCAGACGGGTCGCGGTTGCCGGGAAAACCACTTTCCCGCCGCGATGCCTAAGCAGGCAAGCAGCACGACGCCAGCGGTTTCTAGCCAGATCGCCATCCCTCTTATTATGCTCCAGGTGGATGAAAATGAACAGTTTTTAAAACGGGGCCGATGCCGAAAGAACTCGCGGAGTGGCCCTGTTTTTGCTACATCACAGGGCTAGACGGATGAAAAAAACTGATATGCGATTGCACGGAGCCGTTTTGATTCTAGGAATCCTGGCTCTATTCGCGCCTTGCTTGCAAGGGCAACAAACCCGCCGCGATGAAGTGCTGGATGCCATGCGCCAGCGCAACACCGATCCCTGGCCGCGCGGAGAAGGGCATGTGGTGCTCGCGGGGGTGGGGAGCTATCCCGGCCTCAAAGGATATCATGAACCCGGTGGCAGTTTCAGTCCCGAGTTGGGCAGTTTCGGCGTGTCGGTGTGGCTTCAGGATAGCTCTGGAGCCATTAAAGCGACCAGCGATTCCTTGCCCGCCGACCAAATCATTCAGCGGTTTTCGTGGGGCGATCCCCGTGGCGGACCGGGGATTTATACCGATACCCCCTATTATTGGGCATTGTGGACGCTTACCGGCCAAGGTCTATGGAAATTGGATTTCCAGGTCAAAACCAACGCGGGCTTGAAAACGTCCTTGGTTATTCGCGGAGTAGGACCCGCCGCCGGACCCGTGAATCTATTGACCTGGAGTGCGGGGGCGCTCATGGTGAATCGCCGTTGGAATATCCGGCCCTCACCCGCGCCCGAGGCTTGCCAATTGGTAACGGAAGGGCCGACGGGTTGGCTGCTGGACGCCGGCACAAACACGGCTTTGACCGAAAAACAGGGCTGGGGCTGCGCCCGCCTAGCCTTGGCCGATGGCAAGCGCTACTCGGTGGCGATCCGCGACACCATCACTTTGCCCGCGCCCGTGCTGGCTGCCCCCAGCTTACGCGCCCCTTTAGAGTTCAGTTTGCCGGACACCAATTTCACGGCTTGTTTGCAGGCGCAAGTGACGCATCTGCTGATGGGGTTGGCCGCGCGGGAACCACGCGCTTGCGAGCCTAGCCAGGCGGCGCAAACGTGGATGCGCGAGGCGGCGCAGACGACGGTGGCCTTAGCTCAGGCGGGCCAGGTGGAGGTTGCCCGGCAATTGTGCGTGCAGCTGGCGGAACAGGATTTCCTGGGTGGTTTCGGGCCGGAGGCCGATAATCCCGGTTTGGCGCTGTGGGCTTTGGCTGAAACCAGCCTGCGACTGCGTTTGCCGCAATTCGATCAATTCATCTTTCCGCAAGTGGCGCGCAAAGCCAAACTTATCATGGACATGCGGGTGACCGAAAAAAGCCTCTTCAAAACGGTCACCGCCCCGGTGGATCCCGCCCAAGTGCATCATCCGGACCTGACCCTGCTTTGTGATCCGGCGCGCGATGGGCTTATTCGTGGCAAAGTCGCCTGGGGAAGGCCTTTATTCTATGTGAACGCGGTGAGTTTTCGGGGTTTGCTGGGCGCGGCGGAGATCGCCGACCGGGTGGGGGACACCCTGAATGCCGGGCTTTGGCGCTCGCATGCCGCCGATATCCGGCGCGAGTGGATTCGCCTCTATGCCAACGGCGATCCCGCCGAGGATTTCACCACCAAATTCGCGTTGTGGCCCGCGCAAATCGTGTATGACCGCAATGCTTATATGAAAACATTGCTGACCCGGTGGGAGGCCGGTCACGATGCCCAAGGTCGGTTGAGCGCCTTTCCCAGCCAAGGCAGTCAGACGCTCGCGGAAGCGCATCAATGGTTGTATTTGAACCAGGCTGAGCGGGTTTGGTCCACGCTGATCGATTTTTGGGGAAAACAAAGTTCTCCCGGACTTTTCACTTGGGGTGAGACGCCGGGCCCCGCGAGCAGTTCACCCGCGTGGAAGCAGGTGCGCGGCTGGGTTAACCCGCCGGAAGCCACGCCGCATTATGGGATTGCGGCGCAGATGTTGATGCTTCAGCTGGATATGCTGGCGGGGGTGGATGAGAGTGGCAGCGAGCCGGTTTTAGTGATTGGCCCGGGCGTGCCCATCGATTGGATTCATCATCCGCTGCTGGTACGCGGCTTGGCCACTCGGATCGGCTGGGTCCAGTGGCATTGGACGGGTGGCGCGATGCAAGTCCTGATTCGCGGCACCCGCTGCCGGGTGGTGCTGGGATCGACTTTTCCCGCCAACGCTCCGGTGCGGATTTTGTAAGACTATAGGCCGGGAATGCGTTCGCCGGTTGGGGCGTCGAACCAATGGCTTTTCAATAATTCCAACCCCAGCGTAATTTCACAACCGGGACTGACGGTAAGTTCGGCGTTGGCCAGGGCAATGACGGTTTGGGGGCCAATTTGCGCGTGCCAAAGGGCGTGTGGACCCTGGGGCTCACTTGCCCAAAGCGTGCCTTTGACTGTGGCTAGGCCAGCCTGGGCGGGAGCTTCTATGGCTGGCCGCAAGTTTTCCGGCCGCAAGCCCATTACCACCGGCTTTCCTATGTGGTTTTGCAGCCGGGCCGCAAGTTCCGGAGGCAGATTCCATTTTATTCCCTGGCTGGCTGAAATAAACACGTGCTGGCCGGACTGGATTTCAATCTGGCCGGCGAAGAAATTCATGGCGGGTGAACCGAAAAAGGCGGCTACGGCGCGGTTGGCTGGTTGTTCATAGAGCACTTGCGGCCGGTCCACTTGCAGCAGTCGGCCATTGGAAATCATGGCTACGCGGTGGCCGAGCGCCATAGCTTCCGTTTGATCATGGGTTACATAAACGCTGGTGGCGCCGGTTTCGGCGTGCAGTCGCCGGATTTCTTGGCGCATTTGCACCCGGAGGGGTTCGTCCAAGCTGGCCAGCGGCTCGTCGAAAAGAAATATGCCGGGTTTGCGGGCCAGGGCGCGTCCCAACGCCGCCCGTTGTCGCTGTCCGCCGGAGAGGTCTTTAGGCAAGCGGTCCAAGCAGCCGTCCAATTCCATGCGTTTGGCAATCTCACGGACGTTTTGCTCGATACTCGCCCGCGAGGCATGCCGCAATTTCAACCCCAAACCGAGGTTTTGAGCGATGGTCAGGTGTGGCAAGAGGGCGTCATGCTGAAAGACCATGGCCAAATCCCGCTGACCTGGTTCGGCGGCGGTAATGTCTTCGCCTCGCCAGATCACCCGGCCGCTATCGGGCGTTTCCAGCCCGGCCACCAGGCGCAGGAGGGTGCTCTTGCCG
>DBTJ01000130.1:6501-6837 GCA_002306985.1 Verrucomicrobia bacterium UBA1319
GGTTTTGCCGCTGCCGGAGGGACCGACCACGGTGAGCAGTTCACCGGCGGCGGCCGTGAGGCTAAAATCACGCAAGGCGACCACCTGTTTATCCGCGGGGGACGCAAAAGCCTTGCTCAATCGGTCGAGCGCCAAGCCATTCATGATCGGCCAGCCGGGGTGCTAGCTGTTATCGCCATCGAGCAAGCCGCCCAGACCGCCCAGCATCGAGCCTTCCTCGCGCCGACCGCCGCCGGCTTTGGGTGAAGCCGCGATGAGCCGGTCCGCCAGCCGACTTAGCGGCAACGATTGCAGCCAGATTTTTCCCGGTCCCCGCAAGGTGGCAAAAAACAGGCC
>DBTJ01000130.1:7081-7377 GCA_002306985.1 Verrucomicrobia bacterium UBA1319
CCCGCAAGGTGGCAAAAAACAGGCCCTCGCCGCCGAAGATGGCGGATTTAAGGCCGCCGACATATTGGATATTGAAATCGACGCTCGGCGCGTAAGCGGTGATGCAGCCGGTATCCACGCGCAGCAATTCGCCGGGGCCTAACTCGCGTTGCATCAAGGCGCCGCCCGCATGAATGAACACCCAGCCATCGCCCGTCAGACGTTCCATGATAAAGCCTTCTCCGCCAAATAAACCGGCGCCGATTTTTTTCTGAAAAGCGATGCCGACACTCACGCCCTTGGCGGCGCAGAGGAAG
>DBTJ01000130.1:7642-10727 GCA_002306985.1 Verrucomicrobia bacterium UBA1319
CGCGTCCTTTTGCGCGATGAGTCCCCCGCCGATCTCGGCTAAATGGACGGGAATGATTTTGCCCGGATAGGGCGCGCCAAAGGCCACGCGTTTTTTGCCCACCCCTTGGTTTTGAAAGGCGGTGGTAAAGAGCGATTCCCCGGTGAGCAACCGTTTGCCCGCGCCCATGAGCGCCCCCATGATACCCCTTTGTTGGGGTGAGCCGTCGCCGAAAATCGTGCTCATGGCAATGCCGTCATCCATGTACATCATAGCCCCCGCTTCGGCGATGGCGGCTTCTTGTGGATCGAGCTCGATTTCCACATATTGCATGTCGTCACCATGTATTTCGTAATCCACTTCGTGCATGATTGGCATAGAAACCCTTTCGTAGGTTAAATTTAGTGCTACCATGCTTGTGGCTCAGATGGCGGGTGTCAAGCCTGGCTTTGTGAGTCCCCGCTTGTCAAGGGCGGCCCCATGGAGTAGAAGTGGAATCGTGGATGTGGCAGCCCAAAGGGTTGAAAATGGAGGGAGAGTGGATGCCCCCCGGCTCTCGCGGCGTGATCGATAAACTGAAATAAAAGACATACTTAACATGACTCAGGCAATTCCCTATTTGGATCTGGTGGCTCAAATGGCGCCCATTCGCGCCGAAATCAACGAAGCGATCGCCCGGACTTTGGACAATTGCTCTTTTTGCCTGGGGCCCGATGTGGCCAGATTTGAAAAGAATTTCGCCTCCTACTGCGGCGTCAAACACGCGGTGGCTTTCAATAGCGGTACTTCCGCTTTGCACGTGGCCATGCGGTTGCTTGATTTGCAGCCCGGCGACGAGGTGATCACTACGCCGTTTACGTTTATCGCCACCAGTTGGGCGGTCGTTTATACCGGGGCTAAACCGGTGTTCGTCGACATCTGTGACGATTCTTTCACTTTGGACCCCGGTCAGGTCGAAAAAGCGATCACGGCCAAAACCAAGGCGATCTTGCCCGTTCATTTGTACGGACATCCGGCGGATTTGGACCCGCTCCTGGCGGTGGCGGCCCGGCACGGCTTGCCGTTGGTCGAAGACGCCGCCCAGGCCCACGGCGCTGTGTATAAGGGGCGCACGATTGGTTCCTTTGGCCAAACCGCTTGCTTTAGCTTTTATCCCGGCAAAAATTTGGGCGCCTACGGTGAAGGCGGCGCCCTGGTGACGAATCAAGACGCGCTGGCGGCCCGGGCCAAAAGTTTGCGCGAGCACGGCTCCACCCAGCGGTATTATCACGACGAGATCGGGTACAATTACCGCATGGAAGGCATCCAAGGCGCGGTGCTGGATGTTAAATTGAAATACCTGGCGCATTGGACGGTGGAACGCCGCCGAGTGGCGAAAAAATACCTCGAGTTGCTCGCGGGTGTTCCGGTGCAATTACCGCGGGAAGTGGGCGATGCCCACAGCGCCTGGCATTTGTTTGTCATCCGCACGCCCAAACGCGACGAGTTGAAGAAGCACTTGGAAGCGCACAAAATCGGTTGCGCCCTGCATTACCCTATGCCGCTGCACTTGCAGAAGTGTTTTGCCAGCCTGGGATATAAGGCGGGGGCTTTTCCGGTGGCCGAACGGGCGGCGCGCGAATGCCTTAGCCTGCCGATTTATCCGGAATTGACCAATGACCAAATCGCGTGCGTCTGCCAGGTCGTGCGTGATTTCTTTAAATAGCCGGCGCGAAGGATTAGCCCGGCGGGAGGGGTGAGAAGGCTTTTGACTCCTTCCCCGGGCCAGCGTAATGATGGGGGTGTGGATAAACAAACAGGCAGTGAGGCGCCGTTACCGCCGGGGGTATCCCTGCTGGCGGCTCCCTTGCCGCGTTCTTACCTCCACTTTGTTGGCAGTCGGTTGATCGAGTTGGGCGAGTTGATTCGGGGCTTAGGCGCTTTCACCCTGATAACCTTGGGGGTGATGCTCACCAAATGGAACCAGTCGGCCCGGGTGATCCACCCATTGATTCGCGCCCAAGTCGATCTCGCGGGCGTGCGCTTGCTGCCGATTATCTCGTTCGCCGCGTTTATCCTGGGTTTTGTCGCCATCGGGCAAACGGTTTCCCTGCTCTCCCAAGTGGGCGCCACCCAATACGCGGGCACCGCGATGGTGATTGTCGTCTTCCGCGAACTCGGGCCGTTGGTGGCGGCCTTGTTGGTGCTGGCCCGGGTGGGCACCGCCACCGTCATTGAGCTGGGGCAAATGCGTTCCCTGGGGGAAATCGAAGCTTTGGAGGCCCTGGGGATCGATCCGATCCATTATTTAGTGGTCCCCCGGGTCATTGGCTTGGCGCTCTCGATTTTCGCGCTAACGGTTTACTTCATCTTGATCGCTTTATTCAGCGGTTATCTGTTCGCTTTCTTGCAGGATGTGCCCTTGATGCCGGGAACCTACATCGACCAGATCGCCTCCGCTTTGCGCTGGGAGGATTTTGTGTTGCTGGCGCTGAAAACCTTCGTATTTGGTAGCATTATAGCGATGGTTACCTGTTATCAAGGGCTGGGCAAACCATTGCGCCAGGAAGACCTGGCCAAAGCCGCCACCCGGGCGGTGATGTTGAACGTGGAGTTGTGCATTTTGCTGGACGCGGTGTTTATGGTGTATTTGTTGCTCTAACCCATGCCCTCGACTACTCCATCCGAAGCCGAGAAGTTAATTGAGTTGGAGGGAGTCTCCGCCGCCTCCCTGGAGTTTCCTGACCGGCCGATTGTACAGGGCGTGCGCTGGGTGATTCGCGAGGGCGAGTGGTGGGTGATCGGAGCCCTGCCTGGTGGGGGCAAGAGCGGCTTGCTGGCCACCGCCGCGGGCTTGATCCAGCCATTGGCCGGTAGCCAAAAGTTTTGGGGCCGACTAGTGGGCGGTGAAACCGGGGACGCTTTGGCGCACGAGCGCCGCCGGGTTGGTTTGGTGTTTGGCGAGGGTGGGCGAATGTTTCGGCATTTAACGGTCGCTGAAAATGTGGCTTTGCCCTACTGTTATCACCGGGATTGCACATCCGACGAAGCCGCTGAGGAAGTGTCGGCGCTGTTGGAGTTAATGGGGCTGACGTTCATCGCCAAAGTATCGGCGGGGCGGGTGGAA
>DBTJ01000130.1:10961-11766 GCA_002306985.1 Verrucomicrobia bacterium UBA1319
TTGCCAAAGTATCGGCGGGCCGGTTGAATCCCAGTTGGCGGTTGCGCACCGCCTTGGCGCGGGCGTTGATTATGCGCCCGGCGGTTTTATTTTTAGATAATCCGTTGCTGGGCTTGGAGCGACGCCATAAGCGCTGGTGGCTTGATTTTTTAGAAATGATCCAGGCCGGCCAGCCGTTTTTTTACCAGCGGCCCATAACTCTGGTGGTCGCGGCGTATGATGTGGTTCCGTGGTTGAAGGATGGACGCCACTTCGCTTTACTAAAACAGAATCTTTGGAGTCCGTTGGGAATATACAACTCTAAAACGGGGTTTGACGATCCCTTGTGGCGGGACTTGCTCGCGGAAGCGGCGCCCGCTCGATAGCCTATGGCATTACAGGATTTAACACCGCAATTGCGGACCCGGTTAAGCCGTGTAGAGCGCACGGTGGGTGTGTTTGTCGTGCTGGCGACGCTGCTGCTGGTGGTGGGATTCGCGTACTACGTTTACCACACGGTTCAGCGGAAGGGGTGGTTCGTGCCCAAGGTGAATTACTTCACGATGCTCTTCGACGCTTCGGGATTGAAAGTGGGCGATCCGGTCATGTTGATGGGGTTTCCCGCGGGTGAAATCACTCGCATAACGCCCAACGATCCCTCCGATTATTATAGTGTGACCGTCGAGTTTCAGGTCAAGAAACCCTTTTATGGCTATATCTGGGATGATTCGACGATCAAAGTGCAAGCGTCTTTATTAGGTAGCCGCTACCTGGAAATGACCAAGGGCAGCACCACCAAATCCCCGCCGCCAAAACCAACTTATAT
>DBTJ01000130.1:12095-14273 GCA_002306985.1 Verrucomicrobia bacterium UBA1319
CGGACAAAAAACTCAAGTTTGCCGGCGCGTATGTGCCCGTGGCGACATACTCCAACAGGAATATTGGATATTGGCTGCCCGGTTTTGAAGCGCCCCCGCTATCCGACCAGGTTTCCAAATTGATCGAACAGGTCGGAATTGCTTTGCCTAATATTCTATCCCTAACCAACCAGGTGACCGGTTCCCTGAGCAATAGCGCCAGCCTGATGGTGGTGCTGAACGAAACTGTGCAACAAGTGCGGCCGGTGGTCTCCAACTTGTATGTTATTTCCGCTCACTTAAGCAATCCCAAGGGCTCGCTGGGCGAATGGTTGATCCCCACGCAAATCAACGATCAAGTGCGGGGCACTTTGAGCACCACCAGCAATACAATCTATACGGCGGAAACCAATTTGACATTGGTGACGTCCAATCTGAACCGCACTTTGGATAATCTGGCGGGCATCACCGCCAACCTGCGCCAGCAAGTGCAGGCCAATAGCCTCATGCTTAGCGAAATTTCCGGCCTGGTGGTCAGTGCCGATGATTTTCTGCAAGGCTTGAAACGCAATTGGCTCTTGAAAGGCGCGTTCAACGCCGCCACCAATCCTTTGCCGCAGAGTATTCTTAAACCTGGAGTGGGAGGTCCGCGATGAGGGCTAAAGGGCTGCGATTGCTAGCGAGTTTGGCGATCCTTGCCGCCACTTTGGCGGGTTGTTCAACCACGCCTCCCGCTCCGGTGCCCGCCGCCCGGCGGCAAACGGAACGGCAGGCCAGTGAAGCGGCCCGCCTTTCCCAAGCCGAGAATTGGCCCGCGGCGGTGGAAGCCTGGCAAGCGGCGGCGGATCGTTTCGCTTTACTGAATGATCGCGCGGGCGAAGCGATGGCCTGGCATAACTTGGGCCAGGCGCGCCGCGAAATCGGGATGACGAATCTGGCGCGGCAGGCTTTTGAACAAGCTGCCCAAATCAACCGGCAGCTGGGCCGGACGAACGCTTGGTGGCGTAACCAAATCGCGCTGGCCCAAATGGAGATCGGCGACACGAATGCCGCGGCGGCGCGCTTTAAATCGCTCTCCGCGCAACCGCCCCCAGCCGGGCTGGAAGGTTACTATTTGAACGAGCTTGGACGGTATCAGACCGAAACCGGGGATTTCGCCGCTGCTGCCCGTTCTTTCGACCAGGTCAAAGCCAGCTTCGAAAAAGAACAAAACGCCGCTTGCCTGGCGGCGGTGTCGATGAATCGCGCCCTCTTGCTGGACCGCCAAAAACAATACCCGGCCGCGCTGGTTGAATGGCGCCATGCCCGGGCCGCTTGCGAAGCCTTGGCCGATCCCGCCGGGCTCGCCCGCGCGCTTTTAGGCGAAGGCCAGACTTTATTTGAATCGAACCAGGATTTGCCGCAGGCCGAGGGATTGCTCCGCCAAGCCGCGCGCAATTACGCCACCTTGCGTCACCAGGTTGGCCAGAAACGCGCTTTAACCCTGCTCATCGAGTGTCTGCGCGCCCAGAATAAGCCGGTGGAAGCCGAGCAAGCCCGCTTGGCCGGGGTGGAAAAAAACTGAACCTGGAGGTCGGTTTATCCGGCTTGCGGGCAGAGGTGGTTTTTATCCGGCGAACAATTCGTCCACGACCACTTTAAGCTCGGGTAGAAGCTGTTCGCTCAATATATCGCGTCCGGCCAAGATGCCTTTAAGGGTAAGGCCGTAGGGGCTTCCATGATAAATTTCCACATTATGGTAACGGGGATCGATCATCCAAAGCCGGGGCACATTGGCGTCCTCGTACACTTGTTTTTTCATAACCGTATCGGTGTGATGATCGTCCGAGCTGATGACTTCCGCGGCGAGAAATAGTTTGCCGGTGGCGATGGTGACCAACGCCAAATCAGGTCGGACGGTGGAATTCGGTCCGGCTTGAATCGGGCTGCGAAGTTCGACCAGGCGCGCCACGGCCACTCCGGTCAAACCTCTGGCGACGTGGGCATGCAGGCGCGAACAGATCGTTTCGTGGCGCTGGTTGGGCGGAAAGCGCAGCACCATTTGGCCGTCGACGATTTCTTCGTAAGCATCGCTCATGTTACCCGGTAAGATACCCTGGGCGCGATGATTTGCCCATTGGAAATTTCATCATTTACCCAGGCAAAACTGGCTGAAGATGGTGTCCAACAGGTCCTCGGTGGTGGTTTTGCCCACGATTT
>DBTJ01000130.1:14518-15599 GCA_002306985.1 Verrucomicrobia bacterium UBA1319
TCGGTGGTGGTTTTGCCCACGATTTCGCCAATGGCGTTCACCGCCGCCCTTAAGTCCATGGCGACCAGTTCCAAGGATTTGTCCAGGCGCAAGGAAATCAAGGTTTCGCCCAGGGAAACTTGCGCCCGTCGCAAGGCGTCCTGGTGGCGGGAATTGATCATGACCGGCATGGCGTCCGGGCGAAGATCGCCGTTCCAGACCCGCTGGATGATGGCGTCCTTTAGGGTTTCAATGCCCGCGCCGGTGAGACAACAAACATCGACCGCGGGGGCTTCGAGCCCGGGCGGGGGCGTCCATTGCCGGGGCAGGTCGGATTTGTTGCGCACGAGAATCCGCTTTTTGCCATCGTGATCGGTCCAATCATGATCGGCGGCGGCGTCCCAAGGAATGGAAAGATCCACCACCTGCAGAATGAGTTCGGCTTGGTCCAGCGCGGTTTTGCTGCGGCGGATGCCTTCTTTCTCAATGGGGTCGGCGGCTTCGCGCAATCCGGCCGTATCGATAAAAACAATGGGGATGCCGCGCACGTTGGCGGTTTCCTCAATCGTGTCCCGGGTGGTACCCGCGATAGGCGAGACGATGGCGCGTTCGTGTCCGAGCAATTGATTAAGGAGGCTCGATTTACCCGTGTTGGGCCGCCCGATGATGGCCGCGCGCACCCCCCGACGCAGGATTTGCCCTTCGTTGGCGGTGCGCAGCAGTTCAACGATGAACTGGCTGGCGCGTTCGCAGCGTTCGATGAGTTTGGCCCGGGTGTCCGGCGCGATGTCCTCATCGGGAAAATCGATATGCGCTTCGAGGTGGGCTAGCACGCCCATCAAATCGCCGCGCAACGCTTCGATGCGGCGGGAAAGCTTGCCCGCCAGTTGCTCGTTGGCGGCCGCCAAGGCGAGTTCGGTGCGAGAGCCGATGAGGTCGGCGACCGCTTCGGCTTGGGCCAGGTCGATCCGGCCATTCAGGAACGCCCGTTTGGTGAATTCCCCAGGCAAGGCCAGGCGCGCCCCCGCTTCCAAGAGCGTGTCGAGCACGGTTTTGGCGCAAAGCAATCCGCCATGGCAGGAGATTTCCACCACATCTTCGC
>DBTJ01000130.1:15846-16084 GCA_002306985.1 Verrucomicrobia bacterium UBA1319
CAGGAGATTTCCACCACATCTTCGCGGGTAAAGGTGCGAGGCGCCCGCATGAGCGCCAGCATAACTTCGTCGATTCGCTGGCCTTGGCGTTTGATGAAACCGTAATGGAGGGTGTGGGTGGGGCAGGCCGAAGGAGGCAGCCCCCCGGGTTTGGCCGGAAAAAAGCACCGGTCGGCAACGCGCGTTGCGTCCGGACCGGATAGGCGGATAACCGCCAGGCCGCCTTCGCCGAGGGGGG
>DBTJ01000130.1:16357-17053 GCA_002306985.1 Verrucomicrobia bacterium UBA1319
CGCGATCGCTGCTATGGTGTCGTCGAACATATTTTCCGTTGCCGCGCGCATCCGCCAGCCGGCCATTCCCGCCGATGGCGTAACGCTGGCAGACATAGAACATGAAAGACCGTTTCAAGGCAACCGCGCAGAAATGGACCCTGACTCGGACACGCCGACAGTTTTCCCCATCCTTCGCGTCTGGGGTAAAATAAATAGGCGCCAACATCAGCTTTTTCTTATGTCTTTAACCTGAGTTGGTTAGGGCTTATGCCGGCCGGTTTGATGGGTAATGGGAATCGAATTCGTTAAAAATCGCCTTGCGGCGTGCTCCTAGAGGTCTATGCTGGGCGTTCGTTCGGTTGACCGAGCCCAGGCCTCGGCACTGATTTTCGTTAGATTCAAGATAATCAACTTTACGCGACGTGAAATTATTTAGCGGGACATCAAATTTACCGCTGGCCAAGGCTATTTGTGCCAGCATAGGTATGGAATTGGGCAAATGTGTGGTCACCGCCTTTCCGGATGGTGAGACTTTCGTCAAGATTGAGGAAAACGTCCGTGGTGAGGATGTTTATATCATTCAATCGACTTGTCCTCCCTCCAATCATAATTTGATGGAGTTGTTTATTATGATGGATGCCTTGCGCCGGGCAAGCGCCTCCCGCATCACGGCGGTGATGCCCTTTTATGGTTATGCGCGCCAGGATCGCAAGG
>DBTJ01000130.1:17116-26450 GCA_002306985.1 Verrucomicrobia bacterium UBA1319
GGTTTGCCGATGGCGAGGTCTACTTCCAACTGCTGGAAAACGTACGCGGCGTGGATGTGTTTGTGGTGCAGCCGACGTGCTATCCAGTGGATCAGCACCTGGTGGAGTTGTTCATCATGATCGACGCGCTGAAGCGGGCTTCTGCGGCGCGAATCACGGTGGTGGTTCCCTACTACGGTTATGCGCGCCAGGATCGCAAGGATCAACCCCGGGTGCCGATTACCGCGAAGCTGGTGGCCAATTTGTTGGTGGCGGCGGGCGCGAATCGGGTGCTGACGATGGACTTGCACGCGCAACAAATCCAAGGGTTTTTCGATATTCCCGTCGATCATTTGTATGCGGCGCCGGTGATGTACGATTACATCAAGGCCAAGCGTATTCAGGATTTGGTGGTGGTAAGCCCGGATGTGGGCGGGTTAAAAATGGCGCACGCCTATGCCCAGGTGCTCGGTTCCGGGTTGGCCATCGTGGCCAAACGCCGCCGTAGCGCCACGGAGATCGAGTCGATGACCGTCATCGGTGAAATTCGGGACCGTAATGTTTTACTGGTGGATGACCTGACGGAAACCGCGGGCACCTTGGTAACGGCGGCCGCCCTTTTGAAGAAGGAAGGGGCAAAAAATATCACCGCTTGCGTGTCGCACGCGATTTTGAATGATTTAGGGGTGCAACGATTGCGTAATTCCGATATTGACGAGATTATTACGACTGATAGTGTACCCCACTCTGTTGTTGAAGGGGTGAAGATGGTCGTCCTTTCGGTGGCAGGGTTATTGGGCGAAGCAATCCAACGGATTCATAACAATTCGTCGGTTAATTCGCTTTTTGAGTTTAAAGGCGGACGCACCAGCTAGTCCGGAAGCGCGCCGACTTTGAGTGCTATAAATGGCTGAATAAGGCTGAAATAAGATGAAATCGGTATCGTTGACAGTTTTTCCGCGGACGCTGGCAAAGCGCATCGGAGTGAAAAAATTACGCGCAAGCAATCGCATACCTGCGGTGATTTACGGCCAGCATAACTCTCCAGAGCGCCTGGAATTGGAGCTTTTGGATTTCCAGAAGGCATTCCATCCTGGTGCTTCGGAAAGTGTTTTGCTGAACCTGGACGTCAAGGGCAGCGAGCGCCCCAAACGCATTGCTCTCATTCAGGAAGTGCAACGCCACGCCTTGAGTGGCAAGGTGTTGCATATTGATTTGCACGAAGTGCTGGAAAGTGAAAAAGTCTCCATCACCGTGCCGGTCAATTCCACGGGCGAGGCGGTGGGTGTCAAAAATGGCGGCGTAGTCGAGCACATTCTCTTCAAATTGAAAGTGCGCGCCTTGCCGAAAGATTTACCCGAGGCTATTATCGTTGATATTTCCAGCCTGGAAATCGGCAAAGCGGTGCATATTGGCGATATCAAGCCGCCCGCCGGTGTGGAGATTTTGGGCGCGAAGAAGATCGTGGTGATTTCTTGCGCGGCGCCGATTACCGAAGCCGAGGAAACCGCGGCGGCTACGGCCGCAACGGTGGCTCCTGGCGAACCGGAAGTCCTTACGGAAAAGAAGGAAGAGGGCGAAGAGGGTGCCGAAGCCGCGAAACCCGCCGCCAAGGGCGACAAAGCCGCCGCAAAGTCCGAAAAGGCTCCTGCCGCCGAGAAGAAAGCCGAAAAGAAGAAATAACGTCGGTTCGGGTTCTTGCGGCGCGGTGTTCGCCGGTGCGGAACGGTCATGGATGGCATGTCGCTCATCGTGGGGTTGGGGAATCCTGGCGCCAAGTACGAGCAAACCCGGCACAACGCCGGGTTCATGCTGGCCGAACTATTGGCTCGGCGGTGGCAGGGCAGTTGGAGTGCCGAGGATCGGTTTCAGTCGCGGTTGGCCCGGGTGGATGTGGGTGGTCGTAAGGCCATCCTGTGCCAGCCCCAAACGTTCATGAATTTGAGCGGGGAAGCGGTGGGAGCGCTCATGGCGTACTACCGTTTGGGTATCGGACAATTGCTGGTGGTGGTGGACGACGCGGATCTGCCTCTAGGAGCTGTGCGCATGCGGCCGGGTGGCAGCGCGGGTGGGCATCACGGCCTGGAGTCGATCGCCCAGCACGCGGGGGGCACGGATTACGCGCGCATCCGGCTAGGCATCGGACGCCAGGCGGAAACGGACCGGCGGATTGCCGGATATGTTTTGGGAAAGTTTCAACTGGCGGATGTGCCGCTTTTGGAAAAGGTTTTAAATCGGGCTGCCGATCAAGCCGCTTGCTGGCTGGCCGAAGGCTGTCAGAAAGCAATGAATAGGTTTAATGGAACGATCGAAGGAACAAAGGATAGTTAAGTGAAAAGATACGAAGGTTTGTTCATTTTAAATACGGCGGGCAAAGAAGAGGGCGTCAAAGAAATCGTCGACAAGATTACCGCCGAAATCAATCGGTTGGGCGGTCGCGTCGAAACGGTGCAGAAGATGGATCGTCGTCCCTTCACCCGGGTCACCAAGAAAACGCACACCGCCGGATTCTATGTCAATTTAGTCATTGATATCCGTGAAGAAGCCATTGCCCAGCTGCGGAGGACGTTCTCCTTGAACGAGGAGATTTTCCGGGTGATGTTTAGCATCGCGCCGCCGGCCAAGCCGGTGGTTGAAGGTGCTCCGGCAGCCGTTTAACATGATTTTTCATGGCTAGTTACAACAAAGTTATTCTGGTCGGTAACCTGACCCGCGATCCCGAGCTGCGGTATACGCAGAAAGGGACCGCCATCGCTAAAATCGGCCTTGCCCTTAACCGGACTTGGCGCGATGAAGCGGGGGCTCAACGCGAGGAAGTGACTTTTGTTGACGTCGAAGCCTTCGGCAAGCAGGCGGAGACGCTGGGCCAGTACATGAAAAAGGGCCGTCCGATCATGATTGAGGGCCGGTTGCGACTGGATAGCTGGGAAGACAAGCAAACGAATCAGAAACGATCCCGTTTGGTGGTGGTGATGGAGAGTTTCCAATTCCTCGATTTTGGGGGGCGCTCCCCGGATGAGGCTGGGAACCCGCCGCCGGCGCGCTCCGCCGTTGCGCCCGCCGCGCCGGCGAGCAGAGCCGCCGCCGCGCCTCAGCCCCCTGCCAGCCCCGCGGACGAAACGCCCGCTGAAGAAGACGATGTGCCGTTTTAACCTTTGAACCATTAAACCCCTTTTGAACCTTTTGAGGGCGCTTGAGCGCCCAACCTGGAAAGAAGATAGAAAGTTCCTTTTATGCCTAAAGTAGATGTTATTTTAACGCAAAATGTGGTAGGCCTGGGTGCCGAATCCGATCAGGTCAAAGTTGCCGCTGGCTATGCCCGTAATTTCCTGCTGCCGCAACGCCTAGCCATCCCGGTTACCTCCGTCAATAAGCGCCGTTTGGAGGCTTTGCGCCAGCGCCGCGCGGAGCGTGAAGCGCATGAGCTGAACACCATGACCGAGTTGTCCAAGACGCTCTCGAAGTTGACGCTGGTTATCACCGTCAAGGCGGGTGAGGGCGATAAGATTTTCGGTTCCGTCACCGCAGGTTCCATCGCCGATGAATTGAAACATCAGTTCGACGTCTCGCTCGACAAACGCAAAATTCATCTCGAAAAGGCGTTGCGCAACGTGGGCGATCACGACGTTGAATTGCGCTTGCATCCGGAAGTGAGCACCACGCTCAAGGTTCACATCAAGAGCAGCAACCCGCAAATTGACGCCGATGCCCAAGCGGCCGCCGTTGCCGCCGCCGCTGAAACCACCGCCAAATCCGAGAAGCGGGATAAGGAAGGCAAGAAAGCGGAGAAGGGCGAAGTCAAGTCCGAGAAAAAAGCCGAAGCTAAGAAAGTGGATTCCAAAAAGGAAAAAGCTTAATCTTTGGCCCGGTTCTCAGCCAGTTCTAAAATCTTAATTTCAGCGAGCCTGCCCTTCGGGGCAGGCTTTCGCGTTTTGGGACGAGCGCTTTGGCCGTCATTCGGGTCGGTTGCCGGACAACTTTTTCTTCCGCCGGGCCGGAGATCTTATATGCTAGCGCCAAGATCGAAATTCCATCGCGGCGCAATCACGTGATATTTCATGCCTGATGGCAAATCCAAAGCGGCGTTCGATGCCCAGCCATTTCCCTTGGCTGAATTATTCGATTTTATCGAGGATGCCGTGGTTTGGGTAAAGGATCACGACGGACGCTATCGCTGGGTCAATCGCGCCTTTTTGATGAATTACACCCAGGCTGCCAGCGATACCCTGGGAAATTTGGAGCAAATCCTGGGTAAGACCGATTACGAGCTTTCACCCCCTTATTTGGCCGATCAATTCCGTATGGATGACGAACAGGTGCTGGCCGGGCATCGGGTTATCAATCGAATTGAACAAGTCAGTCAGGCCGATGGGACCGCCAGTTGGAATGTGACCAACAAAATCCCGTTACGGAATGGAAAAAGGGAGATCATCGGCACCGCCGGGATCACCCGGCCTCTTCAGGCCGAAGGACAAAAGGCCCCTGCGGCCCCCGGGTTTGAGACGGTGCTGAATTACCTTTCGAGCCATTATCAGTCCGCCATTACCAACCGGGAATTGGCCCGCTTGATGCATATGTCGGTGCGCGCCTTCGAACGAAAATTTCTGCGCAATTTTCATCTCACGCCCCAAAAGTACCTGCGAAAGCTTCGAATGCGGCTGGCCAGCCGGTCTCTGGTTTACACCGATCATACTTTGGTGGAAGTGGCATTGAGTTGCGGGTTTTCCGACCAAAGCCATTTCAGCCGCGAGTTTCGCCGGCATTTTGGCCGGACTCCCCGGGAGTATCGCGAGTATTACGCCGCTTCTGGCACAAAAACTGGCGCTTCGGGGCAATAATTCCCGCCGCTTGCCAGTTATCTTGAAGTACAAGAATGCACGCCTCCTTACCGAGCTTTTACGGCCGTGTCTTGCCGCAAAGCGGCTCTAGGGGCGGGCCTGTCATTTCCTCAGCAAATAATGAAGCGTATGAAAGTCGGACTTTATAGCGTCACTTACTTGGGCATGTGGTATCGCGGGGAAGCCTTAACCCTTCCTGAACTGATCAAAGTCGCGCGACAATTTGATTACGATGGCGTGGAGATCGATGGCAAACGTCCACATGGCAATCCCCTGGATTGGCCCGCGAAAAAGTGCCGCGAACTGCGCGCCCTGGCCGATGGCGAAGGGATTGAAATCCATGGGGTCGCCGCGAATAATGATTTTAGCCATCCGGTCCCCGAAGTGCGAGAAGCGCAGATTGCGTACTTGAAGGAATTGATCCGCATGACCGCGGATTTGGGGGCGAAACATTTGCGCGTTTTCCTGGCCTGGTGGGGGGTGACCCGGCATCCCAAGCTGGCCACCTATGATATTGCCGAGGGACTCTGGCCGGTCGTACACGCCAAATTCTCGACCGAAGAAATCTGGGGTTGGTGTCGTGAAAGCCTAAGTGAATGCGCGCGTTACGCGGGCGAGGCGGGGGTGACGCTCGCTTTGCAAAACCATCGTCCGCTGATCCTGGATCATCATGATATTATCCGCATGGTCAAAGAAGTGGACTCGCCGCATTTGAAGTATTGTCTGGATGCGCCCTTGATGCCGGATAAAAGCCTCGCCACGATGCGCCAAGCGGCCAAACTCGTGGGCGCAGGCCAGGTGATGTCGCATTTTGGCGGTGAATTCGAGCGGTTGCCCGATGGCAGCATCAGGGGGGTGGATCGCCATGATGGAGTCATTCAAGGAGAAACCAATGAATATTATCGCAACTTTATCCAAGCGATGAGCGAGATCGGCTACCAGGGCTATTTGAGTTACGAGTTATGCCATGAATTGCCCAAGCTCGATGGCCAGACTGTCGATATTCAATTTGCCCATCATAACGCCCAGTTAGCGTGCGAATTCATGCGCCAATTAATACGGGAGACAGCCGTTTGATCTGGCCTCAGAACGAATGGATCTTTAAAATAAACAACCAACAAATCCAACCCTATGAAACCAGCGGCATTAATTATATTTCTGGCGACGTTCCTGCTGAATGCCCGCGCGGAAGACTCTTTGGATAGCCGGATGCCCGTGCGCGGTTTTTGCATTTCCGCGCCGAGCGCCCGGGAAGTGGATAAATTCACGCAATTCATCGAAGAAGATCTGGCTCCGCGTTCGATCAACACCCTCATCCTTCGGGTGGATTATAATTTTCAGTACACCAGCCATCCGGAGTTAAAGGATCCGCATGGGCTCACCAAAACGGACGTGGCTAAAATTGTGGCCGCCTGTCGCAAGCATAACCTGAAGATTATACCCCAGATCAATCTGCTGGGGCATCAATCCTGGGAAAAAACGCCGGCCAATTTGCTGAAAACCTACCCCGAATTTGACGAAACCCCGTGGGTGGCGTTCCCGGAAAAATACCAATGGCCGAATGCCGAGCATCTCTACTGTAAGAGCTATTGTCCGCTGCATCCCAAGGTGCACGAGATCGTGTTTGCCCTGGTCGATGAGGTGTGTGACGCCTTCGAGGCGGACGCCTTTCATGCCGGGCTGGACGAGGTATTTTATATCGGGGAGGACAAGTGCCCGCGTTGCGGCGGTAAAGATAAAGCCGAGCTTTTCGCCGGAGAAGTCCGCTTGATTCGCGAGCATTTGGCGGCGAAAGGCCGGAAGCTCTGGATGTGGGGCGATCGTTTGTTGGATGGCAAGCTCACCGGCATCGGCGAATGGGAGTCGAGCTTGAACGGCACCGCGCGGGCCATCGACCTCATTCCCAAGGACGTGGTGATTTGCGACTGGCATTACGAACGACCGGACCAGACGGCCGTGTATTTTGCGATGAAAGGTTTTTCCGTGGTCACTTGTCCCTGGCGAAACGCGCCCAACGCCGTCAAACAAGTCCAGGATATGGTGCGGTTTCGCGAACATTCCACCCCGGAAATCCGGAACCGGCTCTTGGGCATCGTGCAAACCGTCTGGAGCGGCGCCGGAGGATTTCTTAAGGAATACGAACGGGCGAAAAACCACGAGGACTTGGAGCAGCAGACCTCCGGGAACTGTTTTCTGCAAGTGAGCGAGGAGATCGCCAAGTTAGCCCCGCGTGGTACGGATACAAATGCGCCGACCTCCACTCCGCCAGTCAAATGAATCCGCATCTAAAATCCGGTTTCAGTCGGCGCCAATTCTTGAGCGTCGCCGCGACGGCCACCGCCGCGTTTACCGTGGTGCCGCGCCAGGTATTGGGCGGCCCCAAATATGTCGCGCCCAGCGAAAAGGTGAATGTCGCCCTGATTGGTTGCGGTGGCCAGGGCCGCGCGAACATGGGCGCGCTTTTTCAATTACCGGATGTTCAAATCATCGCGGTGGCCGATCCGATCGAATCGCATCAACTCGATGCCTTTTACTATAAAGGCGCCGCCGGGCGGTTGCCGGTAAAGGGGCTCGTTGAAAAGCACTACGCCGAAAAAACGCCCAATTATCGGGTAAGCGACTTTGAGGATTTCCGGGTGATGCTGGAAAAAGAAACCGCCATCGACGCGATTCTTTGCGCTACTCCGGATCATCAACATGCCTATGTCAGCGTTACGGCGATGCGCCAAGGCAAGCATGTTTATTGTGAAAAACCCCTGACCCATAATGTTTGGGAGGCGCGGCAAGTTGCCCGGGTTGCCCGGGAGACCGGGGTGGCCACCCAATTGGGCAATCAAGGGCACGCCGGCGAAAGCATTCGGCTCACCTGCGAATGGATTTGGGCGGGGGCGATTGGCGATGTTCGCGAGGTTCACGCGTGGACTAGCGCCACTCGCTGGAATAAAAACCACTCCGGCGGACGGCCTCCCGCGGAGCCAACGCCCCCGGGCGTGAATTGGGATTTGTGGCTCGGGCCGCGTGAGGCCCGGCCTTTTAGTTCGCTCTATTCACCCGTAAGCTGGCGTGATTTTTGGGACTTTGGCACCGCGCCCATCGGCGATTTCTTCTGTCACAATTTCGACCCCGTGCTTTGGGCGCTGGAATTGCGTGAACCGCTCAGCATTGAAGCGAGCGGGGTGGGTGGGGTGGATACGTACATGGCGCCGCCTGGAGGTTTGTACACCTACCAATTCGGACCGCGGGGCAGCCGGCCCGCCGTCAAGTTTACTTGGTACGAAGGCGGTTTGATGCCGCCCCGGCCCGAAGGGTTGGAGGCGGATGATCAATTGGGCGCGAACGGCAATGGAATCTTGTTCATAGGCGACCGGGGCATGCTGACTTGCCCGGGCTGGGGCGGAGACCCGCGACTCTTGCCGGGTAGCCGGCATGAGTCGTATAAACGTCCGCCGAAAACGTTGCCGCGCTCGAAGGGGCATCACCGGGATTGGATCGATGCCTGCAAGGGCGGCGCGGCGGCGGGTTCCAATTTTGCCTATGGGGCCGCGCTCACCGAGGTGGGATTGCTCGGCTTAGTCGCCATGCGCGCGGGTAAAAAACTGTATTGGGACGCGCCGGCGATGAAATTCACCAGTGCGCCGGAGGTGGACAAATATCTCAAGGAAACGTATCGTCCGGGCTGGGAGGTGGTTTGAATAAAATGAAGCATCCATGGCTAAAAACCCTATTGGCAATAGTCTGTTCGTTCCTTGCTGGGGACGGTTACGCGCAGGATAAGGCGCAGGCGGTTTTATGGCGTACCCTGCCTGACCGATCGGCGCTTTTTGAATCGCAAATGGAGGGCGCGCCCATGTTGGACGCCGCGCCCAAAGGCAGCGCGATCATCGCGGTCAACGTAGCCGAGAAATACCAAACGATGGATGGGTTTGGCTTCGCTTTGACCGGCGGCAGCGCCGTGCATCTGGCCGCGATGAGTCCAAGCGCGCGCGCCGCGCTGTTAAAAGAGCTGTTCACCACCGAGGGCATAGGCATTAGCTATCTGCGCGTGAGCATTGGCGCATCCGACTTGAACGACCACGTCTTTACGTATGACGATTTGCCGGCGGGCGAAACCGATCTGGAAATGGCTAAATTCAGCCTGAACCCCGACCGTGGCGATGTCATTCCCATGCTGAAGCAAATCCTCGCCCTCGATCCCAACATCAAAATCCTCGCTTCTCCCTGGACCGCGCCCGTCTGGATGAAAACGAGCCAAAAAGCCAAGGGGGGAAAGCTTAAGCCCGAGTATTATTCCGCGTATGCCAAGTACTTCGTAAAATACCTCGAAGGCATGCGCGCCGAAGGCATCCGGATCGATGCGCTGACGATTCAAAACGAGCCGCTCAACGAAGGCAACACGCCGAGCCTAAAGATGCTGGCCTCGGAGCAAGCCGATTTCATTAAAAACCATCTCGGCCCCGCTTTTAAAGCGGCGGGCATCACGACGAAAATCGTCCTCTATGACCACAATTGTGATGTGT
>DBTJ01000130.1:26694-45245 GCA_002306985.1 Verrucomicrobia bacterium UBA1319
CTCTATGACCACAATTGTGATGTGCCCGAGTATGCCGCCGAGATTTTAAAAGACGCGGCGGCCAGCCCCTATGTGGATGGCTCGGGTTTTCATTTGTATCGCGGCGAGATCGGCGCGCTGAGTCGGGTGCATGACGCGTTTCCCGAAAAGCGCCTGTATTTTACCGAGCAAATGGTCATCGAGCGCCCCGGCCAAAACAATATTGAAATCGACAATCCTGTGGCGCAAATCGTGATTGGCGCGACGAGGAACTGGTCCCGGAATGTCTTGCTGTGGAATCTGGCCGCCGATGCGGATAATAATCCGCACACCGACGACGGGGGCTGCACGATGTGCCAAGGGGCGGTCACCATCGAAGGAGACAAAGTCACTCGCAACCTGGCTTACTACACCATCGCCCACGCCGCCAAGCACGTGCGGCCGGGTTCGGTTCGCATCGGCTCCGCGGAATTGTCGGGGCTGCCGAACGTGGCCTTTTTGACCCCGGATGGCCGAAAGGCGGCCATTTTGGCGAATCAAACGCCAGCGAACCAAGATATTTGCTTCTTAGCTAGCGGGAAATACGTCGCGGTCTCGCTGCCCAGTCGAGCGGTGGTTACTTGCGTATGGCCGTGAAATAGAAGTGTTTTGCGCGGGCAATCAGGCTGGAGACGGCGCCTGATGGCTGGCGCGCAATCGCTCGATCGCGGTTGCGCGCCAGTTCATTCGTTCGATCAATCAGCGTTACGGTTTGGCGGGGTCGATCGCCGCGACTTTCTTATTGGCGTCCTTCAGGAAATCCGCGAATTGAGGCAAGCCATCGGTCAGGTTGGTCGTCAAAAAGGCCTCAACCGCATCTTTCGCCATCCAATCGCCCCAAATCATCGAGCCGAGGCACAGGACGTTCGCGTTGTTGATCGAGCGGCACATCCGGGCGGCGAAAACCGATTCCACCACCGAAGCGGTGATGCCTTTGAAACGGTTGGCGATGACGGACATGCCCATGCCAGTGCCGCAAAAGAATATCCCACGCTCTCCTTTGCCGGCTTGGAGCGCCTTGCAGGCATCCACGCAACATTCGTAATAAGGGATCGCTTTTTCGTCCGTCGAACCGAGGTCGATCACTTCGTGACCTTTTTCTTTCAAGTAAGCCGCCACGGCTTTTTTAAGTGTTACGGCAAAGGGGTCTGCGGCAATAATTATTTTCATGGTATGCTTGGGTCGATTCGTTGCGGCCGGTTGGTCGGCGGCTTGGGCGGGGAATCCGGCTTCCGCGAGATTCCAAGCGGCGCCTAAGGCGGCTCCGGCGGTCAAGGCGACGGCGGTTTGTTTTATAAAACCGCGCCGGTTGGTGGAGGGTGTATTCATCATATTCATATGAGCCGATATCCTCCGGCTTCAATAAAAGGCTATGGGTTTATGCCGATAGCCAGGAATGTGATAATGCAAACTCACGGCTGGGCGAACAAGCAAATATGCGAGCAAGCTTTCGGTTTAAGGGCCCAGGAAAATCGGCGCGCCGGCTCTTTGAACAATCCTGGTCGAGACGCATATTTACTTGAAAACTAACCGGTTCACTTCCATTTTTAGCGCGTATGAATTCGCCCATATTTCAGCGCCTCCTTTTGGCCGCTCTGCTGTGGCTGGGGTTGCCTGCGATGACCGCTGGCGCGGCGCCCGCTTTCTTATTTGCCGCCGAGGGCGTGGGGAAAATCCTGAAATACAACGCCGAAGGGCGGGTGGTTTGGGAATATCCGGCTGAGATGTCGCGCGATGTTTGGTCCTTGCCGAATGGCAACGTGCTTTTTTGCCACAATCGCAATTATGACGGCGCGCGGCAGGATAATCCCAGCGGAGTGATCGAGGTTACCCCGCAAAAGCAGGTCGTTTTTGAATTTCGCACCACGGGCCAAGTGTGGTCCTGCCAGCGATTGGCTGACGGCAATACTCTGGTAGGCGCCGCCAGCCAAGGCAAACTCTTGATTGTGCGGCCCGATGGGCGGGTGGTCCAAACGATTCCGGTGCGCAACGCTCCCGGCCATAGCTGCATGCGAAACGCCCGGCAGATTGCCCCCGGCCGCTTTCTCGTGGCCGAGGAATCGGCGCATGCGGCGCGGGAATACGATCTTGAAGGACGCTTGCGGCGGGAGATCAAACTGGCTTTCGCTCCTTATTCCGCAGTCCGCTTGGAAAACGGGAACACCATTATCTGCGGGGAACAAACCCTGATCGAAGTGGATCCCGCCGATAAAATCCTCTGGTCGATTAGCGGACGGGAAATTCCCCAAGCGGGCATCCGCTGGTTTGCGGGAGTGCAAGTCATGCCGAACGGGCATCTATTCCTTTGCAACGCGGGCGGCAAGGTGCCGTTTTTGGAATTGGCGCCCGGGAAAAAGGTGGTTTGGCAAAGCCCGGAAAAGCTGGTCATCCCGCTGGGCCATGGGATTCAACTTCTGGATTGCCTAGGGCCGGCCCGAAAGTAGGTGGAAAAACGGTGGGTTTGGTTAGTTCCCTGAATGCGCTTCAATCAGGAGCGAAGTGTACACCGGCACCGGGGCGGTGGTGATGTTCACGTGGCTGCCATTGATGGCGCTTAATTGGGCCGCCACGGGCTCCTCCGGGCCGATGCTTTGGAGCGTGAGTTTATTCCCGCGCCATTCTTTGGGTAGGGATATTGTAAAGGTGAGGGGAACGGTGGGTTTTACGGTGTCGTGGATTAGATCGACATCGGTGTTATTGATATCGATGAATAAACGGCGCCCATCACGGTAAAGGGTTAGACCAACGGTGGCTGGAACCTCCGGGGCAACCAGGCTGAGTGAATTATTGGTAGACCGCATGCCATCGAGTATTCGGCCGATGGCCGGCAGCAACGTGGGGCGTTCTAAGTTGGCCTCATAAAAGGGAATTCCTGGATCGTCGCGAAGATAAAGCACCCGGCCATTGCCGATTGCCGCGGCTTGGCCGTTGGTTGATGCCATGACTAGGCCCGCCAACGTTGAAGGGCAGGGGGAGAGATCGAAATTTCCTTGTTCGCCCAGGCGGGCACCGCTATTGCCGGTAATGATTAACTGGCCGCCTTGGCGAACCCAGGTTTCAAGCATGGCTGTGTCGCGAGCTTCGAAAACCTCGGAGGCGGGGATAATGAGCAAACGCAGTGCGCCCAGAACCTCGGGGTTCAATTTCCATTCCGGCACGGCGCGCCAAAGTATATGTAATTGGCTTAAAGCGGTGCCCCAGCCCCAGAAGGCAAAGCTGTGCGGTTGGTGGTTATGATCGCGAAAGCCGCCGGGCAGCATTTCCAGCAGTTGCGAGGATGAGGAGTGATAAAGCCCCACTTCTTCAAGGGGCCGCCGATTGCCAAAGATCGGCGCCGCGCGGCGCAGGAATTCAAAGAAGGCGCGATCCGTTTCCGGGTTGCCCACGGTGCGGCCGCCGGGGTTCGGCATGGGCAAGGCGTGATTTGCCAAGGCCTGGTAGTATAGGACGCGGGCGATATGGGGCCGCCCCAACTGCGCTTCCGGTCCATAGAGCCACGCGTTTACGAAGCGTCCCTTCGCGTGTTCGCGCGCTAATTTGTAAACGGGCGCATAACTGCCGCTCGGCGGAGGCATCAGTCCGCGCGGGCCGGAGGTTAAATGCCAGCCCCAGGAGAGTTCGGTGCTCACCATGTCGAGTTCCCCGCGCGCCCAGCCCAGCGAGAACAAAGGAATGTCATTGCCCATGACGAGGAAATCGGGGCGGCCAGCCGCGGTCGCCTCTTGCTTGATCGTTCGATAATAACGTTCCAGGGCGGCGGTGCCGGTTTGGCGTTTATAAATAAGATAGGCGCGCCAAAGGGCGTCGTTTTGCCAGCGCGCGTCACGCCAGCGGGGATCGGATAAATTATCCGGTTGTCCTCCCCATTCCCGCAGACGATTTTGCAGATAAGAGCGGATATCGAAGGCGCTGAGGTTGGTAATTCCCATCCGCAGCCTGGCCGAAGCCGGGAAATGGGCGGCTAAATAAGCGCGAAATCCCGCCACCGACCATTCCCCAAAGGCTTTGGAAACCGGAGCGCCACCGAAACTGTCCCACGGTGAAAAATTATCCACCCACAAACCGTCGGTGCCCGCATCCAAAGCCGAACGTACGGACGCGCGGGCATAATCGATCCAAATCGGGCAAGCGGAGTCTTTGCCCGCCGAGACGACGCCGGCATAGCCAGCCCGTTTGAGCTTTTTCCATTCTTCTGGGGTGAAACCCGGGTCCGGCGGACCGGCGGGTGGGGCGTCGGCTTTCACCAAACCAGCCAAGGGTCCGTGGGGGCGCAGCGTGTCGTGATCGAGACGGTTTACCTCCGGATTATATTCGTATTCAAAGGTCAAATGACCCAAGACATCTTTGGAACAGCTGGCGTCGAGCACGCGGCTGTGGCGCGGATCGGTGGTGGCCCCCGCATAGCCCGCCGCCAATCGTCCATCGGGATAAGTCATGGGCGGCGAGCCATACCGGGGATGAAAGCGGGTCCATGGTTGCGCCCAGTCGTCGTTATCGAAGTAATTCGGCAGGCCAACCCAGCGGATTTCGCCGGTGCCATCATAGGTTTGCCAGCTCCAATGTTGGGTGAAGACTTTAACCAAGGGCGGCGCCTGTTGTCGCAGGATCCAAGTTCCGTCAGGGGCGCGTCGCAGTTGCGCGACATAGGCTTCGCAAGTGCCAAACCCCTCAAACCAAGACAAGGACTTGAGGCCTGCCCGATGCAGGTTCGCAAGGCTTCCGGCCGATTCGGCCAGGCGCAAATGTTGGGCGTGTAAGCCCCAGCACGGATCGTCCGTGCCGCCACTCAAACAAACGGTGGCTTGAGCTGCGGCGGCATATTTCGTGTCCGCGGTTTGAATCATGCCCGGAAAGTCATCCCACCAAACGGACGCTTGAGCCAGGAGCGAGCAGCCTAGCATTGGCGCAAGCAGAGGCAGCCATGAAGGGGGGGCTTTAAGGTGATTCATGATCGCGTAATTTGATGTTTGCCTCGGGGCCTATCCCTTCGACGCGTTAATGGCGATTCTATTCGCGGGATTTGCCGGTTAAGTTTTTGAGGAGGTGGATAAAATGTGTTGCTAAGGGCTGAGGCAATACTCAAGATTCTTTCCGGATGTCCGCGCCATCAGTCATTGAAACTCAGGCTTTGTCCAAGGTTTACGGACCGCAGCGGGCATTGGATGGCGTTGACTTAAAAGTGGCTCCCGGCGCGATTGGTTTACTGGGTCCCAATGGCGCGGGCAAGAGCACGCTGATGAAGTGTCTGCTGCAGTTGCAACCCATCACTTCGGGATCGGCCAAACTATTGGGGCGCGAAGTGGGTCGGGAAGGTCGGGAAATTCGCAAGCGCGTGGGTTACACCCCGGAGCAGGATTGTCACATTCCCGGCATGGTCGGTTGCGAATATGTGACGTATTGCGCGCAATTATGCGGCTTGCCGTTCGCGGTGGCGCGGCAACGGGCGCATGAAATGCTGGATTTCGTCGGCATGGGGCAGGAGCGATATCGCAAGATCGACACGTACAGCACGGGCATGAAGCAGCGGCTCAAGTTGGCGCAGGCGATTGTGCATGACCCGGAAATAGTTTTCCTCGACGAGCCGACCAACGGTTTGGATCCCAAAGGGCAAACGCAAATTCTGGAACTGGTGCATAGCCTTTGGCAAACCTATGGCATCACCGTGGTGCTTTCTTCCCATTTGCTGAACGATGTGGACCGGCTGTGCGAACAGATTATCATCATTGCGCGGGGCCGGGTATTGGTGCACGACACGCTGGAAAATTTGAAGGCGCGCAACCGCCGGTCCGCGGAGGTGGTCATCGATGGTCGGTATCAGGAATTACAGGCCGCTTGCGCGAGCCGGCAATGGGCTTGCGAACCGTTGCCAAACGGCCATGTGAAAATCGCGCATCAATGCGCTTCCTTGAATCCGTTGCTGGCCCTGCTGCATGAGCGAAAATTGGCGCCGCTGGAAATTATCCCCAGCCCCAACGCGCTGGAAGAGACGTTTGTGCGGGCCCTGGAGCTTTCCCATGCCAATCCATGACATTAGCTATAAGCACTGGGATGGCGTCCATCTCGGAGTATGGCACCGCCGCTTGGCGATTGCGCGCCACGGGTTGACCGCGTGTTTGCGCAATAAATGGATGCGGCATGCGGTGGTGCTTTGCTGGGGTTCGGCTTTGGCGATGACCGGTTTGCTGTTCATGGTTGGGCAGTTGCTGGTGGCCGATAGCGTGGTCGTGCAGTGGGTCGGGAATTTTAATCCGGGATTGCAGTCCTTTGCGCGGTTGCTGACGACCTGGTTGGAGCAGCACCCGGAAATCTCGGTGCGGACCACGCAAAACGTCCTGTTCTATTTTTACTGCGCGCTTTTATTGCGCGCGGGCATTTTTATCCTCGGCATGGCCGTCCCGCTGTTGATCACGCAGGATTTGGCGAGTAACGCGATCATCATTTATTCATCCAAAGCGGTCAGCCGCGCGGATTATCTGCTGGGCAAATTTTCCACCGCTTTCGGCCTGTTGGCGATGGCGTGGCTGGGGCCGGTGTGCGCGGCTTGGTTTTTGGGCAATCTGCTGACGCCGGACTGGGGTTTTTTCTGGCACGCGCGCGCCGCGATTTTTCACACGCTGGTTTTCGGCCTGGTGGCGATGACCCTGCTGAGCTTGCTCGCGCTGGGCGTGTCGGCAATTTCATCCAAAGAGAAATCGACGGCGGCCATTTGGTATGTGTGGTGGATATTGGGGGGAGTGGTGGCGCCGATCGCCGTCAAAACGAGGCCCTGGCTTCAGCATTTGAGTTTCAATTATAACTTGGAACAAATCGCCCTGGCTATCTTCCGGCCGGCCGAGGATTTGACTACCGCCCGGGAAAGCATCCCTATTTTGGGAGAGATGTTGCGAGACGTTTCGACGCGATCCATGTCGGCCCTCAGCACCCCCGCGCTTTGGGGCGCGGTGACTTGGTCGTGGTTGATGGTTTTCTTGGCGGCGTGGATTATCCGCAAGCGAGTGAAACCTGAATGAACGCCATTATCCAGGCACGCAAGTTGAGCCGCTGGTACGGCTTGGTCATGGGGCTGAACAATGTCAGCTTCGAGGTCGAACCGGGCCTCACCGGCCTGATGGGTCCGAATGGCGCGGGCAAAAGTACGCTCATTAGCATCATCACCGGCCAGTTGCAGCCGAGTTCCGGCGATTTGACGGTGTTTGGCGAGCGGCCTTGGAATAATCCGCGCTTGATCCGGCGCTTGGGTTATTGCCCCGAAGGCGAAGCCGTGCCCAAAGAATTGCGCCCGCTGGATTGGCTTCAAGGCTTGGCATATGTTTCGGGCATCCCCGCCCCGGATGTCCGTAGGCGCTGCGAGGCGATTTTGGACCGGGTGGCTTTGCCGCGCGAACATTGGTCCAAACGCATGGGCCAATATTCCAAAGGCATGAAACAGCGGGTGAAGTTGGCGCAAGGTTTGTTGCACGGTCCCGATTTGCTGGTGCTCGATGAGCCGATGAATGGGCTCGACCCCATGGGGCGCCAGGAGATGGGGCTAATCCTCAAAGAGTTGGTCGGCCAAGGGGTGAGCGTGCTTATCTCTAGTCATATTCTGGTTGAATTGGAGGCTTTATGCAAAAGCATCCTGATTCTGAACTGGGGCCGGGTGCTGGCCTCCGGCGATCAGAAGGATATTCGCGATGACATCAAGAATTGGTCGGAAGAACTGACCGTCCATTGCGACGCGCCCGAAAAACTGGCGCGGCATTTGTTCGACGCGGGGGTGCTGAGCGGTTTCGATTTGGACGAGCCGAATGGCCTGCTGCGCATTCGCGTCAAGGAGGCGGCCTCATTCTATGAGCGTTGGACCGGCTTGCTGCTTGACAGCCAGGTGGCCGTGTATGGAATCCAAAGTGAAAGCCGGTCGTTAAAAAACATTTTCGACAAGGTCACCACATGAACCCCGAGGTTGTGCCCCCCCCCAAGGCGCCCCAAGAACCGGTAAGGGACGGCCGGATAGCGCCGTCATTCTGGCTGGCGTTACGGGGGATTTGTCTGCTGTCTTGGAGGACACAATTCGCCTGGAAACGGTTGCCTTTGCGGTTGCTCAGTTTGTTGGCGTTGCCGTTGTTGGTGTACATCACCTGTCCCAATTCGCAGGACTGGCGCAAGCTCAATTCCTTGATGGGTGATCCCGCGATGCAATTGAATCGATTTTACGGAAGCATGAACAAAGCGAAAATGCCGGTGGAACCCGAGCAACGCGTCAAGCTTTTACCGGTTTTCCAGGAGGAATTCGCCCGCGCCGAAGGTGAGCTGGCGGGTTTGGAGAGGGAGGATAACACCGTGGAGCAACGGGGGGTGAAAATCCGGGAAGGCTATGATCGCGTCGAAAAACGCGCCCAAGAGATTCTAAGTGAACTGCAGTTCAAGCGATTCCGTGAATTTTGCCGGCGCAATGTGGAGCTAGGCAAACAGCGCGCCCAGGAAAAGAACGGAAACTGGACAAGCCCGTTTTACCACATGTTAATGGAGTTCTATTTCTTTATCGTGCTGCCTTTGAATTGTGTGCGTCAATGTGGCGGGTTGATTCGCGATGAAGTCCAGGCGAATACGCTCAGTTTTCTCGCTACCCGGCCCTTGAGCCGGGCGGGGTTGCTGGTGGCCAAATACCTGGCGCAAACGGGGTATCTTCAGCTGGTCTTACTGCTTCAGACTGCGCTGTTATTTTGGGTGGGGTATTTGCGCGATATACCGGGCTTGACGGATTTGTTGCCGCTCTTTTTGGCCGTCCAAATATTGGCCGTGTTCGCTTGGAGCGCGCTGGGCTTGTTCTTGGGCCAGATTTCCAGCCGTTACATGGCTTTGGCCTTGCTGTATGGAGCCGTGGTGGAACTAGGGATCGGGCGGATACCGACCAATATCAACACGCTTTCGATTATGCGACACCTCAAAACCTTGCTGGCGCATAACCCGGAGCTGCAAAGCCTTTTCGCTTGGTCGGGCGCCGGGGTTCCGTTTTCGCTTTGCGCCCTGGTGATAGCAAGCGGCGTATTTTTGGGGCTGGCCGCCCTGCTGTTCACCTTCTTGGAGTACCATCACACGGCGGAGATGCGGAAATAGGGGCCGCGCAAAAGGCTTGCGATTCCCGTCTCGGAGTGCGAATGATTTTCCAACGTATGAAACCGTGCCTGGGGATTTTTTTACTTTTTTTGGCTATGATTCAATCCGCCGCCGCCGCCCTGCCTCCCGGAGTCAACGAGGACGAATCCAAAGTGCCTCCCTATACCCTGCCAGATCCGTTGATCTGCCAGGATGGGGCCGCCGTAAAGGATGCCCGGGTGTGGCGTGAAAAACGCCGTCCGGAATTGCTGCGGACGTTCGAGACGGAAATGTACGGCAAAACGTTGCTCGGGCGGCCCAGCCAGATGCGCTGGGTCACGCTGGAAGAGAAAAAGGACGCGCGCGGTGGCCGGGCGACCCGGTTGCGTATCGCCGTTTTATTCGACGGGCGCGAGACGGGGCCGCGCATGGAATTGCTCGTTTATTTGCCCCTTGAGGCAAAAGGGCCCGCGCCGGTATTTCTGGGGCTGAATTTCGAAGGCAATTACGCCACCACGGATGAACAAGACATTCCGTTGCCTACGCATTGGCTGAATAACGAAGCGGCGGCGGGGGTGACGAATCACTTGGCGGTGGCGGCGGCGCGCGGGCATGAGAGTCAGCGTTGGCAATACGATTATGCGCTGGCGCATGGCTATGGGGTGGTGACGGCGTGCTATTGCGAAATCGATCCCGATTTTCACGATGGTTTCACGAATGGAGTGCATGTGCTCGCCCGGCCGCAAGGGCCCGGAGATTGGGCGTCCATCGGCGCTTGGGCGTGGGGGCTTAGCCGGGCCTTGGATGTTTTGGAAACGTTGCCGCGCGTGGATGCCAAACGGGTGATCGTTATGGGCCATAGCCGGCTGGGCAAAACCGCTTTGTGGGCCGGGGCGCAAGATGAGCGGTTTGCCGCGACGATTTCCAACGATTCCGGGGCCGGCGGCGCGGCCCTGAGCAAACGCATTTTTGGCGAGCGCATTGAAAACTTGAATAAAAACTTCCCGCATTGGTTTTGCGCGAATTACGCTCGGTACAACGGAAAAGAAGATGAATGCGCGTTCGACCAGCATGAGTTGATCGCGTTGCTGGCCCCCCGGCCGGTCCTCATCAATAGCGCGACTGAAGATCGTTGGGCGGATCCCCGGGGGGAATTTCTGGCGGGCGTGGCGGCGGCGCCGGTTTACCGGTTGTTGGGCACGGATGGCATTGCCCGGCAGGACTGGCCTCCGGCTGGCGAGCTGGTTTCCAGCCGCATCAGCTATTTTCTACGACCGGGTAAGCATGACGTTACTTTGGAAGACTGGAAAGCGTATGTGGCGTTTGCCGATCGGCAAGTGAAGCCGTGAACCGGCCTTATCGATGGGCAAAACGAGGGTTGCCGAGCCGCGAGTGTTTGCTGCAAAGGGCAATCGCTCCGTCCCTCGGATGACTGGGAAAAAGAGTGTGATCACTTAGCCGGTTTAACTCCATGTCTTCTTTAGCGGCGAAATTTGCGGCCACAGCGTTGGCCATGACCGTATCCATGTTCGCGGGCTATTGGTGCCAGCGAAAGGGCTGGATTCGCGAGGCCGCCGGCGAATGGATCATGACTTTCGTCGCGGTGTTCGGGTATCCCGCGGTCGGTTTTTTAACCATTTGGGGGACGCCCTTGCGAGGCGAGGATAGTTTACTGCCGTTGCTGGCCATTTTGCACACGGTGTTGATGACCTTCGCTTCCTTGGGATTGGCGCGGTTCATCCTTCGCGACCAAGCGGAGCAAGGTTTGTTCGCCATCGCCGGCGGGCTGGGGAACAACGGTTTCACCATGGGGGCATTCGTATTGTATTTGCTCTATGGCGAGGCCGCGCTGGGCTTGGCCAACATTTATTTCGTGCTGTTCATGCCGATGGTGGTGCTTTTGATGTACCCGCTCGCCCGGTATTGCGCGACCTCTACGCCTGGCGAGTCCATCCTCCGGTTGGTGTGGCGCAGTCTGGTGGATTGGCGTTCGCTCGGTTTGCCGTTGAGCATTGTGGCCATCGGATTATCGGTCGAAGGCGTGCCCCGGCCGCCCCAAATCATCCAATGGCGGCTCATCGATTGGTTCGTGTACATCATTACCCCGTTAGCCTTTTTCGGGATAGGCCTGCGGCTGCATTTATCCAAGCTTCGGCCGTTATGGCGCGTGCTGGGCTGGCTGGCCGTGGCGCGGTTCGTGATGGGGGCGGCGTTCGCGTTGTTGATCGCCTGGATGGTCCAATTTACGCCCTGGCCGTTTGATCGTTTGCGCTGGAATGTGTTCGTGATTGAGGGTTTCGTGCCTACGGCGGTGACCATGGTGGCGCTGGCGAATATGTTCGGCTTGCGTCCTGGCGAGGCGTCCGTGCTGTTTGTCGTCAATACGATGATGTATCTGGCGCTGGTGTTACCCTTGATATTCTGGTGGTTTGGCTGACGGTTAATCGTAGCCTGGCGGCCAGGTTGAAGCTAGGATGCGCCCGTGAATTTGGAAAGGAAACCGGAGCCATTCCCGCCGGGCTTGCATAACGCGTTCACGTTTGCCGTGTTTAACGCGTTATCCTACCAGATGGTTTTGGGCAGCCCTATGGTGCTCTATGCCAAGACGTTGGACGCGAGCGCCACGGTGCTGGGCGTCATCGCGGGCATGATGCCGTTGCTGGTTATTTTTCAAATTCCCGCCGCTAAACATCTGGACCGGGTTGGGTATAAGAATTTCATGTTTGGCGGGTGGGGCGTGCGGGTGATGTTTATCGTGGGCATGGCGCTGGTGCCATTGTCCGGGTGGTTCTTAAGCCCGCCGACTCAGTTGGTGTTGTTACTGGCGGTTTTGTTTGGGTTTAATTTGTCTCGCGGCATCTCCAGTTGCGCCTGGTTGCCGTGGATTAATGCGATCATCCCCGAATCCCGGCGCGGGGCTTATCTCACGCGCGAGGCGGCGTTCGTGAGTATTGGGAGCGTGGCCGGGTTTTGCCTAGCCGCCTTTACCGTTGGCCCTAATCCCAAGGCCTACCAGTTTTCGATTCTTTTTGCGTTCAGCGCCTTGATGGGCATGGTGAGCCTGGTGTTCATGCGCCGGATGCCCGATGCGGTGGTGACGCATCAAACGCGCAGTTCGGCCACGCCGGTGCCTTGGCGCGAGATTGCCAGTTACCCGCCATTCCGAAAACTGTTATGGATGAATGTGGTTTGGAACGCCGCTTACGGAGGTTTGAACGCCTTTGTCGTGGCCTATTTACGAACCGATGGAGGCATGCACGAGGCGGCGGTGTTGTTGGTGACGGCGGCTTATTATGTGGGTGGTTTAGGCAGTCTCTTTTGCATTGGCCCGCGGGTGGATCATTGGGGAAGCAAACCCGTGCTGGGTTTATCCTTCATTCTCTGGCTGGTGATTATGGGGGGCTGGGTGTTGATGGCGGGAGGAGTGACGCCGCCCTGGATGGTCATGGTGGTATTTCTGCAAATGTTCATGGGGTTTGCCTATTCGTTGGTTAATATGTCCAATACCCGGCTCGCCATGGTGACGATTCCAGTGATGGGTAAAAATCACTTTTTCGCCTTGTTTTCCGTGGTCGGTAGTTTAGTGCAAGGTTTGGCTCCCGTGTTTTGGGGCATGATGATCGATGCGCTGGCCCGGGTGCGGTTTCACGGACTGGGCGTGGAATGGAACCGTTTTTCCATTTTTTTCCTGGTGATTCAGCTGGTGTTCTTGACGGCCATTATCATTTGCCAACGGCTGGCGGAGCCCGCCGCCAAATCGACGGAGGAAATGTGGCGGGATTTGTGGAAGTCGCCCGCGCGTTTCAAAATCCGCTGGTGGCAATAAGCCGCCTGGCGGCGGCTATCAACCATCCAGCGGGGCATTCGTTGCCCCTCTTTTAGCAATCTCGCTTTAAGAGGAAATCCGCCAGGGCCGCCAAGGCGACGGCCTTGCCGTGGAACGGCTTCAAAGATTCAAAGGCTTTCGCGGTTAGCTGCTTGGCGATAGCGCGGGATTTTTCCAAACCCACAATGGCGGGGTAAGTGGCCTTTTGCGCGGTGAGATCCTTGCCGGCGGTTTTGCCCAGTTTTTCGGTGGACTGAGTGACATCCAGAATGTCGTCGATCACTTGAAAGGCTAGCCCGACATGGTAGCCAAAATCCGTCAGGGCTTGAAGCTGGGCTGGGGTGCAATTGGCGCTCATGCCCCCCAAGCGGGCCGAACAACCGAGCAAGGCGGAGGTTTTGCGCTCATGAATGAACCGCAACTGGGCGGTATTCAGTTTTTTGCCCTCGCCTTCCAGATCGGCAACTTGTCCCGCGATCAGCTGCTTGGAGCCGGCGGCGACCGCGATTTCCTGGATGATTTGGGCGGTGGCATACCGGGCGGTGGGCTTGAATCCGGCGGCGATTTCAAAGGCCTGGGTTAATAACGCGTCGCCCGCCAGCACGGCAATCCCCTCGCCGAACACTTTGTGGCTGGTCAATTTGCCGCGTCGGTAATCGTCGTTGTCCATGGCGGGCAAATCGTCATGGATGAGCGAATAAGTATGAATGCATTCCACCGCGCAAGCCAGCGGTATCGCGGCTTCATCCGTTCCACCACAAGCTTCGGCGGCGGCCAGGCACAACGCGGGGCGCATCCGTTTTCCCCCGGCGAAAAGGGAGTAGCGCATGGCTTTATGAATGGTGGCCGGTTTAACCTGAACGGCGGGCAAATAGCGATTCAAAGCCCGGTTGACCGCTTCGGTGCGTTCGGCCAAAAACTGGTTCAAATCAAAGGACGCGCCAGTACTGATGGTATTTTTCGCTCGTTTCATGGGCGTTAAGAGACACTAAACGCTCTTTCCTAATCGATCTTGCTCCGCATGACCAGCGGAAAGTATCAGGCGCGAAAGCTTTGTGAAACGCGCAGGCGTTGTCGGTTTTTTGGACAGGATCTGGAGCGGTTGTCTTATAGACGCTTTTGAGATACAATGTAAGTACTATACTGGTCGAAAATTCTAAAGTATTTCCCCTGGTTGCCGATATCACAATGTGGCGCTCCTTTCCTGCCAGTAAGGGGTGCTATAGTGAATAGGAGTAAATTTATGAAGACAAAGCAGACGAATATGCGCGCGCCATATCGGGGAATACGATCCGATGATCGGTCCCCGAATCTCCATGGATGGAGAGCTACCATGGCATCCTGGTTAACCTTGTTGTTGTTATGTGTTTGGATCGTTCCGGCACACGGGGCGGCCACTAACAACGTATCCCTTGCGGCCATTGCGGATTTGACCATTTTGGAGGATGCGGGTTCCACGAACCGGGCATTTCACATCCTCACCCTGGGGGGGGCGGCCGCGGTGATGACGGCGACGTCTTCCGTGCCCGCGTTAATTCCAAATCCGACCGTGGCATACACTACGGCCACCACCGGCACAAATAATGGCACCCTGACTTTCCAGCCCGCGGCCAATCTTAATGGCACGGCGACGATCACGGTGTGGGTCACCAACGATTTGCCCTCCACCAACAGTGTCAGTTTTGATGTGACGGTGACGCCGGTGAATGATGCTCCAACCTTCTCCCTGAGCACCAACAATTTATTTATTTACCGGACCAACGGACCTTATTCATCCGCCAATTTCGCCACCAACATCTTTATGGGTGGCGCGACGAATGAAACGAGTCAAACCGTGACTTTCTCGGTGACGACAACATTTGCCGCCGGCTTTTTCTCCACCGCGCCAACGATTACTCCCTCGGGCACGTTGGCGTTTGAAGTGGCGACCAATAAATACGGCACCAACACGGTGACCGTGGTCATGAGAGATAGCGGGGGCACCGATAACCGAGGCAAAGACTCCAGCACCAACACGTTTACTTTGTCGGTGGCCTATCTGAATTATCCTCCAATAATCACTGGCTTGAGCGCCACGAACCACATTTTGGAAAACGCGGCGAAAACAAATTTCACTTTCACGGGTTGGGACTTGGATCAAACCGCGCTGACGGCTTCGGTTAGCTGCTCCTCGACGGTTTCAAATATTCTGACTCCCACGGTGGCGTTGACGAGCGCGAAAACCAACTTTTCCCTCACGTTAACCACCAAGACGAACGCCTACGGCACGGGTGTCGTGTCGGTCGTGCTTTCGGATGGCACGCTGAAGGTAACGAACAATGTGACGGTTGAAGTTCAATTCGTGAACCAACCGCCGTACAGCTCCAAATTCGCCAAATTGACGATTTTAGAGGATGCGGTCACCAATTTGAGTTTTACGGTGATTGATTTTGACGGTTCGGTGAGCAATATCACCGCGACGGGCAAATCTTCCAACGGCGGCCTGGTGAACGACACGAATTTGGTTTTCAGCGGCGCGGGCACGAATCGCACGTTGCAAATAACGCCCACCGCCAATAGCAATGGATTAGCCACGATTTCGGTGGTCTGCACCGATACGAATGGCGCGTCCAGCACGAATTCCTTCGAGCTGACCATAACGGCGGTGAATGACGCGCCGAGCTTCAATCTGACCACCAATTTAGTGGTGGTGGGCGCCAATGCGGGCCTCAGATCCGTGGCGAACTTCGCCACCAATATGTCCGTTGGCCCGCCGAACGAAGCGGCCCAAACGTCTAGTTTCACCGCTAAGAGCGCCAGTACCGCCAGCTTTAGGAAATTGGAAGTGACCACGACGGGCACTTTGAATTACCAATTGGCCACCAATGTCACCGGATTTTTCCCGATTCAGTTGACCCTGCAAGATAGCGGCGGCACGGCCAGTGGTGGCAAAAACGTGTCGGCTACCAAGACCTTTTACATCGTGGCGACGAACGTTCCGTCCGGCCTGCAGATTTCCGCTCCCGCCAGTGTGACGGTGGCGCAAAACAAGTCCACCAACGTGACGGTTACTTTAGTGGACAAGGATCGCGAGAATGTCACGGTCACCGCCACCTCGAGCGCGGGTGGGTTGACTGCGCTGCTTAGCGGAGTGGGCAAAACCCGCGCGCTTGCGATCAAGCCGGTTTACCCCTTCACGGGATCGGCCACCATTACGCTGCTGGCGGATGACGGTCTCACTACGGCGAGTAATTCGATCGCGGTCACGGTTACAGCGTACAATTACGCGCCGACCGTTAGCGCCATCGACAATCTGTCCATCTTGGAAAACTCGGGAAAGACCAATCTCGCCTTTACGGTATCCGATCTAAACTACGACGAAACCAATACCACGGTAACCGCGATTGTGTTGAACACCAACCTGGTTACGGCTTCCATCATTAGCACCAATTACACCAACCGGTTCATCTCGATTACGCCGTTGACCAACGCCAGTGGCAGCAGCGTGATTCGCCTGCTGGCGACGGATACGGGCGGCAATGCGGTGTCGAACAGCTTTGTGTTGACCGTGGTGCCGGTCAATCAAAAGCCTTCGTTCGCCTTGAACACGAATGCCTATGCGACCTTAGGCTCCAATTACGTCTTCGTGAGTGAAAGCGGCACGGCAAAAGCGGTAGCTCAAAAGTTGACCAACTTTTTGACGAGTATTTTGCCCGGTCCGACCAACGAGTCGAAGCAAAAGGTGAGCTTCTATGTCACCTCCTCGAGCAATAACTTCTTCGCCATCTTGCCCGCGATATCCGCGACGGGCGATCTCACCTTCAAGCCGGCGCTCAATGCCACGGGATCGGTCTCACTGGTCATTTACGCCCAGGACAACGGCGGCACGAGCAATGGCGGCGTCGACCTCTCCACCACCAACACCGTAACTATGGTGGCGACCAACAGCAATCAAGGGCCGGAAGTCGGCAAGTTGGCCACTTCCCTCAAAATCAACGAGGATAGCGGGGCCACCAATATTACGCTCAGCGTGACGGATGTGGATACGGTCCTAACCAACCTCCACATTTCCGCGACTTGCGATAAAACCAATCTAGCCAATGTTACCGCCACCAACACGGGGTCGCAGATCTATCTGACGATCACCCCGGTTACGAATCTGAACAGCGCTACTAAGGTTAGCGGCACCCCGGTGGGTTCGGCGACGATCAAGGTGCTCGTGGATGATGGAGCCATCACCAATACCAACAGTATTGTGCTCACCATCAACGCGGTGAATGACGCGCCCACCTTTAGTCTTGTGTATACCAATATCGTTGCTCCCTACTTCCTGTCCGAGCAAGTAGTTTCCAACGTCATCACCAATGTGGTGGTAGGTCCCACGACGGATGAAACCAACCAGACCTGGACGCCGGTGGTCACCATCCTCGCCGAGGATGCCGTCAAATTCGTCAAAGCCCCCGCGATCGACAAATATGGCACCTTGCGCTACACCGTCAGCACCAATAGCGGTGATGCGCTGGTGTCCGTCAAAGTGAAGGACAATGGCGGCACAGCCAATGGCGGAGTGGATACTTCCATCACGAAACACTTGAATATTGCGATTGCGGACAATCCGTTCCCAACGGTGGCGGGCAGTTACAGCGGACTATTCCTGAATAATACCAACGTCCAATTCGACCGTTGCGGCTTCATCCAATTCACGGTGGATAACTCCGGGGCCTATGCCGGGTACCTGTTAAAGTCTGGAGCCAGCAACAAATTCACGGGTCAGTTCGATATCGACGGCGTCGCCACGCTCGCGATCACGAATCAAAGCCTGCAGTTCCTATTATCCTTGGACTTCAACGGCACCGAATCCATTTCGGGTAGCGTAACCAATACCAGCGCTAATTGGAAAGCCTCGGTGCTGGCGTTGCGGTCGGTCTACGGCACCGAAACGATCGTGCCGGCGGTGGGAGACTACATCTTCACCATTACCGGAGCTGGCGGATCGGGAGCGACGGTTCCCGCGGGTGACGGCGTGTTGCGCGTCAATGTGGATGATACCGGTCTCGTCGCGCTAGGCGGGCAGCTAGCGGATGGCACCGTGGTGACTCAACGGGTGGCGATGACCAAGTACGCGGAATGGCCACTGTACCTGCCGGCCTATAACAAGGGGTCCAATGGCGTGGTGTTGAGCTGGGTAATCTTCAACGATACCAATTCGGTAAACGCCGTGAATAGCAACAATGTGGTCTGGGTCAAGACAGCGGGCGCGAGCAGCACCAACTACAGCGGCGGTTTCACCAACGCGACGATGCCTTTAGCCTCCACCTACTTCGCTTATGATGGCTTGTGGCTCACGGGCGCCAAGGTGATTCTTGGCGGCGGTAACCTGGCCACGCCCATCACGAACTCGGTTAATGTCGTCTATGACACGGTCACCGTCACCACGAACAACTGCAATCTCAAGCTTGCCATCGATCCCGCCACAGGCTTGGTTTCCGGCACGTTTGTGGATCCCGGCAGCAGCCGCACGAACAGCATCAACGGCGCGATCTTGCAAATGTCGCAAGAAGCGCGTGGCTACTTTATGGGTACCAACGCCAGCGGATATTTCCTGCTGAAATAACGACCGCCAGTTTTGTCTGACGGCCGGCGCAAGCCGGTT
>DBTJ01000130.1:45516-81057 GCA_002306985.1 Verrucomicrobia bacterium UBA1319
TTGGGGCTCGCTTAACAGCGAGCCCCGACTTTTTATTGTCTCCCGGCGGCCGCTGGCGGCGGGGAAAAAATCGCTAGCGTCCGCCACGGCTAAAGTTCTCCGGTTTTTTGCCGATAAGTAGGGGTTGATACTGGCGGCTGGTGACTCGGCGACGCCAGTTCCAGCCTGCAATCAGGCCCGTTTGCCCCTACCGGCGCGGTCCGCTCATTTTCGCTATGAAACTCGCCCGATTTTTTCGGACGCCGGATGCGGCGGTTGGCCGCAAGCTTGCCTCGTTCAGGCGCCTTTGTCCGGTTTGGCTGTGCGCTAGTATCCTTTTGCTGGGCGTCGGCCGGGTTGCGGCGGCGGACCCTATCACGATCGATCCGGTATCGGATCTCACCCTTCTGGAGGATTCGACCAATAACCCGGTGGTGGTGACCAATATTCTGGGTGGCGGCGCCATCGGTGTGACCGCTTTTTCGTCGGATGTCGGAGTGGTGGCAGACCCCACGGTGGCCTTCGATGCCGCGAATGCCATGGCCACGCTGACGTTGATCCCCGTATCGCAAACGACCGGTGCGGTCACCATCACGTTAACTTTGACCAACGAGGTGTCCACCAATATCAGCGCTTTCCAGGTCGCGGTGGAACCGGTCAATCACGCCCCGAGTTTCGATCTGAGCACAAACTGGCTGTCGATTAGCGAAGATGCGGGGGCTATATCCCTTGCCCATTTCGTTTCGAATTTCTCGCTGGGACCGGCGCATGAAAGTGGCCAGACCTTCGGTTTTTCCGTGTCCGCCACGCATCCGGAGTTGTTTTCGGTCCAACCGCAAATCGATGTCGATGGCACGCTCACCTTTACTACGGCCACCAACTACAACGGTACTAACACACTAGCCATCGTTATGCGGGATGACGGTGGGGTCGCCAACGGCGGGGTGGATTCATTTACCAATGCCTTCACCTTAGCGGTGGCCAACGTGTACGATCCGCCCCTAGTCACCCCCCTGACGAATTGGGTGTTCAACGAGAATACAGGCAAAACGAATCTCCAGCTGTTGGTTCGCGCGGTGGAGAATCCCAGTGTGACGATTACGGCCATTTCCTCGGTGACGGATGTCTTCAATGTGGCCATCAGTGGCAGTGTCACCAGCACCAACCGGACGCTTTCCCTTACCACGGTGACCAATCAATATGGAACCGGCAACGTCATTTTGGTGGTGAGTGACGCGCTGGTTAGCGCGACCAATAGTTTTCAGGTGGCTATTCTGCAAATCAACCACCCGCCTACGGGGTCGAGGATCAGCAACACGGCCATCAATGAAGATTTCACCACCACGAATTTCGACTTCACGGTCGCTAAATTCCGCGGGAGCGTCTCCAACGTCACGGTGACCGCCTCGAGTTACAATACCAATGTTATCGCCAACGAGAACTTGGTGTTGTCGGGAAATGGCACGAATCGCACGCTGACGGTCAGTCCCAGCCCCAACGCCTTTGGCCAGTCGGCCATCAGCTTGGTGTTTACCGATACCAACCACGCCAGCACCACCAATTCATTTGTGCTCACCGTGCGGCCGGTAAACGATCCGCCCAGCTTTGCTTTGGTCACGAATTTGTTCGTGGTGGATGAAAATGCCGGGACGCAAACTTTCAGTAACGTGATCGCGGCGGTTTCGCCCGGGCCGGCCAGCGAAAGCAACCAGACTTGCAAGTATGTGTTGTCCTACGCGAATACGCCCCTTTTCACCACGGCGCCCGCGATTAGCGCGACGGGGGATTTGACCTTCAAGGCCGCGACCAACCAGCATGGCTTTGCGACGGTGAGGGTTTACGCCCAGGATAGCGGCGGCACCGCCAATGGGGGTAAGGATGTTTCCGCGACAAATACCTTTTATATCGCGGTCCGAGCGGTGGCCTCTCCCCCCACGATTGCCATGGCTACCAATGTGGTTATCGCGCGGGATAAAGCCACTAACTTGACCCTGACGATCACCGATCCCGATAATCGAAACGTCAAAGTCGTCGCTCAATCGGCCGATCTGAACGTGGTGACGGTTTCGCTGCGCGGGGTTGGCAAAACGCGAATCCTGACCCTCTCGCCCGCGACGATCACCAACGCGGCCACCACGGTCACGGTGACCGCCGATAACGGTTTGAAAATCGCCACCAACGAGCTCCCGGTGGCGGTGCAAGCGGTGAATTACGCGCCGGAATTGACCGTATTGACGGCGCTGACGATCAATGAGAACGCGGCGGCGACGAATCGTAACTTCACCGTTTCGGATAAAGATACGAGCGTTTCGAGCCTGGTGGTCACCGCCAAAATATCGAACACGAATCTGGCTGCGGTGGCCGTTTCCACCACGGATTTCACGAACCGCGTGCTGACTATTACTCCGTTGACCAATATGTATGGTAGCGCCACGGTGGAGTTGGGGGTCGATGACGCGACCGGGACGAAAACCGCCAAGACGACCCAGCGTTTTGTGCTGACGGTGAATCCGGTCAATCACGCCCCGTCTTTTTCGCTCGGCACCAACGTGATTTACGCGAGCGAAAACACCGGCGCCACGGGTAATAAGGACCTGCAATCGGTCACGAATCTGATTCGCGATATTTCCTCGGGACCGACAAACGAGCGAAGCCAAGCGATCACGTTTTACGCCACCTCGTCCAGTAACGCCTTTTTCGTAACCCCGCCCTCCATCTCGGCCAAAGGAATCCTGACGTTTAAACCGACGCTGTATGCCACCGGCTCCGTGGCGCTGGCTATCTATGCTCGAGATAGTGGCGGCACACTGAATGGCGGGGTCAATACCTCGCCCACCAATACCATCACCCTTGTCGTCACCAATATTAATCAGGCGCCGGTGATTGGGACCTTGGCAAATTTGACGCTTAAGGAAAGTAGCTCGCCCACAAATGTCGCCGTTACGGTGAAAGATGTGGATTCTACGCTAACCCATTTTCATATCTCGGCGAGTTGCAACAAACCGTGGCTGGCTTCGGTGTCCGCCACTAATTCATGGCAGGGCTTGTTTATTACGGTCACTCCGGCGAGTAAAACCAATAGCTCAACTTTGGTGGACGGCAAACCTCTCGGCTCCGCGACCGTCACCGTTTCCGTGGATGACGGCGCCTTGACGAATTCGAAAACGTTCACCCTGACCATCGGTTCCGTCAACGATGCCCCCACCTTTACTCTGGGTGGCCCGGTCACCGCGACTCGCTATTACGTGGAGCATACGGTTTCCAACCTGATATCCCATGTGGTGTTGGGGCCGACCAGTGATGAAACCAATCAGAATTGGACCGCCATCGTTTCCATTTCGGCCAGCGACGCGAAAATGTTCCTCAAAACGCCGTCGATCGATAAGTTCGGCACCTTGAAATTCACGCCGACCACCAACAGCGGAATCGCCACCGTCACCGTAAGCGTGAAGGATAGTGGAGGCGTGGCGAACGGAGGCCAAGACACTTCCCTGGCGCAGACCTTCAATCTCCGCGTTCCGAATAATCCTTTTGCCAATTTAGCGGGTGAATTCAACGGTTTGTTTCTGACTCCCACCAATGTGTTGTTTGATCGTTCCGGATTTGTCCGTTTCACGGTCGGCCCAGCGGGTACCTTTTCCGGAGCGTTGCTGAGCGCGGGGACGAGCAACCAGTTCAGCGGGCAGTTCGATCTTTCGGGCGCGGCCTCGGTGGCCGTGGCCAATATGGGGTTGGCGATGGACCTAAACTTGGATTTGGCGGGCGGCTCGGAAGCGATTTCCGGGACGATCACCAACCCGAGTGCTCATTGGAATGTGCCCCTGCTAGCCTTGCGATCGGTGTATGGCACGGAGACCATCGTGCCGGCGGTCGGTGATTATACCTTGCTGATCACCGGGGTCGGCGGCGGCGGCGCCACCTTGCCGGCTGGCGACGGAGTTTTGCGGGTAAATGTGGATAAAAATGGGCAAATCAGCCTGGGCGGGCAACTGGCTGATGGCGTCACCGTGACGCAACGGGTGGCGATGACTCGATATGCGGAGTGGCCGTTGTACTTGCCGGCCTATGGCCGAGGGGCCAACGGCTTGGTGCTCAGCTGGATTACTTTCACCGACACGAATTCCGTCAATGCGGTGGTCAGTAATAAGATCGTGTGGTTCAAGACCGCTTCGGCGGGTGGAGCGATTTATAACAGTGGTTTTACCAATTCGACTGTGCCGGTGGCATCCGCCTATTACACTTGGGATGGTTTATGGTTGAATAATGCCCGCGTTATTCTGGGGGGCGGCAATTTAGCCTCGCCCATCACCAATTGGGTCGATGTCGCCTATGATCGGGTGACGGTGACGACCAACAACTGCAACCTGAAATTGTCACTGGATCCCGCCACCGGTTGGCTGGCGGGCACTTTCATCGATCCATCCAGTGGTAAAACCAACCAGATCAACGCCGTGGTGATGCAAATGCTCCAACAAGCCCGGGGTTATTTCCTGGGTACGAATGCCAGCGGCTATTTCTGGTTGAAATGACCCCCAGCCGGGCGGTTCCTGGTGATGGCTCGATCCTGAGCTTTAATTCCAGCTCGGATGGCTCGCTCCGCTCCTGCCCCTCCTTCCAGAGTGCGCTCGTGGCATTCGGATTGCTTGCATAGTCTCGTTAGCGAATTGGATTCCAATTAGGGAATATTTTGCCGAAAAACCCGTCGAACGGCGTGGTTTTGGGCGATTTTTGCCGGGTATCCAAGGAAGCCAACGATTCAACCCATTATCAAAGGCAAACCATGAAACAAATCGGACCATCTTTTTTTCGAATGCTTAGCGGTTGGGGGTTGGGTTTGGCTGGATTGATGATCGGCCAGGGCATGGTGGAGGGCGATACGACGGTCAGTCTGCGCTTGATACCCCAGTTGACCCTGACCGGCAAGGTGGGCAGCACCAATGCCATCCAGTATGTCGATGCCCTCAAGAGCACGAACAATTGGATTCCGTTGACCAACTTCGTGTTGAAAACTGCCACGGCGGTGTTTTATGACGCCGACGCGCCGGCGAGTGAAAAGCGCTTTTACCGGGTGATTGATTTAGGCGGGGGATCGGATACGAATGAACCGGCCGGAGCGCCGGAGAATCTGGTTTGGATATCGCCGAACACCTTCACGATGGGAAGCCCGGAGACCGATCTTGACCGTACGGATTTTGAAATTCCGCAACACGCCGTGACTTTTACCTACGGCTTTTGGATTGGCAAATACGAGGTGACCCAAGGTCAATTTGAGAAAATCACCGGGTTCAATCCCAGTTATTCGACGGACAATCCATTATTCCCGGTCGATACCGTGACCTGGCATGACGCGACGAATTATTGCGGCTTGCTAACGGCGCAAGAATTGAAGGCGGGCACTTTGCCCAGCGGATATGGGTATCGCCTGCCGTCCGAAGCGGAATGGGAATGCGCCGCTCGAGCGGGAAAAACCACCCGGTTTAGTTATGGCGATGATGAAGCGTACGCGGGTTTGGACAATTACGCGTGGTCCACGCACAATAGTGACAATTCACCCCATCCGGTTGGCCAAAAAAGCCCCAATGCTTGGGGAATCTACGACCTCTATGGAAATGTCGCCGAATGGTGCCTGGATTGGTTCGATGCTTACGCGGCGGATTCGGTCGTAAATCCATTTGGCCCGGCCACGGGTAATGACCGGGTGTATCGGGGGGGCAGTTGTGCCAATGACCCGATGGATTGCCGGGCGGCTGCCCGGGGCGGCTTAGCCCCGGATAGCGCGATCTCCAGCTTTGGCTTCCGAGTGGTCTTGGCCCCGATCCGATGATTGGGCGGGCCCTTTCGATGTAAAACAAAACAGGCCTCATCGTTCGATGAGGCCCGTTTCAGGAAAACAGCCGAGGGTGAGTCGATTATTTCTTGGGGGCTAAGGTGCGGAAGTACACGACGATCGCCTTGATTTCGTCATCGGTCAGCTTCTCATTATAGGGCTGCATCACGGTGCGATCGGCTTTCTTAACGCCTTCCTTCATGGCTTTGAAAATCTGCTCGTCTTTAATGGCGGCCTGGATCTTCGGATCGCTGTAGTCTTTACAGCCGAATTTTTGGCCGAATTTCGTGTCCCCTTTGCCTTCCGCCCCATGGCAGTTTTTGCAGTAGGTCGTATAGTTTTCCTTCGCGTCTTTCGCGTAGGACGCGCACACGCCCAGCGCGGCAAATAGCACTAGCACCAGAAACTTTTTCATAGAGTATCGATTAAAGAGTTTGTTTGTTTCGCTGTTTTTAATACGGCTAAGGCTTTTCCTGCAATGATGCAAGCCTTGTTTCGCAAGTGTCAGGCATCGTTTTTTTGCTCCCCCACCTTACGCTCCTTCCATTCGACGCCAAGCTCGAGAAATCATTCAATTGTTTTGAGCGCCGTCGCAAGCGTCTTTAGCAATTCGTTCGCGGTGAAAGGTTTGTTAATGGATTTTAAACGAGGCGAACGTAGAATGGTATCCAGCACCGAAGTCTCATCGGGTGATCCCGGAGTGAGAATTACGGGCACCCGGGGCTGGATATGGCGGATCACCAGCAAGGCCATCGCACCGTCCATGACCGGCATCATAAAATCCAGGATAATGGCTTTGATTTCATCCCGATGCTGCGCCAGCAGGGCGACCGCTTCCGCTCCATCTTTCGCGCTGAGCACTCGGTATTGGTTTTGTTCCAGTGTGGCCCGCATAATTTCGCCGATAGCCGGTTCGTCGTCGGCAATCAAGATGAGTTCGCCGTTACCGGGAGGAGTATTTTCCGGACAGGAAGGCTGGGGTTCATCCGCATCGCTGGCGACGGCAGGCAGGTAGATAGAGAATTGCGAGCCCTTGCCAGGCTCACTAACCGCCTGCAAAAAGCCGCCGTGTTTTTTTACGATGCCCATCACGGTGGAGAGTCCCAAGCCGGTGCCTTTGCCGACGGCTTTGGTGGAAAAGAACGGGTCGAAAATTTTCCCCATGATCGCCGCGGGAATGCCGATGCCGGTGTCGGCGACACTGATTTGGACGTAAGCTCCAGGCTTGGCTTCGGGAGTCATGCGCGCAAACAGGGGGTCCAACACCACGTTTTTGGTCGTCAAAATCAGTTTGCCGCCATTGGGCATGGCGTCTCGGGCGTTAACACACAAATTCAGGAGAATTTGGTGTAATTGGGTGGAATCGCCGCGCACCGCCCACAGCTCAGGCTCAATGGTGGCGGCGCATTCGATGGATTTGGGAAACGTTTCCGTTACGATTTGCAGCATTTCCCGCACTAAGTAACAGGGTTGCAGGAGATCGTGCGCTCCCTCCAGGCCGCGGCCGAACGCCAACACTTGCTTCACGATGCCCGCTCCGCGTAGGATGCAACGTTCCAAGGTCGCCAGCATGACTTTGGACTTCGGGTCGCTCGCGCGCGCGGTTAGCATCTCGACCGACATTAAGGCCGGGGTGAGCACATTGTTGAGATCATGGGCGATGCCACTCGCCAGGGTGCCGATGCTTTCCATCCGTTGCGCGCGCATCAATTTGGCTTCCAGTAAGATTTTATCGGCGCGGTCGGTGATGTCGCGAAGGACAATCTGGGCCTGTGGTTTTCCGTCCCACTCGGTGGCGCCCAGGGTGATTTCGACGGGCACCCGCCGTCCGTCCGCCTGGATCACCGCCGCCTCTAGGAATTGTCTTTTGCCTCCCCGCAACACTTCGGCCAGAGCGTTGTCGTAGGCGGCGGCGTGGTCCGTCGTAATCCAATTCAACAGACTTTGGTTGAGCAATTCCGCCACGTTGGCCGCGCCGGACAGTGCCCCCATCGCCGGATTGGCTATTTGGATGCGACCCTCGGCATCGACCACCACAATCCCATCGGGAGAAAGATTGAAGATTTGCTCAAATTTGCTGCGCGCGTCCAACAGCCGCCGGTAGCGATTCAAGCGGGTTATGTTGCGTACCCGCGCCCGCAGTTCGACCCGGTGGCAGGGTTTGGTCACAAAATCATCGGCTCCCGCTTCGATGCCGCGTAGGCGCGAATCTTGATCGTCCAGGGCGGTGATTAAAATCACCGGTATTTCGGCCAGGGCAGAGTCCGCCCGCAGGCGACGGCACACTTCATAGCCGTCCATCTCCGGCATCATGACGTCCAGTAACACCGCATCGGGCTGGGTTTTGGCCGCCTGAGCCAAGGCTTCCCGACCGCTGCCGGCGAAAACCAGGGTGTAGCCTTCCTTCAACAGCAGCGCTTCGAGCGTTTCTCGGCCCACCGGCTCGTCGTCGACAATCAAGATCGTGCATTCAGGTTTCATTCCGGCGTTTGATCCAGGGTTTAAGCAATGGAGTCATTTGTTTGTAAGCGATCTTCGTTGCCAAGAAAAGGGGATTCTGCCATTGGACGACGGCTTCGCGCCCCGGGTTGGGCGCGCTTGCCCGCCAAGGAAATCAGCCGGGCGCGCCGATCAAGATTGCCTTGCAATCCATCGGCTCCTGGGTTCAACTGGGGCGCTACAGCTTATGGAACAACAGGATAGTCCAAAGGATCGATTTAGTGTGCGGGTGCTGCCATGGATCGTCGCGGCGGGCGCGCTGGTGGTATACCTCTTCACCCTTAACCGTTGGGTTACGCTCAATAGTTTGACGACCGTGGCCAAGGTGGCGGGCTGGGACTGGTGGTCGCTCACCTTACAGGCTCCGCTATACCATTTGGTTACTTCACCGATTAGGTTGTTGCCCCCATCCGCGCAAGCGCTGGCGCTAAATATCTTTAGCGCGGTTTGCGCCGCCGGAGCGTTGGGCTTGCTGGCCCGGTCGGTGGCGATATTGCCGCAAGATCGCACCCGCGAGCAACGGCAACGGCTGGATAACGAACAGGGTCTGCTGACCATCCGCGCCGCCTGGGTGCCGCCGGTGTTCGCGGCGATGATTTGCGGTTTTCAGTTAACTTTTTGGGAGAACGCCACCGCGGCGTCGGTTGAGTCCCTGAATTTGCTACTCTTCGCCTACATCGTGGGTTGCCTATTGGAATACCGGTTGGATGGGAAAGAATCCCGCTTATATCGCATGGCGTTCGTCTACGGTCTTTCGGCGGCCACCAATTGGGCCATGATCGGTTTTTTCCCGTTGTCATTGATGGCTTTGATCTGGATTCAAAAGCGGCGGTTTTTTCATCTGGGCTTTCTCGTGCGGCTGACGGTTTGCGGCTTGTTAGGCTTGGCCATTTATTTATATCTGCCTTGGCTGGAAAAAAGTGGCAATGGCGCGGACGCGACTTTTTGGCAGCTTTTTAAAACCCAACTCGGCTTCCAGAAGCAGATGTTAACTTCCTTTCCGAAATACGTGGTTCTGATTTGTTGTCTGTCCTCGATATTGCCGGTGTTTCTCATCGGCTTTCGCCTGCCATCCTCCTTTGGCGACACGAGCGTGGTCGGCTCGGTTTTAACGCATTTCATGTATCGTTTCGCCCAGGCTGCGCTGTTGGTATTATGCTTGTTTGTTGCCTTTGATCCGATGATTAGTCCACGGAAGCTTGGCTTCGGGCTGGCGTTCCTGCCCTTTTACTTTTTAGGAGCTTTAAGCATTGGCTATTTTAGCGGCTATTTTCTGTTGGCTTGCGGCGTGGATCCGCAAGTCAAGTTTTATCGCATCTCGCCGAGAATGCGGTTGTTGAACCAAACGTTTTTTGGCCTCGTGTGCGTTGCGGCGATTGGCGTGCCTGCGGCGTTGGCGCTCCGGAATTATCCCGGCATTGCCATCGTCAATAATCCCGCCAAACTGACTCAATACGCCGCACATCTAGTGGCCTCCTTGCCAGCTCAAGGCGCGATGGTTATGAGTGACGAGCCGCAGCAGCTATTTCTGATCGACGCGTATTTGGCGCGGCAAGGCCGGAATAATCCCCATGTGCTGCTGGATGCCCAATTCGGGCTCTCGCATCACTGGTACTTGAATCAATTACATAAAAGGCAGCCCGAAAAATGGCCCGATGTGCTCCACAACGCCAAGGTTCCCGACCCCATCGATTCAGCCCGGTTGGTGTCCATGATGACCGTGTTGTCGCGGACGAACCCGGTTTATTATTTGCAGCCTCATTGCGGTATTTTTGCCGAAGGTTTGATGCTTGAGCCTCAGGGGCTGGTTTTTTCCGTGAAACCCTATCCCCCCGGTTCGCTGGCTAACTTGGCTATCAGCCCGACGATGGCAAGTAATAACTTGGCCTTTTGGGGCAGTCTCAAAGCGATGGTTAGCGCCTGGCCCAAATACCCGAACCAGACGCGCTATGACGCGGCGCTCTTGGCCGATGGCGATTATGTCAAACGCGCGTATTCGCGAAGCGTGAACCGCTTGGGAGTGGAGCTTCAACGGAGCGGCATGCTGACCGAGGCGGGGAGTTGCTTTGACCTAGCCCAAGAATTCAATCCCGACAACGCTATCGCTTGGGTGAATCAGCAGTTTAATCGCAACTTGCGCGCTGGGAATGCGAATCCCGTTGAAGTCCCGGCTGAGATTACAGCCCGGTTGGGGGCAAAATACGCTCGCTGGAACGATCGCATTTATGAGAATGGCCCGTTTGATGAACCCCGTTACTGCATGGAAGTCGGCGAGAGTTTGGCTAAAAATGATCCTACCGGGATGGAGCCGCCATATTTGCGGCAGCCAGCGCAGCAATTCCAACGAGTGCTAGAATTAAACCCGGACAATTGGGATGCCGGTATTTGGCTGGCCAATATGTATTTGAAGATGTCTTCGCCATCCAACATGCTTAGGATTGTTGCTCATTTGGAAGCTCGCCGTAGCCAGCAACCCATCAGTTTGGTGTATCAAATTGAGCTCGTGCGCTTAAAAGCTTTAGCCTACACCATGATGGACAAAGCGCCGTTGGGACTACAATTATTGCAAGAGGTGCGGTTGAAAAATCCGGCGGTGACGACTATCCCGGAGATCATGGCGCAAATTTACCTTCAGTCTGGGGATTTAACCAACTCACTCGCCTGTTTTGAAGAGGAACTGAAACTGGAACCGGGAAATTGTCGCACGCTGATAAATGTCGCGGCGATGTATATCCGGCTTCGGCGGCCCAAAGACGCCATTCCGCATCTAACGCACGCTCTTCAAATTGAGCCCAATAACGATGCGGCGCGCATCAATCGCGCCATCGCCAATTTGAGCGCCGGCATGTTGGATGACGCGGAGAAGGATTATCGCTTGGCAATGGAGACCATTCCCAAAGGTAAATTGCACAGTCTTTATTCGGGATTGGCGGAAATATCCTGGCAACGCAAAGACAACGCAAAAGCCGTTGAGTATTATCGGAAGTTCTTGGAATTGCTTCCGCGCAATAAAATTGGCGGCGTTCTGATGCGAGAGGACGAAACGTTGCTAAACACCGCCCTGGAACGGTTGAAGCAGATGGGAGTGGCGGATGCCAAGTAAAAGTCTCGCCGTGGGTTTGTGAATTTTCCCGCCCTTTATTTCTGCGTGCTGGCCAGCGCGTTTGGCGCCACTTTTGCCAGCTTGCCGCTGTGGCGGATGTGGGCCGTTCAGTCCGGTTTAGTGGATGATCCGGGACATCGGAAAATTCATGTCCAACCGGTGCCCTTGGCGGGAGGGTTGGCGGTGCTCACCGGCTTGCTCTTGCCAGTGGCGTTGGGGAGCCTGCTGGCGGGCTTATGGCCGGAATGGAAAGCCACCCGCTTGCTGGGTTACGGTTTGGCCAAGCGGGAAACCGAAATTCTGGCGATCTTCGCCGGCGCTGTCGCCATGACCCTGTTGGGTTGGTTGGATGATAAATACGAGCTTTCGCCGCCGGTAAAGTTCGCCGGTCAGATCGCGGCCGCGTTGCTCGTGGCCTTCGCCGGGGTTCGGATCACCCTCTTCGTTCCCAGCCTGTGGTTCAGCTATGGCATCACCGTTTTGTGGATAGTGACCGTCACCAACGCCTTTAATTTCATGGATAACATGAATGGCTTATGCTCCGGTTTAGGGGCAATTGGGGCCTGGTTTTTGGGCTGGAGCGCCGCTTCGCAGGGCCAGTATCTGGTCGCTCTGCTGGCGGCGCTTTCCTGCGGGGCGCTCGCGGGTATTCTGCCCTATAATTTCCCGCGCGCCTCCGTGTTTTTGGGGGACGCGGGGAGCCATCTCACCGGCTATTGGATGGCGGTTTTAGCCATCCTGCCCCATTTTCACACGCCCGAGCAACCAGGGGTGTGGGCGGTGTTTAGCCCGTTGTTGATATTGATCGCGCCACTGGGCGATTTGGTTTGCGTGGTTTGGATTCGATGGCGCCTCGGGAAGCCGTTTTATATCGGCGATAACAACCACCTTTCCCACCGGTTGGCCCGCCGGGGATGGAGCCGTCCGGACGCGGTTTTAATTATCTGGCTCCTCGCTTGCTTGGGTGGCACGGCCGGTTTCTGGCTTGGGCGTTGAAGCGCGCGCCCTTTCACGCCGCGCTTTGCCGCCTTGCATCGGGCGCGGCGCTTGGGCATACTGAGCGACGGCATGAATAAACGTTTTTATCTGACCACCGCGATTGACTACGTCAACGGCCAGCCGCACATCGGCCACGCCTATGAAAAAGTTGTCACGGATATTTTAGCTCGCGCGCACCGGAGTTTGGGGGAAGAAGTCTTTTTCCTCACGGGGGTGGACGAGCATGGCCAGAAAGTGCAGCAGACCGCGGCCGCGAACGGCAAAACGCCCCAGGCTTACTGCGATGAATTGGCCGCGCTTTGGCGCGCCTTTGCGCAAAAGCTGGATTTGAGCGTCGATGATCTGATTCGCACCACGCAGCCCCGGCACCAATTGGCCGTGCAAGCCGCGCTCGCCCGGTTGCACGCGGGCGGACATCTCTACCAAGCCGAATATCGAGGCTTCTATTCCACGAAAGAAGAGACGTTTTTAACCGAGAAAGACCGCCGCCCCGATGGCACCTTCGATCCCTCGTTTGGCGAAGTCACCGAACTAGTCGAACATAATTACTATTTCCGCCTCAAGAGCCATCAGGCTTGGCTGATCGAATATCTGGAGCAGCATCCGGAATTTGTGCAACCGCTTTCCCGACGGAACGAAGTGCTCGGTTTCTTGAAGAACAACGAGCTGGAAGATCTATGCATTACCCGGCCCGCCGCGCGACTCAGTTGGGGGATACCGCTGCCGTTTGATCCCGCCTACGTCACCTATGTGTGGTTCGATGCCCTGCTTAATTATATCACCCTCCCGGCGGCTTATGGGGATGAAACCGTCATCAAAAGCCTGGGTCTGGAGGCGCCCACCGGAGATGCGATCGCCCAGCCCTTGAACTTATGGCCCGCGGATATCCAGGTGATCGGCAAGGACATAGTCAAGTTTCACGCGGTGTATTGGCCCATCATGTTGCGCGCGTTGGGGCTACCCTTGCCCAAAACTCTTTTAGTGCATGGTTGGTGGCAAAGCGAGGGGCAAAAAATGAGCAAGTCCATCGGTAACGTGGTGGATCCGATAAAAGTGATCGATGAATGGGGAGTCGACGCTTTCCGGTTCTACGTCACCCGCGAGTTGAGCATCGGTCCGGATGGTAATTGGACGGACGAAGGGTTTCGCTCCCGCTACCATGCCGAACTGGCTAATGGCATCGGCAATTTGGTGAATCGCTCCTTATCGATGTTGAAACGCTATCGCCAGGGAGTGGTGCCCGCGCGGCATGACGAATTGGCGGCGGCGGCGGCGCGCGCGGCCACGGAAACGATCGGCCAATTGCGCGCCTGCGAGTTGCAGCCCGCACTGGTCACCATTGGCGGGCTTATCGCCCAGGCTAACCAATATGTCGATCGCACCGCGCCCTTCAAATTGGCCAAGGACCCAGCCCAAGCCACGCGGTTGGATGAGGTGCTTTATAATTTGACGGAGACCTGCCGGATCCTAGCCGTTCTGCTCTGGCCATTCATGCCTTCAACAGCGGTGAAGATCTATACCCAGCTGGGTTTGGTTGGGGCGCCCGATAAGATGGATGCCATCACCTGGGGAGGGCTTGTCCCGGGCCACGTCACCAGCGATCCGGTGGCGCTATTTCCAAGAAAAGACCAACCTCCGGTTAAACCCGGAGTGAAGAAATAACCCAGGGGGTAAAGCAAGACGTCGGGTTTGGACGCGTCCTCCACCTGGCGGTAGCCGCCAGGTTTAGGGCGCATGGACCGGAAATCGAGCGCGTGGAGCCGTGGGGTTAGAAATCTGCTGGCGAGGTCGACGGAGGATGGGTGAGCAATGGACGACCATCTCCAGAGCCAAGGTGAAAGTCACTCCATGCCAATGGGCAGTTCCGCCCGGGGTTGCGCAGTCTGATGATCGGGTAAGTCCACTTGGACGGTGGTGCCTTTTTTCTCTTCACTGATGATCGAGAGATGACCGCCGTGGAGATGGACGATTTTACGGCAGATCGCCAAGCCAAGGCCATAACCACGTCGACTGCTACCCCGGTCTTTAGTCGTGAAATACGGAGCCGTCACGCGTTTGATGTTTTCGCGGCTGATGCCTTCCCCTTGGTCAATGACACGCAAGCGGAGCCAGCTGTTGCCAGAATCTGACTTGCTGAATCTTTCCAGGCAGATTTGGATGCGCGCGCCCTCGGGTGACGCATCGATGGCATTCGATAGCAAATTGCCCAGCAGCCTTTGAAAGAGAATTTCATCCATTTCCACCCAGACGTCAGCGGGGGATAGAATGGCCGTGGTAAGCGCTTTTTCTTTCAGCACCGCCCGGACCAGTTCCACTCCTTCATGCAGCGCTCGGTCTAATTGAAACCCTTTGACTTGTAGACTCTGGGTTCGCGAAAAAAAGAGGGACTCCCGTACGTATTTGCGAATGGATTCGAGGTTTCGCATGGCGGTCGGCAATAGCTCTTCGGACAGCGGCCGGTTTTTCTCTCCGTCGGCGGCCAACTGCATAAAGGTGGTAATGGGGGTTAATAGGTTGTTTAAGTCGTGGGCGATGCCTCGCGACATGGTGCCTAAGAGTTCCATTTCCTCCACCAGCAGCAGTTGCCGTTTCAGACGGATTTGATTTAAAACCAATCCCAGATGGCGCGCCGCTTGCGCCATCAATTTTACGTCGCGCACGGTGAAGGGGTTCCCCGAGCTTTTTTCGGATACGAGCAGCAGACCTATGGTGAGACCGTCCGCCGCGAGGGGATAACAGAATTCGGGATCGAATTCGCGCAATTGCTGACGCGCCAATCTTTCCAAATCCGTTTCATCCGGATTGGCGTAGGCGAGTTTATACGGCAGGTAATGGGCGTTGGTGGACTGGAAAAAATGAAAAATGGGCGAGTCGGAAGTGAGCTGGCGAAACGATTCCCGCAAGGCGGGCGGATGGCAGCGGTAGATTTGAAAGGAATGTTTCGCGTCGTCCTGTAAGATAATTTGATAGCTTTTAGTTTCGAGCGCGTGCAAGAGCATCTGGTGCAAATCCATCATCAAGGAATCGGCGTCGTTGTAAAAGGGAATGCTTTCGATGAAAACGCGCATACGTTCTTGGTACTCGAAGCGGTCCCCCAGAATACGCAGTTCCACGGCTTGTTCGCTTTTACTCAGCAACCGGGGTAGCAGTAGGGAAGCCAAGGCGGCGGTGGCCAGCAACGCCAGGAGAGTGCCCACGAATTGGTGTTTCGCCGGCATCATGAGAAAGAGCAGCGCCATGATGAGAAAACCGGCTAGGAATATGACGAAGATGCGCATCAACTGCACGGCCGCCCGGCTCAAGGCGATGTGCACGCTGGCGAACTGGTGTTGCAGCACCCCGTAAGCCACAAAGACTCCAAAGAAAACGGTCGCTAGATTGCCGATGGGATAAAGGATGGCGGAGCGCGAGGCGGAAGGAGGCATGGATAATTCGAATTCTCGCAGTCCGATAAAGGCAATGATAGGAAAAGCGAACCATAACCACCGCAGTCGGACGCGATGGAGTGGTTGCAAGGTGGCTTGCTGGCGGTAAATCAGGCTAATCACCAACCCCGAGGAGAGAACAATGAAGCCCCAATACCATTCATAGAGCGGGCCGGCAACGGCCTTATAACCGAGGGGATGGGGCAGAATGCCCGGCACCAACCAGGAAGTGAGCGCGAGTCCGCCAAATAAGGTGGAACCGAGCAGGATGAAGACGAGGACGGCGGTTTTTTTTACGCCGCCGATCAGCATGTAAAGGCAGTAAACGGCCTGGGGTAGCAACGCGGTGCTTAGATACAGGAGTCGCACCCAGAGCCAGCCGGAAGCCGCATCCCGCTCAAGCTGGGATTGACAATTCATGTACCCAGCCCAATTCCACAGAGTCAAAGCCCCCCCCCAAAGCGCGTACGCTTTGTTGATAGTGGAACGCAAATTGCGGCTGAGGATAAAGATCGTCAGCACCAGGTGGAAAATCCCGGCTCCAAGAGCGCTTAACTCATAGTACGTCATCCCTCGATCAGAGTGGTAATCAAGTAGCAGTTTTTAGCGTCGCCCGCCAAGTATAATTGCGGAAGAACTATCCGGGGGGGGGCTGAGGTTTCGATCCGCGAGCCCGGACTGCTAATCCGTGAACGCTTCGAACGGGCCAAGCAAACCAGGAGTTATACCGCTGAAATTGGGGGCCGAGTTGATTTTTGGAAAGTTTGCCTGAATGATCGATTCATCTTGCCATGGATATAGAGATCGTGCATATAAATAGAAGCATTCTCTTTTTTGGTGTAATGCTGTAAGGGACCGTACTGCGGATCGACCTGCCCGATCTATCCGGAAGCATACGGATACTCTCCTTTTTCCGTGTCAAAACGTGAAGACTGTACTAGTGGTAGGACAACCGGAAGCGCTGGCGGACGAAGTGCGCAACCAGTTGGAGCCGAATATCTATCGAGTGTTGCCACACTCCGAGATAGCAGAGGCGGAACCTTTGTTGCGACAAGGGTTCATCGACCTTTGCATCCTGGATGTCGAATCGGAAAAGGCCTCGCCGCTGCCGGTTATTGAGCAAATCCATCTTTTTTCGCCCCCATGCCCGATCTTTGTGTATGCGGGTGACAAACGGCAAGACTGGGAAGTCGAAGCGTTGCTATCGGGGGTGGTTCATATTTTACCCAAGCCTTTTAATGGCCGCGTATTGCTCGCGTTGATGCAGCGGCTTTGGCCGGTCGCGGTGGACTTGCTGGCGCGCCCGGCCAGTCCGGGCAAAAACGTCGAATCCCCCGCCGCGGTTCCCGGCTTTAGCGCCAGTTCCAAACACACTTTGGAGGTGCTACGGGATTTTTCCAGCATCCTATGCCATAGCCTCTGTTCGGAGGCTTTGTTAAAGCAGTTTCTATTGCAGTTGCGGGAGATTATTGGGATCAATCGGGCCGCCGTTTTTTTACGTCCTTCGCCAGCCAGCTTATCGCTGGCGGCAAAAGGGGGGGGCGATCAGCGGATGCACGCCGCTTGCGCCATCGGCATCGCCCAAAGTTTATTGCAGCATTTCGATTTATCGCTCAAGAGCGGTATTGGGGGCCAGGTTTGCCGTCGGGGCCACATCTTGCGGATGCAAAGCGAGGAGTCGCGCCAGGATAATGAAATCCGCAAGGAGTTTGAGCTGCTCGGGGTCGAAGTAGCCGTGCCCATCTGGGACCGCGAATCGCTGATTGGGGTGGCGGTGTTCGATGGTCGGCTCACCGGGGAACCCTTTTCGAGCGAAGAGCTCTCCTTGATCTTTCTTTTGCTGGAGCAACTCGGGTTGGCGCTAAAGAATACTTGGCTGCACGATCAATTGTGCGCCAGCCATCAAATCATGATGGATATCCTTAACCAAACGGGTTCCGGGTGTTTGGTCGTGGGACGGAATTTAGAGATTTTACACGCGAATCAAGCGGCCAGGAACCTCTTTGCGCAAAGTAAAACCCGGCGCGCGCAGCGTCTCGAGTTCACGGATTTGCCGCCGTCCGTGGCGGGACCGGCGTTCGACATGTTGAAAAACAGCCAGGCCCGGCCCCCTTTTATCTATCGGCCGCCCATGCCTGAAGGCCATACGTATCAGGTTAACCTAAGCTTGTTCCACCATAAAAGCGGTGGCTTACCCAATTCGGTTTTAGTCACCATCGAGGACGTGACCCAGCAGGAAAAAGCCAAACTGTTTGAGGTTCAAAGCGCCAGCCATCGGTTATTGAAGACCATGGCCGCCCAGCTAGCCCACGAAATAGGCAATTCCCTGGTGCCCTTGTCCACCCATCAGCAATTGTTGCCCAGCAAAATGGGGGATGCGGAGTTTAGCCGGTCGCTGGAAAAAGTGATGGCCGATAGTGTGCGCCGAATTAGCCGGTTATCGAACCAAATGCTTTATCTGGCCATGGTCGAATGCGATCGGGATGAAATGGTCAAAGCGCGGCTCTTTCTGGAGGCGGCTTTCGCCGAGGCGAAGGACTGGTTTGGGGGGGGGGACGCGACCTTGTCGATTGAAGAGGAATTACCCTCGGTGCCTTTGCATGTGAATCGCCGGGCGTTGCAGTACGCGTTTTCGGAGGTGTTGCTTAACTCGTTGCAAGCGAATCCGGAGAATCCGCGCGTCCAGGTTCGCATTCGACTCGAAAATGTGCTCGCCGGCGGGCTCGGGTTGATTTTGGAGGTGTCCGACACCGGCGCCGGCTTTGCTGAAGCGGCGGCCAGCCACGCGTTTGAGCCTTTTTATACGACGCGCAGCGTGGGTTTAGGGCTAGGTTTGACGGTCGCCGGCAAGATAATCGAGGCGCATCAGGGCAAGATTGAGATAGCGTCTCCCGACGGCGGTCACCATGGGATCGTTCGCATTCTACTGCCTTTTGTCCGTCCCGTCCTGTCGGAAAAACCCGCGTCCGCGCATACATGAATTCAGATCTTGCCAAGACGTGGCCAAGTTTTATATGATGGGCACCTTCTAGCGAGATTACGCTGGAATCGCCATGTTTAAATGGGGGGCGCAAGTGGCGGGGATGCCATTTGAGACGCGGAATAGCGGTTCCTTTGGCTGTGGATTTTTAAGTCGGCACACGGGAAAGTCAGCATTCACGGCGGGTTCATGATAACCGTCAAAGTATTGTAGCCATGCAATTGCACTTTCAGTTGGATACCCCTACAACAGAGGTCGAAGGTCTCGAGCGGGAGCATTCTCGGAGGACGCTGTTGATTGTCGATGACGAGGAAGGTCCCAGGCAAGCCTTGCGCATTGTATTCAAGGACGATTATTCACTGCTCTTAGCCGCCGATGGCGGCCGAGCGGTGGAATTGGCAAATCAACATCGGGTCGATGCCGCCGTTCTGGATATTCGCATGTGCGGCATGTCCGGTATCGAGTTGCTCGAAAGGCTCAAATCCATTGACCCCGCCATTGAGGTTATCATGCTAACGGCCTATGAGACCATCGAGACGGCGCGCCAAGCGTTGCGGCTCGGGGCCTGCGATTATCTCAACAAACCTTTCGATATCGCTTCCGTTCGCTCGTCGGTGCGCCATGCGATGGAACGGCGGAGCATTGCGGACGAAATGCGCGATAACGCCACCAAATTGTCCCAGTTGAAGGAGGATATTTCCAAGTTGCACACCCAGCAGGAATTGCTGCGAGCTCGCGGAGAAATTTATGCCAGCATCATGCATGACATAAATAATCCCATGACCAGCATCCTGAACTTAATCGATCTGATCAATTACCAGATCGCCGATGCGACGCGTTTGGAAGGTCAGGAGTTGGTGAAGGTTAAGGAGGACTTGTCGAACATTACCAAGCAGGTCAATAATTGCGTCGAAATTTCCCGACGTTACCTCAAATATCATCGCGACCGTTCCAAAGATAATCCCTCGGTCGCGCTGAATCAGGTACTCGCCGATTTGCATCAATTGCTGCGGTTTCATCCGAGCGCGCGCAGCCAGAGAATCTCGCTCTCGCCCCTGGCTCGCGATACGCTGGTAAAGATTAACAGCACGGAATTAATCCACATCTTGCTCAATTTATCCATCAATGCCTGCCAATGTTCCAAAACCCCCCATTCGGTTCGCATCGGGGGAAAAGTGATGGAGCAACCCGTGAATACCTCTGGCTGGCGCGACACGCAGGAGGATCGTTACCTGAACACCACGGGCTTTGCCAATCACGCCCCGCTGGTAGCGTTATCGGTTGCCGATGATGGCCCGGGCATATCCCCCGAATTGTTGAGCAAAGTATTCGATCCATTCTTTTCCACCAAGCCCGCGGATGTGGGTACTGGGTTGGGTTTGTCCATTGTTCAACGCTTGGTGACCGAGGCAAAGGGGGCGATTCATCTGCATACCCGCCCCGACGAAGGGACGGAGTTTACCGTGTATCTACCCGCGTTGAAGACGGCCACCGACCCGCGCGCCACGCACTGAACCGATCGTTTTCAAAGCCTGGCTGGAAGCCCCTAGATCCAGCCGGTTTCCCGCAAATGCGCGCTGAATTGACCAAGACTCGATTCGAGGTCGGTTAAATAACTGACGGCTCCACTCGGGTTGCTCTCCTTGGCCGCGTTCTCCAGACATAGCGCTATGGCGCACACCTTTTCGGCGGACACGGTGGCGGCGATCCCTTTGAGGGAATGGGCGGCGCGTAGGGTGGCGGCCAGGTCCCCCGTACTCAGGAGATCTTTGATTTGCTTCAGGCGTTGGGGCGCGTCGGCCACGAAATCCCGCAAAATGGACTGTGCCAAAGCTTTTTCTTCCATAAAACGGGTCATCATCGTGAACTCGTTGAATACGCGCGGTTCCGGCTCGTTGGCTGGAGGCTGGGTTTCAACCTGCGCCGGTGTTTTTTTCGCGCCAGACAGTCGCTGAGAGGCGGTTTCACCGGTGGTTGGGGCGACGCTTCCCAGCCAGCGATGCAACATGGCCGCCACTTCTTTAGGCTGGATCGGTTTGGACATGAAATCATTCATGCCCGCCGCCAAGCATTTTTCCTTGTCCCCTCGCATGGCGTTCGCGGTAAGGGCGATGATGGGCAGGGGTGGCGCCAGCGTCTCCTGCTCCCGCTGGCGAATTTGGCGTGTGGCTTCATAGCCGTCCATTTCCGGCATTTGGCAATCCATAAGCACCAAGTCATAATGCGTTTGACGGAGCGCTTGGATGGCTTGCGCGCCATTGGCGACCACCTCGGCCAGGTAACCTAATTTTTCGAGGATGGTGCGGGCGACAATTTGGTTCGTGGGGTTGTCTTCCGCCAGCAGAATGCGCCAAAGATAGCCGGCGTGGGGCGTGGGTGGACGTGGTTCCATCCGGGCCGCCGGAGGGGGTTGCGACGTCGACCCCAAGGCGGTCGCCAAACTTTCGCGCAGGGCTTGGCGCCGGATGGGTTTGGCCAGCAGACTAACAAAATCACTTTGGGCGAATGGAGGGATGGCGGTTGGCCGCCCTAGCGCGGCCAGCCAGATCAATTTAATCGGGGCTGGCAGCCGATTCGGCTTGAGACGTTGGGTTAACTCTTCCATGGGTAGCCCGGTTAACTTTTGGTCTATGATGGCGATCGGAAACGGATGACCATCGCGGGCGGCCTGTTCAAGGCAGGCGAGGGTTGCGGTGGCGTCGGCCGCCTCGACTGGTCGGCAATCCAGTTCCTCCAGTAATTCCACAAGCTCTTTTCGGCAACTGGCCCGGCTATTGGCCACCAGCACTTTTGTACCCGGAAATCCCCCGGCGGATTCGGTTTCGTCCCCTGTGGATTGCGGTTCGAATCCGGCGGTGAACCAAAAAGTGGAGCCTTGCCCCTCCTGACTTTCCACGCCAATGGTTCCCCCCATCAATTCGGCGATTTGTTTGCAAATAGCCAAACCCAGCCCCGTTCCGCCGAATTTGCGGGTAGTCGAACTGTCCGCTTGCACGAACGAGGCAAACAAATTGTCAACGCAGTTTTCCGAAATGCCGATGCCGGTGTCGGTAATGGTGAATTTTAAAAAAACCGCCCGCGTGGGATGCGGTTCCACGCAGACGCGCACCGCCACCTCGCCCGTGGCGGTAAATTTGATCGCGTTGCCCGCCAGGTTGACAATGACCTGTCGCAGACGCCCCGGATCGCCGCGCAGCCTCCAAGGCGTGCCGGGAACGAGCCGACAACCCAGTTCCAGGCCTTTGACATGAGCCCGGTGGGCCAGCATTTCGGCAATGTCTTCGAGCAGCGCGCGCAGATCGAAATCCACCTTGTCGAGCGTCAATTTGCGCGCCTCGATTTTTGAGAAATCCAGGATATCGTCAATGAGACTGAGCAGCGACTCGCCGCTGGAACGCGCGATTTGCGCGTATTTGCTTTGTTCGGGCGTGAGTTGGGTGTCCAGCAGCAGGCTAGTCATGCCCACCACGCCGTTCATGGGCGTGCGGATCTCATGGCTCATGTTCGCCAGAAATTCACTTTTAGCCAAGCTGGCTTGCTCGGCTTTGATGGCCAGTTCCCGGGCTTCACCGATGGCTTCCTTCAGCCGGAGATTATTCGCTTCCAACTCCCGCCGTGCCCGCACTAGTTCGGTGACGTCGATGACATTGACCAACACCCCATCGTAGCGGCCATCGCGATAGATGGGCTGGACCCGGAAGATAACTTCCGCCGAGCCGAACGGGCGCTGCCGTATCCAGGGAACCGATCCTGGATTCTCCTTGAAACGTTCCACCAACGCATGGATCCCGTTTGCAAACGGGGCAACATGACAAGACTCGATCGGTTGCCCGAGTACTTTGGCCCGGTCGGCGCCCAGGAACCGACAGAAAAAGTCGTTCACTTCCTCAATAACGCCATCCGCGTTGGCGAAGACGATGCCCTCCTCCATGCCGGCGATCATCGCCGATAACTTGGCGTTTTCCCGCCGGGCGGCGTCTTCCGCGCGATTGCGTTCCGTGATATCGTTGAACACGGCCAAAAGGTAATCCTGGCCACGCAAGCGGATAATCTGGACCGAAAGGAGTCCGATGCGATAATTTCCATCCTTGCGGCGAATTTTCATTTCCAGCTGGCTGATGAAGCCTTGCGTTTCCAAAAGCCGGGTCATGGCGGCGCGGTCTTGCGGCTTCTCCCACATGCGCAACTCATGGGAGGTTCGACCGATGATTTCGTCCCGGGAATAACCGAGGGTATCCATGAAAGACTGGTTGATTTCAATGAAACGCCCGTTTTCGACGGTTGAAATCGACATCAGCGACGGGTTGGACTTGAAAGCCGCCGCGAAATTTTCCTCGCTTACTCTCAACGCGTCTTCGGCTTGCCGCCGGGCGTCGATATCCTCCAGCATCCAGATCGAACCCTCGTTCAAGATTTCCGGATTCACCGCTCGGCCAGTCAAATTACACCAAAACACACTCCCATTCTTGCGCCTCATGAGGGCTTCGATTTGGTAGGTCTCCCCCGTCGCCAGTTTGGCGTAACCCTCCTTACCCACTTGCCGACAGGTTTCCTCGCCGGCGTAAAAAGCGGAGGAATCCGCTCCCAGAAGTTCCTCCACGGTATAACCGAACAACTTTAGTTGGGCGGGATTGCACCACTGGATTTTTCGCTGTTTTAGGAAACTCACGCCAATGGCAATGGAGTCAAGAATGGTTCTTTGTTCTTTGACTAATTGCCGGATTTGCTGGCGCACCCGGCTATCCTCGGTCATGTCGCGAAACACTAACACCACCCCTAGCAGGGTGCCGTCGGGACTGCGGATGGGAGCGGCGCTGTCCGCCACGTCCCGCGTCGCGCCATTGCGGGCGTTCAGCAGGATATGGTTGGCGATGCCGAAGGGCTTGCCATCTCGCAACACAGCCCGGCCCGGGTTTTCGATGGCGGCGCCAGATTTAGCGTTAGCCAAGGGCAAGACTTCTTCCACCTGCCGGCCTTTCGCTTCGCTTTCCGTCCAACCAGTGAGGGTCTCGGCCATGGCGTTGAGTAACGTAACCCGGCCCAAGGCATCGATTACGATCACGCCGTCGCCAATCGAGCGCAACGTCACATTGAGGCGCTGGCGTTCGCGGTTCAGCTCGGCTGTCCGTTTGCGCGTCAGTAGTTCGGCGTCCACGCGGCCGGTGGCCAGGCGATTCAGATATAGACCCAGGAGCAAAGTGATCACTAAGCCCATCGGGGCGACCCAGTAATAGCTTCGCGAAAGCTGCGCGCGGATAAACGAGCGGGTGGGCAGAATGGTCATCATCCAATCCCGACCCGCCATCTCAAACGGTTTTTGGAAACGCGCGAGCGGATCGGTTTGAACCTGGGAGCCGGCTTCGTTCCGATAGAGCCATTTATTATCTTCGGGTTCGGCCAGATCCTCCAATAAAATCGCCAAATCATTTTTGGGCATGGACAGCAAGGCGGAATCCACGATTTTTTGCGTCCGGAATACGCCTAGCACATAACCTCGCAATTGCTTCCGGCGCTCCGCCACCGTGTCTGGATTGCCGGTGTAGACGGGAGCGACGAATACGAAACCGGTCAGATCCCCGGTGCCGCGCAACAATTGGACCGGGCTGGAAGCCGCCAGGACGCCCGAGTCGCGCGCCTTATCCAGGGCCGCCCGGCGAATGGGATCGGACGCTAAATCATACCCGAGCATCGTGACGTTAGGCGGCGTAGGTTCCAGAAAGCGGTTGGGAAAAAATTCGTCGCGGTTGCGCGCCGCCGCCCGCATGTTCGGGGGTTTCGATTCGGTGATCTGATATTGGGGCCAGCCGGCTTGCCGAACTTCGGCTTCAAAAGCCATCCGATCGCCGGCTTTCACCCGGGGGCTCCACCCCAAGACTTCCACCGGCAGTTGCAGTGCGATGGGTTCGACAAACTTGTTGAACTGGTCGCGGTTCACGGTGCCCGCGCCTTCCATGAATCGCCTTACGCTGTCAAGATTGTCCAGCAGGCGTTTGGCGGATTGAAACACCAATTCGGCCCGATCCCCCGCGTGCGCTTGCAAGGCCGTTTCGAAAGTGGCTAGCGCATTCCGGCGCGCTTCCCAAAAGACGACGCAGGTCAACGTCAACCCCGCCAGCCCCACCGCGCCGGCCGGTCCCCAGCGCAGTAAAACGCCCGTTTTTGAGGCGTCCAAGCCATTCCCTACAAAACGCTGGAATTGCAGCCGGCAACGCGCGCCCAACCACGCCGCCAGGAGTAAAGTAAAACTGGCGGCAAGCTGTTTTAGTTTTTCCAGCGCCACGGCCCGCTCAAACACTCCGCCCGCTTGATCGACTCCCAGTAAGGCCAGAACTTCCCCGCTTTGGTGGTCGCGCACCGGATAAAAAGCCGAAACCCACTCGCCCAGATGATTGCGATAGGGGCCGGAAACGTGCGGTTGTTCCCAAGCCAGTGGATCTAGAATATCGCCTGGCGGGGCATTGTCTGGGTCTCCCGGAACGAAGGAATCCAACAGCAACAGACTATGACTGCCGTTTTTTTTGATCAAATAGAGCGAGCGAATTTCCGGCCAACCCTTTTTCATCGCTTGAAACTGGCGTTTCAATCTTGAATAGCTGGCTTTGGCGGAATCGGTGGCGGGATTATTCAGGTCTTTAATCAGCCCGGGATTGACGACTTCGGCGTTCCGGCGGGCGATGGCCGCTAACGAAGCGTATTGGCGGTCCGCCTCCCGTCGGCCCATCCATTTGGTGAGCCAAAGGCTTCCACCCAAGGCTCCAAGCAAAAACAATAACGATAACCCATTGAGCCAGCGGCCTTTTAGTTCGAAGCGGCCTAATAGGTGAAAGGGGAGTTGAGGGTGCGGTGGCTTTCCTCGCGCTGGCCACGCGCGGGGCAGGGCTCGCCACAGCCCGACTAGGCTGATGGCAAAAATGAGGGTATCCCACTGATGCAGAAGTAATTCCCACATCATAGTTTCAAGCCTCCTCGGTGTGCGCTCACGATCGTAACGCTCAATGCGGTTTCAAACCTCTGGCGCCAAAATATATCGGCAGGCGCTGGGTGGGGTGCGATAGGGCCGGTTTCCCCGTCCTCTGCCATGCGATGCGTTCCTCCTAGCCCTGAACAGAGACGCTCCTCGATAGTATGTCGGTATAATAAACCAGTGACTTAAGTAAAACCTCCAACGATCGAAAAAAAAGCTTCCCCCTGGCTGGTCCCGGTTGTCCGGACGCCGGGCGGACCGGCTTTTTTGCTGAGTTGCCCAACAGACTGCTTTGCGATACGTTCGCGGCGTGAATTTGGACGCCAATTATCGTCCGGAATACGACTCGCTGAAAGCGTTGCTGCTGGAAATGGCTCAAATCCGTTCCCTCGGAGAGTTGATGCAGCGCGTAGTCACCCGCATGGTTAAGCGACCGCATGTGGCCTTAGCCCGGGTTTGGGTGGTGGATCGGGGCGATCTCTGCGCTACTTGTCCCGCCTGCCCTGATTGTGGAGATCGGCGCAACTGCTTGCATTTGGTGGCGAGCGCGGGCCGGGCCGGAGAGGCGGATGCGGAGGGGTGGAAGCGTTTGGATGGCTGGTATCGCCGCATTCCCATTGGCGAGGGCAAAATCGGTTGGGTAGCGGCCAGGGGCCAACCCTTGGTCATTACAAACATCGCTGAAGACGCTGCCTGGCCGAAGCATCCCGATTGGATGCCCGCCGAAAATATACGCGGATTCGATGCGCAACCCATCATGCACGATGGCCAGGTTTTAGGTGTGCTGGCGCTCTTTACTCGCATTCCCACCACGGAGGAAGGTCCCGCCTGGGTGCGCATTCTGGCGGATTCCATTGCGGCGGCGCTGGTGAACGCGCGGGCGTTCGAGGAAATCGAGCGTTTGCGGGCTCGTTTGGAGTTAGAGAACAGTTATTTGCGGGAAGAAGTTCGCGAGGCAAAAGCCTTCGGCCAGATGCTTGGCAACAGCCCGGCTTGGCGGCAAGTCCTCCGCCAAATCGACATGGTCGCGCCGACCGAGGCTACGGTGCTGATCCAGGGCGAATCAGGCACGGGCAAAGAATTGGTGGCGCGCGAAGTGCATCGCCGCAGCCGCCGCCATGAACAGCCGCTCATCCGGGTCAATTGCGCCTCGGTACCGCGCGAATTGTTCGAAAGCGAGTTTTTTGGACACGTCAAAGGTGCTTTCACCGGCGCGGTTAAGGATCGCGCCGGCCGATTCGAGGCGGCCAGCGGTGGCACCCTCTTTTTAGATGAGGTGGGAGAAATTCCCTGGGAACTGCAAAGTAAATTTCTCCGGGTGCTGCAGGAAAAACAATACGAACGGGTCGGGGAGGAACGAACGCGCAGTGTGGATGTGCGCATTATCGCCGCCACCAATCGGGAACTGCAGGCCGAAGTTGCCGCCGGGCGCTTTCGCCAGGATCTTTACTACCGGCTTAATGTTTTCCCGATCGTGGTCGCCCCCTTGCGCGCCCGCCGGGAGGATATTCCGCTGCTCGCGGACTATTTCCTCGAGCTAGCCGTTCAACGGTTAAAGCTAGCTCCGTTAAGGATCGTCGAAACCCAAGCCCGCCTGCTGCAAAATTATGACTGGCCCGGCAACGTGCGCGAACTGCAAAATGTAATCGAGCGGGCCGCCATTCTCGCCCAGGGGGGCAGCTTGCAAATCGACATCGCGGGGCAGGGCCCCATAAATTTTTCCGCCCCCGCGCCCTCGGCGCCTTCGGCCGAGCCCGCCGCGATTCTCAGCGAGCGCGAATGGGCCGCGCGCGAGCGCGCTAATGTGGAGGCGGCGCTCGAAAGCACCGGCTGGAAAATTCATGGCCCCGGAGGGGCGGCCGAGCTTTTGGGCGTGAAACCCACCACCTTGGTCTCCCGTATCAAACGCATGGGGTTGAAACGCCCGGGGCCGCCCGCCTAACCTGTTTGCCTCCCCGCTTTTTCCAAAGTCAAGTCGGGGTATGATATTCATTACGTATTAATGCATCATGTCTAATATATTGGACATCTTAATAGTCGCGCCTTAGCCTGAATATGCGGGGGCGACCTTGTGTCCGAGCCTGGAGGCCGGACGGAATTTTAAGAAAGAGACGCGGATTGTGAGTGCGACGAATGCGGTTTTAGTTCCAGTGTTGCCGGGCTCGACCCGGGAAGGTGCGGTGCCGGCCGTTGAAGCCAAAGGGCGGCTGGGTTTATTGACGGCTTTGTTTATCATGGGGTTTGGCACCTTCCTCAATGTGTACGCCACCCAGCCGTTATTGCCCCGGTTTAGGGAATTGTTTCACGCCTCCGAATTATGGGTCAGTTTAACGGTCAGCGGACCCGTGTTGGCGGTGGCGTTGGCGGCGCCGCTGGTGGGTGTGGTGGCGGATACTTTGGGGCGCAAGCGGGTGATTGTGGCCGCGATGCTGGGTTTGGTGTTGCCTACGGTCTTGGCGGCGACCGCGGCTAATTTGGGACAATTGATCGTCTGGCGTTTTTTGCAGGGTTTGCTGGTGCCGGGCATTATTGCCGTGGCCATGGCGTATATCAGTGAGGAATCCCCAAAGCATTTGACGGGTTCGACCATGGCGACTTACGTCAGTGGCACCGTGGTGGGCGGATTTACCGGGCGGTTCACGGCGGGGGTGGTGGTCAGCCACTGGGGCTGGCAAGCGGTGTTTATCGTGCTCGGCGCGGGAACTTTGGTTTTGGCGCTGGCGACGTGGTGGCTGTTGCCTCGATCCACACGGTTCGTCCCGCAAAACAATGCGGCCGCCTCGTTGCGCTCGATGCGCTCCCACGCGCGCAATCCGCGTTTGCTGGCCACTTACGCCGCCGGATTTAATGTGCTCTTCTCGCTGGTGGCCGTGTTCACGTATGTCAATTTTTACCTCGCCGATCCGCCGTTCCTTTTGGGACCCGCCGCGTTGGCCTCCATTTTTGGCGTTTATTTAATTGGCGGCGCGGTGACTCCGGGCGCGGGTTGGGCGCTCGACCGTTTTGGTTTCCGGCGGACTCTCATGGCCGCCGCGGCCATCGCCGCCTGCGGCGCCCTCCTTACGTTGGTGCCCCGCGTGCCCGTGGTTATCGTGGGCCTGGTCTTGGGCGCGACCGGCGCGTTTGCCTGCCAATCCGCCGCATCGAGTCACGTGGGTCGGGCGGCGGCTCAGGCCAAATCTTCCGCCACGGGGCTCTATGTTTCGTGTTATTATTTTGGCGGATTCGCGGGCTCGATCATGCCCGGTTTTCTCTGGCGTCAGGCTGGCTGGGCGGGATGTGTGGCGATCGTGGTTTGTATGCAGGCAATAACCGTGTGGATCGCCAATAAATTCTGGCGGGATGCCTGATCCGGTGGTTACCGCCGCGTTTTGCCGGCTCACCGCCCCGGTGGCGGGAGATCGAACAAAGGCGATGATCTTAATGCGGGCTTAATGTGGCTAGTGGTACCGTTGGAATCGTAGTAGGCATGCTCTATGACTGTGGTGCCTTGATGGCCCGCCGTCATGCTCATGCCGCTCAGCGGTTAAATTCGTGACACGTGAACCAACGGCTGGGGCGGCTTGCCACCGGACGTTCGCGGGCAATACCCCAAGGCCCGCCAATGTTCGCCGCCTCGGCGTGGTCCTTCCACCCTTGTCGAATCGGCTTTTTGCGGTTATTCAAAGGGAATGCTTTTGGGACGCGAGATTCATAATTTGGTTTTGATTGGTTTCATGGCCACGGGGAAAACTACCGTGGGCCGGATTGCGTCCCAGCGGCTAGGATTCGATTTTATCGATACGGACGCCTGGATCGAAAGCCGGCTAAACCAATCCATACCCCAAATCTTCGCCGAGCAAGGCGAGGCTTGGTTTCGGCAATATGAGTCGACCTTGGTTCAGGAGTTGGCGGGATACCGACGGTCGGTGATTGCCACCGGCGGCGGCTTGGGAGCGAACCCGGAGAATTTGGCGGAACTCAAGAAACACGCGCTGGTCGTTTGCCTTTGGGCGTCCCCCGAGGCCATTTGGAATCGGGCCAAGCGCAACGGCAACCGGCCTTTGCTCAAAGATCCGGATCCCCTGGGAAAGATTCGGCGGTTATTGGAGGCGCGCCGACCGGTGTATCGGCAAGCGGATGTTTTGGTCGATGCCGAGTGGCGGCCTCTGATCCGGGTCTCGCAACAGGTGGTGCAGCACTTTTTGCAGGCCGTGAAAAGCCATCCGAGCGCATGATGCCCAATTTGACGAAAGCACGGGTGCGCGCGGTCGCCTTGGATTTGGGCTTCGATGCTTGCCGTTTTACCACCGCCGAGGCGCCGCCGCACGCGGCGTTTTTCCGGCGGTGGCTCGCGCAAGGGTTCCACGCCGGGATGCAATGGCTCGCGCGCCAGGAAGAACTTCGGTGCGATCCGCGCCAGGTCTTGCCGTCGGTCCGCACTATTGTGCTGTTAGCCGCCAGCTACCATGGGACAAAAGATCTTTCGCCCGATGTCGGGGGGGAGTGGGGCGGGGCGCGGTCCCTTACCGCAGGCGGCCAAATAGCGCGTTATGCGCGATTCCAGGATTACCACGAACTGTTAAATGGTCCCCTGGCAAGCCTCGCGCGATTTATTGATGAGGGCGGGGGAACGGCCGGCGGCTCGCTGGCGCTGGTGGATAGCGGGCCGTTGATGGAACGCGATTTGGCGCAACGCGCCGGCTTGGGGTTTATTGGGAAGCATACTAATTTGATCGGCCGCGATTTGGGTAATTGGTTTTTCATCGCGGCGGTTTTGACTCCCTTGGAATTCGAGCCGGATCCCCCCGAGGTGAATCATTGCGGCAATTGCGCGCGGTGTCTGGCGGCTTGCCCGACCGGCGCTTTGCCCGCCCCGTTCCATTTGGATGCCCGCCGTTGCATCGCCTATTTGACCATCGAGAATAAAGGCCCCATCCCGGCGGAACTGCGCCCGTTGATCGGGAATCACATCTTCGGTTGCGATGATTGTTTGGACGTTTGCCCGTGGAACCGATTTGCCCGGGAGGGCCGCATCTTGCGCCGGCAAGTGGCGCCGGGAACGGTGGCCTTGCCGACTCTGCTCGCGCTGAGTGAACCGGAGTTTAAGCGTCGCTTTCGGGATACACCCATTTTACGGGCCAAGTGGAAGGGTTTTCTGCGCAACGTGTGCGTGGCGTTGGGCAACGGCGCGGGAGCGGAGGCCTTGCCCGCGCTTGCTCAAGCCCGCGCTTCCGCCGAGCCTTTGGTGGCGGAACATGCCGCATGGGCAATCCAGCGAATTGAGGGGCGTCTGGCCGCCGAAACTTGAGACCGTGTTATTCCGGTTTCTCCAATTTTGGCGGTTCGCTCGGCTGCCGCTTGAATTGGGTCGAGGTGGACTGCGCGTGCATATGAAAGGGGTCCGCCAGTTTGCGGCCTTCGAGAAAGGCGTCGAAACTTTGGTTGAACCAGATACCTTCGGCGACCCGAGTGCGCACCAGGTGGCACTCCATTTTTTTCAAGGACGCCAGGATTCCGCCCCAAAGATGTACCTCGCCATTCAATTGGAAATCCGCCTTGGCGACTTCCAAATCCCGCGCGTCGATCCAAAGGGTGCCGGACATCTGGTTTAACAGCCGGTCGGGGGCCGCTTTCATGGGCATGTCGTTGCCCCGGGGATAAAACTCCAGCACATAATTCGTGCGGCCTTGAATGACTTCATGGCCCAGCAGCTTGAAGCGGTAGCGCCGGGTTAACTCAGGGGTGAAAAAATTTTCTCGCCGATCACTGCCGAGCGACGACGAGGACTGCGTGGCTTGCTGGCGCACGCGCAAATCTTTTTCTTCCTCGCGCCGAAGTTGGGCCGGGGTCAAATCCTGGCCGTTGATTCGCAATAGTTTTAGGGCCGTCCAGCCTTCATTGACTCGCGCTTCATAGACCTTTTCTTTGCGGTTTTTGGCTTTGCCCCGGGGATCCAGATCTTCGACGCTGGTCGTCAGGAGAAACACGTACTGGGAGCGCTCCTCGGATTTTTCCATGGCTAGCGCTTTTTCCAGAGCCCGGTGAATGATCGCCGGCGCCAGAATCAGCGGTTCCGTTACGGTGTTTGTGGTGGCATGGCAAACACCCCACAGACCGCCGATACCCAGCGCTAAGGCCCAGGTGGCGAATTTCAGGAGGCAGGCATTCATGGGCGCGCCCGGGCTGAGTGGCCGGCTGCTTCGATTCGTGATGATAAACGCAAACCGGTTGGTTCGTTTCGAACCAAGCCTTCTCACGGCCAGCCCGCGGAAGCTTGCAGAAAGTCCAGGCATAAGGGAACGGTAACCGAGCTGCCCGAGTCGGATTTCAATTGGACCGCTTGATTATCGCGCGTGGGGACGATGTCTTTGACCCGGCCGAAGCCGGCGGGCACGGCGGCCATAGCCATGATGTAAGGAACCACGAGCGGCTGTTTGGCGCTCAGTTGCAGGACTGTTGGGAAACCCTTTTTGGAGAGCGGATTGGGCCGGGCGGATTCAGCCAGCCCGTAGGGATAATAGGTGGTGACCTCTTCCAGTCCCATGACATTAGTATGGCGCCCGCTCCAGGGCGCGTAGTAGCGGCCGCCATTGGAGATCCAAAAGACGGTTTCACGCAGAATGCGGGGGTCTTTCAGGGAGAACCACACGTAGCGTGGTTTAGGGAAAGTTACCGCCGTCCAGGCAAAAGGCAGGGAAGGATCGCTCGCCAGGGTAATCAAATCCTCATAGCCGCGGCGGGCGGGATAACGCGTTAAATCCGCTTTGCCCCCATTGGCCATGGGCACCTCGGCGAGCGAGGTGAATTCCGCTCCGGGCAACAGACAGCTATAGCCCTTGTTCTCGGGTCGCTCGAAGGCTTCGGGGAATACTTGGCCGTAGAGAAACGGACTGGTGGAGATCACTCCGCAGCCCGGCTCATCGGGGAAATGTAGCATGGGATGGTGACCAAGATTCATCGGTCCCTTCAGCCCGGTCAGCGTATGCTGGGAATAAACCGCTGTCTGTCCGGTTTTAAGAAAAACGCGTTTATCGACGCGTCCGGGCCGACTCTGGGTTTCAATGCTGGCGTGCAAGCAAACCCGGCCGGCTTGCTCGCTGATCGATTCCAAATGCCAAATCATGTTAGCGGTGTCGCCATGCACCGGATGTTTCTCGCCTCGCCACGGGGTGGCGTTGCCCCCGAACGGCATGCAGAAAAAATCGCCGCGCAACGCCTGGAGGATGGGAATCAACTCGGCCGCCTCCTTTTCTTCCGCCCACGGGGCGATTGAATACGGCTGGATTTGTTTTCCCTTTAAATTAAAGGCTATGGGACCGAGTTCCCCGCCCAATTCGGTGAGGAAAGCCTCGACCTTGTCCGACGCAAAACGCCAGGATGGCTGGCCATGGATATTGAGCTTTTTGATCGTGGATTTTGTTTTGGAACTCATAGGACCTAAAGTTAGGCCAAAACAGTTATCCTGGCAATCCTTACCTAATTCGAGCGGCGGGTTTATCGGCGGTCGCCTCGCTGGCAGGAGCCGTCACTAATGGGTTTTTTGCGTCGCCAGGGTACCGAACCGATTGGCGATGGCCAGGGCGGGATCCAAGGGCACTTCGACGGGCTCAAGTTTTTCCGGAATCTGGATGGCCGCCTTGCGGGCAATGGTTTTGCCGGCGAACCGGGGTAGCCAAGCGCGTTGGGCTGCGAGCATTTCCGCGACCAGCTCGCGAATTTCGGCCAACGTGCAGACGGCCGAGGTGAGCGGGTCCATGGCGATGGCTTGCATGGCGTATTCGGGATCGCCGGTGAACGCGGCTTCCACAGCCAGCGTTTGAACGCTCACGTTGGACTGATTCAACGCCGCGCATTGCGGGGGCAGGGCGCCCACCCGCAGGGGATGTAATCCCAGGCGATCGACATAAACGGGCACTTCCACACAACAGCCGGCGGGCAAATTGGTGATATACCCATCGTTGCGCACATTGCCATTCAATTTGAAGGGTACCCCGGTTTCGCGCGCTTCCAGGATATACGAGCAATATTCGACACTGCGCCGGGTGATTTTGGGGCTTTCCAAGGTCAGATAATCCACTTCGGCATACTTCTTGGCGATCATCGCGCAGTAATTGTAATAGGCGCCCGTTTCACCGCCAAAGGAAGGCAGATCGCAATACTGTTTGAGCGATCGTTCATGACTGCGGAACCAGGGTACGTATTCGGAAAGGTGGCCGGTGCTCTCGGTCATGAAATATCCGAAATGACGCATGACTTCCGCCCGGACTTTCTCATGGTGATAGTACTCCGGTTTTTCGCAATTCTCCCGCAATAACGGATAAAGGTCGTGCCCATCCCGGCGGTCATGCAAGGAAAGAAACCACCCCATGTGGTTGATGCCGGCGCAAAGGTAATCGATTTGGTCCTTGGGCACATTCACGTAACGGCTGATCAAATCCAGCGTGGTCTGCACCCCGTGGCAAAGGCCGATGGATTGGATGTTCGCGGCGGCGCGGCCCAGCGCGAAACAATTGGCCGCCATGGGGTTGGCGTAGTTGATCAAGAGCGCGTTTGGGCATAGCTCCTCCATTTCACGGGCGATCTCGATTAACACGGGAATGGTGCGCAAACCGCGAAACACGCCGCCTGGTCCGAGGCTATCCGCCACGCACTGGTCGACCCCGTAGCGCAGGGGGATTTCGTAATCGATCTTGAACGCCTCAATGCCTCCGACCTGAATCATTACGATTACGTAGTCGGCGTTTTTCAATGCTTCACGCCGGTCCAAAGTAGACCATACTTTGGTCTGAGTATGGTTTTCGGCGATCATCCGGCGGACAAAAGTCTCCATTTTATCGAGTTTGGGACGCGTAATGCTCATCAGGCATAGCTCGCTGTCCCGCAGGGCTGGAGTGGCCAGAAAATCGTTGATGAGGGTTTTGCAGAAAATCAGGCTGCCCGCGCCGAGCATGGCTATTTTTGGCATATAGAGCGTAATGGGTTTTGGTTTGCGTACCAGCTCATGGCCAACCCCATAGGTCGCCCGCGAATCGTGGCGGTGGCGTTGAAAACATATGCTGGATGTCAGCTACGCTATCCGAATGCTCGCGATGGACTCAAGCGCGAAGTGACTTGCTTACCACCAAAACGCGGGATTGCCGCTGGAGTTGTCATCGGTCCGGATGCGCATGGTGTTGAAATTGACCCAGTGGTCGCGTGGCCGTCGAGGTAAAGTGCGTTACCTCCGGCTGGCAAAGCCCCCACCTAGTGCGCCGCTTGATGGCCAAGGAGCTTTCCCGATTTGTCTTTCCACCCGCCGGTTATTTCTTTGTAAATATTCTTAGATGAACGGGAACCCCCCCGGCTTTGCCGGGGAGACTCCCAGAGTTTGACAACTCCGGGAGTCCATTGAGGATCCAAGTTGTGAACCGCTCAAGGTCATCAATAGGAAACTCAAATCATGAATGAATATCAAAGTCTCAACCATACGAAGTGGGAATGCAAATACCCTGTTGTGTTCATACCGAAATACCGGCGAATGGCACTTTACGGATCGTTAAGAAAACGTCTGGGAACCGTATTCCGTGAATTGGCGCAGCAAAAGGAATGCAAAATAGAGGCGGGGCATCTGATGGTCGATCACGTGCATCTGTTGCTCTCAATTCCACCCAAGTACTCGGTATCGCAGGTGCTGGGCTACTTGAAAGGCAAGAGTGCCATTCACACTGCGCGGACCTATGGAGGAAAACGAAGGAGCTTCGTAGGCCAGCATTTCTGGACACGCGGTTATTGGGTGTCGACGGT